>DASTZX010000433.1:0-4499 GCA_035764045.1 Xanthobacteraceae bacterium | reverse complement strand
GCGCGGCGTGTCGAGCCGTAGCTCCGTCAGGAGCGTAGGCTGATGGGGGACGTCGCCGCCCGTGTTCACCTCGACCCGGACGGCGACCGCCTCACGCTCGAGCACGCCCAGGACGTCGCGCCCATCCTCGAGCGCAACGCGCAGCTGCGACGCGAGCCGCAGAAGAGCGACTGGGGCCGGCACATCGCGTCGATCCCCAACGTGATCCTGCTGCGCTGGATGACCGAGGACGGCGTCAACCTCATCGGCATGCCGAGCGAGGAGTGGGGCCGGTACATCAAGCGCAAGCTCGACGATCCCGACTGGCGATTCCTGCGCGTGGACAAGTAGCGCGCCGGGATCGCCAATCGTCGTTCAATCGAGCGCCGTCGTTGCCCGCGCAAGCGGGCAATCCAGTACTCACAGGACGACGTGAGACTTCTGTGCCCGACGCAGGCGCTGCGGCGTACGTCATCGTCCGCTTGCGCGGACGATGACGCAGAGGTCCGTCTGCGAATCTCCACACCGGATCAACACACAATGCCGAGCTTCTGGGATCTCCTGCCGGCTTCCGGCTGGCCGGTGCAGTCGTTCATCACGACGAGTTTCATCCGCAGTATGTCGTTCGCGGCGGGCGATCGTCTCCGCCGTTATTGCAGCAAAATACGAACGAGCTAACAGGGATTGGTTTGCCCGGCCAATACGGAATGTCCTCGACCTCGGCGCCGAACATGAGCGTCGATCAACTCGCCGCCGTCGCAAGATATCCCAATGCCCAGATCAGCTACACGATCGTTCCGGAGCTCAACGGACTCGGCTACCGCCTCGAGCCCACACCACGTCCAACGAACCCGCTGCACGCCACGATTTTACTGCCGCCCGGCGAAACTGAACTCTCGGACGAGAAAGCCAAAGCGCTCAGTTCCATTTTCAGAATAGAACGAAATCCCGATCAAACCCGCCGATGATAGTCTGGCTCATCAGCGCAAGTTCACATAATATGAGAGCATGAACACGACGAACGATCCTCCCTTGGTGCGGATCATGACCGACTTCAATTGGCGGGAGGACTACCTGACCATTGTGCTTCCGAATGGAGTACCAGCCGAGGTGCTCGTGCCCGGCACGCGAATCATCCTCTATGAGCCCGGTGACATCGAATGCGAGGCCATCGTCCGGCGCGGCGAGACGTGGCCGTGGGTCGCGGACATCGTCGAAGGCACGATCAAGGCTCCGCTCGATGAGAACGCAAGCGGCGAATGATTAGGATGCTGAGTGACTTTAACGTGATGGAGGATAACCGGGCAGTCGTGCTGCACGTCGAGCACACGCCTCCCGAGGCCTTGGATAGGTGAGGCGCGGCGCATCGCGCTCCCTCGTCGTCTCTCTCAGCGCCGTCATTGCCCGCGCAAGCGGGCAATCCAGTACTCACAGGACGACGTGAGACTTCTGTGTCCGACGCAGGCGCTGCGGCGCGCCGAGGGTGCGAGCAGGGACGGCCCCGAGCGTACGTAGCTCGCGATCCGTCTCGTTCCCGTCATGACCCGCGCAAACGGGTCATCCAGGATTCCCAAGCCATCAATCAGACCTCTGAAGTGCGCCGCCGACGTGCTGCGGCGTGCGGGCGACTGACTCTCGCGCCCTCCCCCGTTTACGGGAGAGCGGGGGAGGGGGAAGCCACACGCGCATAAGCGAGCGGCATTCCCCCCTCTCTAACTCTCCCCGCAAGCGGGTGAGGGGACGCAAGAGCCGCATGCGCCGCGCGTGGCTGATAAGGGACAATCCATGCCCATCCAGACCTACACCGACCTGCAGGCCGCGATCGCCGACTGGCTGGCGCGCGCCGATCTCGGCAGCCGCGTGCCCGATTTCATCATGCTGTTCGAGACCGTCGCCAACCGCCGGCTGCGGGTGCGCCAGCAGGAGGCGGCCACGACGCTGACACCGTCGGGCGGCGTCGCGACGCTGCCGAGCGATTATCTCGCGTGGCGGCGACTGACCTGGACCGGCAACGCGCCGCGCGAGCTCGAATACGTCCACCCATCCTACCTGCGCGCGCTGTTTCCCACGCTGCCGCAGGGGAGCCCGCGCTATTTCACCGTCGAGAACGGGACGGTGGTGCTGGCGCCGTCCGACAACACGGCGCTGAGCTTCGATTATTTTCAGAAAATTCCGGCGCTCGCCGCGCTCGCCGCGCAGACGCCGCCGATCGCGGCGAACTGGCTGCTCGCCGCCCATCCCGACCTCTATCTGTGCGGCGCGCTGGCCGAGGCCTATGCCTACGCCAAGGATCCCGACAACATGTCGCTGTGGGGCGGCCGGCGCGACGCGGCCTTCGCCGAGATCGAGCGGCTCGATACCAAGACGCGCGCGCCCGCCGCGCTGCGCGTGATGGGGCCGACGCCGTAGATTAGTGCACTGCGCTCGCGTAAACGCGCAATCCGCTCCGCCATAGTCATCGTCCGCGCAAGCGGACGATCCAGTACTCCGCAGCAGTGCGTGGGACACTGTCTCGGTCTCGCTGATCCGTCGTGAGTACTGGATTGCCCGCGTTCGCGGGCAATGACAGAAAGGAGAGATCGCCCATGATCCCGTTCGGCGAGTATCGGCCCGACGTCTCCGACTACGACGCCGCCTATACGGGCCAGGTGCTCAACGCGCTGCCGCGCGGCGACGGCTACGGCCCGATGCAGGCCTTTGCGGGCTACAGCGCGTCGCTGCCGGGGCCGTGCCGCGGCTTCTTCCGCGCCATCCGCACCGACGGATCGGTGGCGATCTTCGCCGCGACCGCGACCAGGCTCTACGCGCTCAACAACACCAACCAGACCTGGACCGACGTCAGCGCGGTCGGCGGCTACCCGCCCGCCTCGTCCACCGACCAGTGGCAGTTCGCGCAATACGTCAACTTCGTCATCGCGGTGCAGGCCAATGCGCCGCCGCAATATTTCGACCTCACCTCATCCACCGCTTTCGCCAGCCTGGCGGGCGCGCCGCCGCAGGCGCGCTACGTCTCGATCGTCGGCGACTTCGTCGTGCTCACCGGGCTCCTCAACAATCCCTACCGGGTGCAGTGGTCGGCGCTCGGCGACCCGACCGGCTGGACGGCGGGAGTCAACTCGTCCGACTTCCAGGATCTGCCCGATGGCGGAATCGTGCGTGGGGTCGCCGGCGGCGAGTTCGGCAACATCCTGCAGGACACCGCCATTCGCCGCCTCATCTATGCGCCGGGCTCGCCCGTGATCTTCCAGATCGAGCGCATCTCCGACGATCGCGGCCTCTACGCGCCGTATTCGCTGATCCGCTCCGGCGGCCAGATCTTCTTCCTCGGCGCGCAGGGTTTCCAGCAGATGGACCCGGCCGGACATCCGCAGCCGATCGGCAAGGAGAAGGTGGACCGTACGGTGCTGGCCGACATCGACGGCGGCAACCTTCAGCTCGTTCTCGGCGCCTCCGATCCGCGTCACCACCGCGTGTTCTGGGCCTACAAGTCCAACTCCGGCAGCGCCGGCCTGTTCGACAAGATGCTGTGCTACGACTACGTGCTGGCGCGCTTCACGCCGATCGCGATGAGCGGCGAATTCCTGGGCAGCCTGTCGCAGCCGGGCCTCACGCTGGAGAACCTCGACGCGATCTCGCCGTCGCTCGATGCGCTGATCCCCTCGCTCGACAGCTTCGCCACCTCGGCGACGCCGGAGATCGCCGCCTTCAACGCGAGCCATGCGCTCGG
This sequence comes from Xanthobacteraceae bacterium, assembly GCA_035764045.1. Lineage (GTDB taxonomy): Bacteria > Pseudomonadota > Alphaproteobacteria > Rhizobiales > Xanthobacteraceae > JAVDCA01. Next base: position 793 of record DASTZX010000433.1, on the reverse strand, counting down.
TTTCTTCCGCGGCCCGAACCTGCAGGCGAACATCGCGACGGCGGCGAATGCGCAGGCCGGCCGCCGCATCTGCGTGCGCGGCTTCCGCCCGCTCACCGACGCCGCGACGGTGTTCGGCGTGGTCGGCACGCGCGAGCGGCTTGCCGACCCGGAGGTGTTCTCGCCCGAGACCGCGATGGACGCGACCGGGAGCTGCCCGCAGCGCGCCGCCACCCGCTTCGCCCGCGGCAGCATTCGCATCCCGGCCGGCACGCCGTGGACGTTCGCGCAAGGGCTCGAGCCGGACGTCGCGCTCGAGGGCGGGCGGTGATTTCACCCTCCCCTGGAGGGGGAGGGTCGACCGCCGCAGCGAAGCGAAGGCGGTCGGGGTGGGGTGCTGGGCGGATGCCGTCACCCCACCCCGTCGCGCATTTCGCTCCGCTCATGCGCGCCGACCCTCCCCCTGCAGGGGAGGGTGAAAGGAGACCAGGCCCATGCCCGCCTACGTGCTCGCGCCGGAAGAGACCAACCAGCGGCGCATCAACACCGCGATCAATCAGCTCGCGCAGGGTCGCTCCAACGCGGTCGGCAGTGTGACGCTCGCCACCAACACCGCCGCCACCACGGTCAGCGCGAAAACCTGCGGAGCGGGAAGCGTGGTGCTGCTCTCGCCGCTCACCGCGCACGCCGCAGCCGAGCTCGGCAACGGCACCGTCTATGTGAGCGCGGTCGCGGCCGGAGAGTTCACGCTCGCCCACGCCAGCAACGCTCAGACCGATCGCGTGTTCGGCTATGTCTGCCTCGGTTGAGCTTT
>DASTZX010000432.1:0-26046 GCA_035764045.1 Xanthobacteraceae bacterium | reverse complement strand
CCGAGGTGCCGACGCCGTGGATGTGCCTGCAACACGACCTGCGCCTCGCCGGCCTCGATCCCGATCGCCTCGAGCGCGTGCGGGATCGCACGATGGTGCAGAACATCGCGGCGTTGCGCGAGGGGTCGATCGACGTGGTGCAGGTGTTCGAGCCGTTCGTATCGACGGCATTGGAGGAGGGGATCGGCAGGATCGTCTACGCCGCGAGCACGCGCGGGCCTTGCGTCTACACGAGCTTCATCGCGTCGCGTGCGCGCATCGCGCGCGATCCCCAGGCATTCGCGGCGGTGCGCCGCGGCCTCGCCGCGATGCAGGCCCGGCTCGCGGCGGACGATGGCAGCGAGCTTGCCGCCGCGACGTCCGCATACTTCGCCGACGTCGCACCGGAGCGGCTCGCCCGCGCGCTGCGGCGCTACCACGCGGCCGGGCTGTGGGCGGCGACGCCCGAGATGTCGCGCGAGGGGTTTGCCCGCCTGGCCGAAAGCTTTCGCTCGGGCGGAGTGCTGTCGCGCCCGCCGCAGTTCGAGGATTGCGTCGACGCCAGCCTGGGGTGAGCGCGTTTTGCCCGCTCAGTTGCCGAGCGCCACCAGCCCCATCGACAGCACCGGCGCGTAGCTGATCAGCATCAGGGTGATGAAATTGATCAGCACGAACGGGATCACGCCGCGATAGATCGAGCCGAGCGGCTGGTTGAAGATCGCCTGCGAGGCGAACAGGTTGAGCCCGAACGGCGGCGTGTACATGCCGATGCTCAGATTGACCGCCATGATGATCCCGAAGTGGATCGGGTGCACCCCGGCCGCCTGCACCATCGGCAGGAGCAGCGGGGTGAGGATCATGATCGCCGCCGGCGGCTCGAGGAAGCTGCCGACGAGGAGCAGGCCGAGATTGACGATCAGCAGCGTCTGCCAGGGATGCAGGTTCAGCGCCTCCATGCCGGCGACCAGATGCTGCGGGATGCCGCTGGTGGTGAGCAGCCACGAATAGATGCCGGCGGCCGTGACGATGATGAGGATCTGCGAGATGAGGAACACCGACGAGAGCGTGATCTGCCACAGCTCGGACCAGCCGATGTCGCGATAGATGAACATGGTGACCACGATCGAGTAGATCGCGGCGACGCCGGCGGCTTCGGTCGGGGTGAAGATGCCGCCGTAGATGCCGCCGAAGATGACGATCGGCGTGCCGAGCGCCCAGCTTGCGTCCTTGGTTGCGGCCCAGATCTTCGGCCACGACGCCCGCTCGCCGACGGCCACGTTGCGCCGGCGCGAATAGAGGATCACGTAGAGCGCATCGACCAGGCCGATGAGCAGGCTCGGCACGATGCCGGCCGTGAACAGCGCGACCGCCGACTGCTGCGCCGACATGCTGTAGAGGATCATGGCGATCGAGGGCGGGATCACGACCGCGATCGCCCCCGAGGAGGCGATCAGGCTGACCGTGAAGCGCTCGCCATAGCCGCCGTTGCGCAGCGCCGGGTAGACCAGCCGGCCGACCGCCGCCACCGTGCCGACAGCGGTGTGCGACATGGCGCCGAACAGCTCCGAGGAGGCGATCGCGGTGATCGGCAGCGAGCCGCGTGCGCTGCCGGTCAGCGCCGTGACCCAGATGATCACGCGCTTGGCGATGCCGCCCTGGCCCATGATCTCCCCGGCCAGGATGAAGAAGGGGATGGCGAGCAGCGGGAAGTTGTCGAGCCCGCCGAACATGTTGGTCTGGATGGTCGCGAGCGGCACATCGACCACGAACACCATGGCGGCGAGCGAGGCGATGAGCAGGATGAGATAGATCGGAATGCCGATGCACAGCAGGATCACCGGCAGGATGAAGAACACGAAGGTGGCGGTCACGGGTCCCGCCCTACGCTGCCGGCGATCGATGCGCGGTCGTCACGTCAGAATGCCTCCGTGGGCGGATGCTCGCGGCGGCGGCCGCGAAACTCGGCCACCAAGCGCGCCGCGACCAGGAAGGCATTGAGCGCGAGCCCGATCGGGATCAGCGCCTGCGGGATGACCATGGGGATGTCCGCGGCCTGGCTGCGCTCGTCGAACTCCGCCAGCATCTGGATCGCCGGCCAGCCGATCACGATGATGGTGAGGCTGACCGCGATCACGGCGAGATCGGCGAGGAGGTCGAAGCGGCGCCGCCATCGCGGCGGCAGCACGTGCAGGAGGACGTCCATCCGGATCTGCCGCGCCTGCCAGCCGACCACGCTGTTGCCGAGGAAGACCGAGGCGACGAACAGGAACAGCATGACCTCCTCGGCCGAGGCGATCGGCGTGTGCAGCACGTAGCGGCCGATGATGTTGGCGAAGTTGAGCCCGACCGCCATCAGGAGGGCGGTCGCGGCGAGCACGAGAACGACGGCGGCGAGGGTCCTGATCGCTTTCATGCCTCTCCACTCGCGCATGGACCCTCCGGGCTCTCTCCGTTTCGAGGAGAGGGAGCTCGGACGCCGCGACTTACTGCGCGCGCTTTGCGGCGGCGACCAGCTCGTCCCACAGCGGCTTGAGCGCGGGCTTGCTCTTGACGATGTCGTCGCCCACCGGACGCAGCTTGGCGATCATCGCGGCGTGATCGGCCTCGGACAGGTAGATCACCTCTCCGCCCTTGTCCGCCCACACCTTGCGTTGCGCGGTGATGAAGTCCGCCCCCCACGGGATGACCTCCTTCGTCGCCTCCTGCGCGGTCGCCAGCACGGCCTGCTTGAGATCGGCGGGAAGGGGATCGAACCATCGCTTGCTCATGACCGCGCTGCTGAAGATGTAGGCCTGCCCGGTCTCCAGCATGTACTTGGCGGCGCCCTGGTACTGCAGCGCCGTGAACACCGGAGTCGAGCCGAACGCGCCGTCGATCGTGCCCTGCTGAATCGCCGGCAGCACGTCGCCCAATGTGAGCGGGACCCCGGTCGCCTCGAGCCGGGTCATCTGCTCCATCTGGAACGGCGAGGCGAGCACGCGGATCTTCTTGCCTTTGAGATCGGCCAGCGTGCGGGCCGGCGTGCGCATGTCGATGGCGCCGGGACCGGTGAGGAAGAGGCTTGCGCCGACCAGGCCCTTGTTGGCGCCGAGCGTCAGAAAGCTTTTGGTGAATGCCGCGTCATTGAGCAGCCGGACTGCGTGCTGGTCGTTCTGGATCAGCCCGGGCGCGCTCAAGAGCTCGAAGCGCTGGTCGACGCCGACGAGGAATTCCGGCGGCCCGACCCACATCTGGATCGAGCCGAGCTGCGTGCCCTCGATCATGCGCGGAATGGCGCCGAGCTGGCTCGCCGGGTAGACCTCGGCCTTCATCCGGCCATTGGTGGTCTTTTCGATCTTCGCGGCGAAGCGCTTGAGCCATTCATGCTGGGCGTCGTTGAGGGTTGCGGTGGCGAGCTTGATCACCATCGCCTTGCTGTCCTGCGCCGCCGCGCTGCCGGCGACCGCCGCCGCCAAGGGCGCTGCGAGGAGCGCTGCAAGACCGAAACCGCGCACGGCCGCGATGACGCGCGCCGCAATCGTCCCCCTGGCCATCGTCTTGTGTCCCATGCTGGCTGCCCGGCGGATCGCAGTGTCCGGATTTGCTGCCGCGAAGGCAAGCCCGCACCCGCCGCAACGCCATTACTAATCGCCGCACTAATTGCCGCGCAACCCCGTCGGTGTGCGCGGCGCAGCAACGCGCGGAGCGCGTGTGGCGGCGCTGGAACGCGCCCAGGACGCATGATACCCTCGCTGTCGTTCACCGGCGGCGGTGCGGCAAGGCAGGGAGTGTCAGAGATGAAGAAGCTCGTGCTGGAAACGACGGCGCCATTCCAGGGCCTGCCCGAGCTCGTCGCCCATGAGGAAGGCCTGTTCGCGCGCGAAGGGCTCTCGATCGTATGGGTCGATCGCGACAAGGGGGTCGAGAAGAAGACCGATCCGAGCGTGACGAGCCCGAAGGGCGTCGATCCGTTCGCCAGCCACGGCCGTCTGCTCGAGCAGGGCAAGGCCGACATGTACAATGCCTGCGAGTGGGGCAACTACTGCCGCGTCCAGGACACCGGCACGGGCAGCCGGCAGCTCGGCCGCCGCGCCATCGTCGCCTATGCGGCCATGGTGGTCGCGCCTGACTCGCCGGTCTACACCCCGCAGCAGCTCGCCAATCGCACCATCGGCGTGCCGTTCTACTTCGGCACCCATTACATCGCGCTGCACATGCTGGAAGGCTTCCTGCCGCGCGACATGATCAAGCTCTGCCGCGCGCCGAACGGCTCACGTTACCGGCTCAAGTCTTTGCTTGCGGGCGAGGTCGAAGCCACCACCCTGACCGAGCCGCACGTCACGCTGGCCGAGAAGAAGGGCTGCCGCATCATCTGCTCGGCGCTCTTCCACGGCACCGAGGTCGCGTCGGCCCGGGTCGATGCGGAGACCTATGCGGCGTTCAATCGCGCGGTGCGCGAGGCGGTGCGCCGGATCAACGTGAACAAGCGCGCCTACCTGCATTACTTCATCGACTATCACGGCAAGAACGATCCGGAGGTCGCTGCCCTCAAGGTGGAGGACCTGCGCGAAAGCCGCCTGGTGGTGTGCGATCCGGCACCCATCCCGCGCGAGGAGATGGAGCGCACATTCGACTGGCTCAAAAGTTGGGGAATGCTCGAAGCGACCGCGTCCCCGCTGCAGCTCGTCAATTCGGATTTGCAGAGCCAGGCGCACGTTGCCGCGGAGTAGCGGCTGCGACGCATCGGCACGCCGAATATCGAAAGAGTTAGGGCAGCCTTTTCGGGGCTACCGTGCCGGCGGACATTGTCCACCGGCGACATCATGTCTCAGCCGATCTCGGCCTCGTGCATTGCCCTTGAAATTCGTATTGCGATAACCAGATCAAGGGTGTGACGCGACCCTGTTGCGTCGCAATCCTCCCTGGACTTGGGCCGCCTGGAATTTCCAGGCGGCCTTTTTTCGTCGCGGAGGATCGCGCCGCGATCAGTGCGTAGGCTCGAGCACGACGACGACGTCGGTCACTTCAGGGGGATGCGGCGCCAGTGTGGTGAGCTTGTCGTCACCCCAGTTGGCAAGATTGACGACTTGGCCGGTCGCCGCGCCGGAGTTGTTGCTGCTCTCGGCGGGTTCGACGACGTTGAGCCCATTGCCGTCGAGGAAGAACGTATGATCCCCGAACAGCTCACTGAGCTGCGCGACCATCGGGTGATCATCCGGGATCGCCTGGGCCTCGAACTGATTCAACGCCCGTTCGACCTGTTCGGAGGTCAGTCTCATCGCAGGCTTCCTTAGGTTCGGCGCGGCACGGCAGCGGCCGTGCTCGGCGCACATTGCAGGTCCTTTCACCAACCGATCCGCTGGTTCATGGTTTCACGTAAGGCGGCTCGTGAAGCGATCAAGCGGCGCTGCCGGCAGCCGGGGAAATTTTAGCCGCGAAATCTCGACATTGGCGTGGCGGAACCCCGCAGGAGATCGGTATCGGGCGGCGTGGCCGGGCAAAATTTGCAGCCGCTGCCGCGGTGCAACCGGAACTTCCGCGCACAGCCTGCGTTCCGCCCGAAACCGCCACCCGAAACCGCCATGGGCACGCCCCATGTCGCGCCGTTCGAACGGCGATCGCACAACATCGGAAATCCGTGCCCGCTCCCGTCGAAGGCAAAAAAGGTGCATCGATTCTCGGGCCGCGCAATCCGGCGCGCGAGGCCGCGAATCCAGACCTCCTGCGGCCGCCGGCGACCGACCGCGGTTCGGTGCCGAACCTGCGATACTCATTTGCTGACGCGCACGTGAAGATGCGCGAGGGAGGGTGGTCGCGCGAGGTGACCCAGCGCGAGCTGCCGGTCGCGAAGACCATTGCGGGCGTCAACATGCGACTCACGGCCGGCGGCGTGCGCGAGCTGCATTGGCACAAGGAAGCGGAATGGTCGTTCATGCTCGCCGGCCACGCGCGGATCACTGCGGTCGACAACAACGGCCGTAATTTCGTGGCGGACGTCGGGGCCGGCGACCTCTGGTACTTCCCCGAGGGCATTCCGCATTCGATTCAGGGTCTGGAGCCGGAAGGCTGCGAATTCGTGCTGGCCTTCACCGACGGGGCTTTCAGCGAAGACAGCACGTTCGCGATCACCGACATGTTCGCCCACATGCCGACCGAGGCGCTCGCCAAGAATTTCGGCGTGGGCGAGAACGCTTTCGCGAATCTTCCGAAAGCGGAGCGCTTCATCTTCCAGGCCGCCCCTCCGCCGCCGCTGCAGGACGACGCCGTGGCCGGGCCGAACGGAGGGGTGCCGCAGGACATGAAGTTCAGGCTGATGCAGCAGCCAGCGATCCGTTCGCCCGGCGGGCATGTGCGGATCGCCGATACCGGCAATTTTGCGGTCTCGCAGCACATTGCCGCGGCGCTGGTCGAAGTCGATCCGGGCCGCATCCGCGAGATCCACTGGCACCCGAACGCGGATGAATGGCAGTATTACGTGTCAGGCAAGGCGCGCATGACAGTGTTCGCGGCCGAAGGGAGGTCGCGAACGTTCGACTTCCAGGCCGGCGATGTCGGCTATGTACCGGTGTCGATGCCCCATTTCGTCGAGAACATGGGCGATGAGCCCCTGCGCTTCCTCGAGCTGTTCAGGGCCGAACGCTTCGTCGACATCTCGCTCGCGCAATGGATGGCGTTGACGCCGCACGAGCTCCTCCAGGCGCATCTCGACCTGCCGTCGCAGATGATCGGCACGATGCGCAAGGAGAAGCAGCCGGTGGTGTGATGCCTGCGGGCACGCGACCATGTGAGGCGCGCTCCCGCCCTGCCGCAAACTGATCATATCGCCGTCGGGTGCCGTCGCGATCGACGGCGCGATTCGCCGGCCGCGCGTACGGTACGAATCCGATCGAATTCGCTCCGGCTGCGCAACCAAAGTGTCGCGCGCTCGTTTCCGCCATGGGGCTCGGGCTCAAACGAGGAGCGCTCGACACATGTGCGACTACAGCCTGCAGAGTGTGAGGTCCCGCGCCGCGAAGGTCGGCGACAAGCTGACCACCCGCGACTTTGGCACTGGAACGCGCGGGTTCGGCGCCGCCGAGGATTCTGAACTGGCGGTCTGCGTCCTGCCCGGAACGGAGCTGTCCTTTGCGGCGGACGTCGCGCGCGTCCCGACCGGTCTGCTGCCATGGCTGCAGCGGCCAATCCGCCACCGGACCGCGATCTTCCGTCAGGTCGATACCGACCGCCTCGCCACCCACCATGACGCGCTCGAGTTTCCCGACGGCCGCATCGTCCTCCTGACGAATCTGCGGGCGGGCCAGGAGGCGACCGTGCTGCAATTGCCGGCACGCCCGACGGCGGATGGCGAAGCCGAGATGCCGCAACGGGCGGCCTACGCGGGCTGACGCTCCGATACGGCGCCGCCACGGCGGTCAACTGAGGATAGAGGGCCGGCGAGATCAGTCGCGGCGGGTCAGCCGATCGACCTCTGCGACCTCGTCGGGCGCGAGCGCCGAGCCGGTCGCGCCGGCATTCAGGCGCACCTGCTCCGGCGTGCTCGCGCCCGCGATCACGCTTGCGACCGAACGCTTGGCGAGCAGCCAGCCGAACGCAAGCTCGAGAAGCGTGCGGCCGTGCGCCGCGCAGAATTCCTCCAGGCGCTCGACGATCCGCAGATTCTCGTCGTTGAGGAAGCGGTCGGAGTAGCGCGCATTGGACAGCCGGGTGCCCTCCGGCATCGGCCGGCCGAGCCGGTATTTCCCGGTCAGCATGCCGCTGGCCAGGGGAAAATACGGCAACAGCGCCAGTTTCTCGGCTTCGATCACCGGAAGAACATCCCGCTCGATCTCGCGCGAGAGCAGATTGTACTGATCCTGGGTGGCAGCGAACGGGGTGAGCCCCTTGGCGCGCGCGGTGTCCTGCGCCTCGCGCATCTGCGCTGCGGAAAAGTTCGAGCAGCCGATGTGGCGCACCTTGCCCTGACGCACCAGGCCGTCGAGCGCCTCCAGGGTCTGCTCGATGGGCGTCGCCGGATCGGGCCGGTGACAATAATAAATGTCGATCCAATCGGTCTTGAGCCGCTTGAGGCTGGCCTCGACCGCCTGGCGCACGTAGCGGCGCGAGCCGCCCTGACGCCGCCCGCTTCCATCCATCGGGAGGCCGAACTTGGTCGCCAGCACGATGTCCTTCCGGCGCGCTCCGAGCGCCTCGCCGAGCAGGCGCTCGGAATCGCCGCGATTACCATAGATGTCGGCGGTGTCGAACAGTGTGATGCCGGCATCGAGCGCCGCATGAACCACCCTCTGCGTCGCCTCGCGATCGAGCCGGATGCCGAAATTGTTGCAGCCGATGCCGACCGCCGAGACCTTGATCGCGGTTGTGCCGAAGGGACGCTGCTGCATGGATCTATCCCCGCGAGCCGAGCACGCGCGCCGCATAACCGCCGAGGATGAGATCGCGATCGGCAGCGGGAAGCGTCAGCTCCTCGACGCGGGCGACGCAGTCGAGATTGCCCATGTCGAAGGGATAATCGCTGCCGAGCAGGACATGATCGGCGCCGGCCGAGGCGATCAGGAATGCCAGCGTCGTCCCGGAATGCAGGATGGTATCGTAGAACAACCGGCCGATCGAGTCCTCGGGCGGATGCGCGAGGTTGATGCGCGCCTCCGGACGCACGCCGAAGCCGTGCCGGAAGCGTCCGGCCTGATAGGGCAGAAAGCCGCCGCCATGCGCGAGGCAGATCTTCAGCCCGGGATGGCGCTCGAGCACGCCGCCGAACACCAGGCTCGCGCCGGCGATCGTCGTCTCGAACGGAAGGCCGACCAGGTTCTTGAGATAATAGCCGCCGAGCCGCTCGCCCGCCGCGCCCGCATGCGGATGGACGAAGATGAAGGCGCCGAGCGTGGACGCCGCCGCCCAGAACGGCTCCAGGGCCGGATCGTCGAGATTGCGGCCGTTGACATTGGAGCCGATCATCGCGCCTTGCAGCCCCAGTCCCTGCATGGCGCGCTTGAGCTCGCCGGCCGCGAGCTCCGGCGCCTGCAGCGGCACCCCGGCAAGCCCGAGGAATCGGCCCGGGTGGCGCTTGATCTCGGCGGCGATCTCGTCGTTCTGCAGCGCCGCGCAGGCGAGCGCGAGCTCCGGCTCCCGTTCATAGAAGAAGGTGAACACGGTCGGCGCCAGCACCTGCACGTCGACGCCGTTCGCGTCCATGTCGCGCAGCCTTTGCCCGGCATCCCACAGTTCGCGCGGAAACGGGTTCTGCACCACGACCCCGTCGATCGCGAGCTTGCAGGCCGGGTCGCCGCGCCTGTCCATCACGGGCGCGACCTTGGGCGATTCCTTGGCGATGCGCCGCATGGCCTCTTCGCCCAGAATGTGCGTGTGGCAGTCGATCGTGCGGGTGCGGGTCATTTCAGAGTCCTGCGGCGCGCCCCGGAATGACGCGGTGGCTTCGGCATCATGCGGCGACCATGTCGGCGGCGATCTTCTCGGCAAGCATGATGGTCGGGATGTTGGTGTTGCCGCGCGGGATCGACGGCATGATCGAGGCGTCCACCACCCGCAGCCCGGCTATGCCGCGTACGCGGCCCTGCGTGTCGACCACCGCATCGGGATCGTCGGGGCGACCCATGCGGCAGGTGCCGCAGACGTGGAACGTGCCGGCGACGTTCTCTCGCACGTGCTCGGCGAGCGCATCCCGGTCGGCGACGAGCGCGGCCAGGTCGACGCGTCGGCCGGTGAGACGGCCGAACACGAGGTCGCTCAGCCCGGGCGCCGCGTCGAGCGCGCCCGCGATCAGTGCGGTCTTGATCGCATTGGCGCGGGTAAGCTGGTTGAGGCGGCGAATGCGATCGGTGAAGCGCACCGGAAAGACGGTGGTGCACAGCGTCCTGATCGGCTCATACGAGACGAGCTCGACGATGCGGCGGAAACCATCCATCAGACGCAGGAGATCGATCTCCTCTCCGGCGAAATTGAACTCGACGCGGGGCGGTGCCGCGGCGTCCGCCTGCAGCGTAACGCGGCCGCGCGCGCGCGGCTTGAACAGCGTGGCGTTGAAATTGGCGATCGCCGCGCCGAGCGCATTCCACGACGACTTGCTGTGGGCCGCGATGTACATGTCGCTGTCGGCCGCGCCGGGCAAGCCGGACGAATAGCGAAAGCAGGTCATCGGATGCGGCCGCACGCTCGCGGGCTGGCGCGCGCCGCGGCGGAGATGGGCGGCAATGAACAAGAGGGCGTGGTTCTGCAGGTTGCGCCCGACGCCCGGCAGGTCGGCGAGAACCGCGATGCCGCGCTCCTTCAGCTCGGCCGCCGGACCGAGGCCGGCGCGCATCAGGAGGACCGGCGAATGCAGCGCGCCGGCGCAGACAAGGACGTCGGCGCCGCGGAACTCGCGTGCCGCGCCGTCCACCGTGGCGCGGACGCCGGTCACGCGGCGCCCCTCGACCACGAACCCCGTCACGGTCGCGGACGGAACGATGGTGAGATTGCTGCGCGCGCGCACCGTGGCATCGAGATAGCAGATCGCCGCCGAAGCACGCCGCTCGGCCGTGTTGCTCATCGGCAGCGAGCCGTAGCCGTCGCGGAAATCCGCGTTCATGTCGGCGAGATGCGGAATCTGCCGCTCGAGCGCGTAGCGGTGCACCGCGCGCGACAGCGGCGGCCATTGGTCGGGCGGCGTGCGGCGGATCGGGGTCGGCCCCGACGCGCCGTGCAGAGCTCCGGTGAAATCGAGATCGCGCTCGAGCTTGTTGAAGTAGGGCAGCACCGCGTCCCAGCCCCAGCCGGCGGCGCCGAGCGCGACCCATTCGGCGTAATCGTCGGGCGTACCGCGCAACGCCACCATGCCCATCACCGAGGAGCCGCCGCCGATGATGCGCGCCTGATCGTAGGCCGTGGCGGGCGATGTCTCGCGCGTGCGCCAGTGGCACTTGAGCTCCGGCCACATGTAGCTCTTGTTGTAGTAGGAGGATGAAAACGTATCGAGCACGTCGGCAGGCTCGGCGCCGGGCGGCGTGTCGCGCCCGGCCTCGATGAGCAGCACCTTGCGCGACGATTGCGCCGAGAGGCGGTTGGCGAGCACGCAGCCGGCCGAGCCGCCACCGACGATGATGGTATCGAACTGCGCCGCGCTCATCGCTGCCGGCCGGCCTTGGCCTATTGCTTCGCCAGGCCGATGATCCGGCGCGCCTCCTTCGGCGTCGCGACCTCGCGGCCGAGATTCTGCGCGATCTTCATCATCCGCTCGACCAGCACTGCGTTGTTCTCGGCGAGCTCTCCGAGCGCCATGTAGGGATTGTCCTCGTAGCCGACCCGCACGTGACCGCCGAGCGAGACCGCGAGCGACAGAAGATCCCATTGTTTCTGCGGATTCATCACACTGACATTCCACACGCAGTTCTTCGGCAGGTGGTCGACCATGTAGATCAGCGCCTTCTCGGTCGGCGGCGTCCAGGTGCCGCCCGGCCAGCCGAGGAAGAGCGTGGTGTAGGCGTTCTTCAGGTAGCCCTGCTTGCGGATGAACTCGAGATTCCAGAACGCGCCGGTGTGGAAGGATTCGACCTCGAGCGTCACCTTGTGCTGCTCGGCCGCCTTGGCATAGGCGAGCAGCTCCTCGACCGGATGGATCGCCATCATCCGCTTGGGCGGGAATTGCGGATCGGGGTTGAAGTACTCGTCATGCGCATTGAACGCGACCGCCATCATGTCGGGGCCAAGCGTCATCAGCTTGACCTTCTCCTCCAGCCGCGCGCTGGCGACGCCGAACTGCATCACCGGATCGGTCTTTTCGAGGATCGCCTCCTGCAGCGCCTTCCAGCCCTCGTGATGGATCTTCGAGACCTGCTTGCCGTCCGCCTGCATCGATTCTTCGAGTGTTCGCCGCCCGTGGATATGGGCGATCGCCGCGCCGGCATGGATGGCGTCGATGTATTGCTGCGCCACGCCCGCGATGTCCTCCTGGGGCGGGCAGAGGTGGTTGATCGGGTAGGAGGTGCGCGAGTCGCACGCAACCGTGATGATCAGCTTCTCCATGAGCGTTCCTGCAGTCGTTTCTCGTTGAGGTGATCGGGCGGGCGATCGGGGTGATCGGGGGCTCGGCCGGTGCGGCCGATCGCGGGTCTCACGCCGACCGCGCGGGAGGCCGCATTGTGATGCCTTGCCGAGTCCGGTCAAGCCCTCTGCATCATCATGAAAATGCCGGATCGCTCCTGATCCATCGCGGTGGGCGAGTCGCTGCTTCTGCGACGGGACGAGGGGACACCATGGGGGACGACGATGTGGATGCGCGCGAGGAGGCCCTGCGCTACGCGGCGGGCCTCAAGGGGCTCTCGCTGGTCCGTACCGGCGACACGTTCGCGCTGGCCGAGTTCAGGCTGAGCGACGCCACGCTCGACCAGGTCGCTGCCTATCTCGCCGCGGATCCCACCGAGGATCCTGGCGACAGCGTCCGCGGGCTGGACGAGCACAGACGCTCCGATCTGCGGGCTTTGCTCAAGGCGGAGCGGTCGATGCTCGCCGAGCTCGACATCGAGCGCCGCAAGGCGCACGCGCGCGGCGAGGAGCACACGACTACCGAAAGGGCGCTGGCGGAGATCCGCCGGCGGATCGCGGAGCTCTCACGCGACAGCGACTGAAAGCGCCGGATCAGCGCGCGAGGCGCGGCGCGAAGGCGGTACGGCTTTGTCGCAATCGTGGTGTCATTGGGGCGATCGCGCTTCTCAACCTGAAAATGTTACCGGTTTCGCCCGTTCGAGGCTCACTCACTCATACCGCAGCCGCCGCGCGTGAAATTTTTTCGTCCCGGTCGTGCTTCGCTCGCTTTGCGACCGAAGATACGGGAGAGCGTGGTCTTTTTGATACAGAGCGTTTTTTTCTTCGGGCAAAAATCAGGAGAACAATACCAGTAAGGCGCGATCGCGTCGAAAAAACAGCACGTGTGCCTGAATCGGAACACAATTATTTCGAAACATGACGCTGCGCAAAAGGGAGGTGGTGGATGCGTACCCTTACGCTCGCCGGCGTAATCTGCTTGCTCGTCGCAGGCATTCGGCTGTCAGGCATCGATGTTGCACATCTGACTCCGGTTTCGGCTGCCAACGCGCAGGCCATTCCGAAGACCCTCGAGCAGGGCGGCACTGAGACTGCGCTGCGCGACCGCAAGAACAGCTGGACGGTAGGCGTGGCCGGCGGGCTTCTGTCCGGCACCTACATGACGTTCGCCGACGAGCTCGCACAAGTGCTCGACGACGGTGACAATCTGCGCATTCTGCCGATGGTCACCTACGGCGCGGCGTCCAACCTCGACGACCTTCTCTATCTGCGCGGGGTCGATGTCGCGGTGACGCAGTCGGACGTGTTCGAGTATTTCCGCACGCAGCGCAAGACGCCCAATCTGGCGAGCCGCGTGCATTACATCATCCGGCTTCCGGTCTCGGAGATGCACGTCCTCGCGCGCAGCGAGATCAAGAGCATCGAGGACCTGCGCGGCAAGAAGGTCAATTTCGGCCCCGCCGGAAGCGCGTCGAGCCTCACCGGATCGATCGTGTTTCAGCGGCTCGGCGTCGAGGTCGAGCAGGTGCTCTACGACAATCCCACGGCGCTGCAGAAGCTCAAGTCGGGCGAGCTCGCCGCGCTCGTGCGCGTGATCGGCAAGCCGGTCGACTTCTTCAACAAGATTCCCGCGAACTCGGGCCTGCACTTCGTGCAAATTCCGTTCTCCAAGGCGTTCGCGGACTACTACACGGTCGGCGAGTTCACCCATAAGGAATATCCGGGACTCGTCGAGGAGGGCGCCCGGGTCGATACCCTCGCGGTCCCGGCGGTGCTGGCGGTGTTCAACTGGCCGAAGAACACCGATCGCTACCGGCGCGTCGAGCGCTTCGTCCAGGCGCTGTTCGCCAAATGGGACAAGTTCCAGCAGCCGCCGCGGCATCCCAAGTGGCGCGACGTCAATCTGGCCGCAACCGTGCCGGGCTGGACGCGCTGGGGCGTCGCCGACGACATGCTCAGGCGTCTCAATGCGCAGTCGGCGCCCTCGACCGCCGAGTTCAACTCGTTCCTGCGGACGACCGGCTCGGGCGGCCCGAACATGAGCCAGGACCAGCGTGAGGCCTTGTTCCGCCAGTTCATGCAGTGGCGGGACAGCCAAGCGGCGCATCAAGCGCGCTGACGACGTGCGAGGCCAGAACGGCAACGCGCCGACCCCGCACCGACCGATCGCGAGACGAGAATGCCGGCAGAATGCCAGGGGAGACATGAGGATCCGCGCGGCGGCGGATGAAGGAATGTCGAGAGGGGAGTTTCAGTGATGAGTACCCCGTCAGGGAAACCATTCGACCGGGTCAGAATATCCGACTACGCGCCGAAGACCGTGCGGGATCGCCTTGCCTCCAGCGGTGAGCGGAAGAGCGATCCGCCGGATCGGCTCGTCACGCCCTTGCGCGCGCATGACGAGACCCCCTTCGACCGGCCGCAGCATGAGAAGGTCGAGGAACGGCCTCCGACGCCTCTCGCGCCGGTCGGGCCGCATGAGCATTCCCGCGCCGAGCCCGATCGGAGCGGCGAGGAAAGCTTCTTCGAGGAGGACGAGGGTTATTCAAGCGCGCACGAGGCATCTTCCGAGGCGGAAGCGGGCGCGCCTGAGGAGCACGCCGACGGACCGGCGCATGGAGAGCGCGATCCGCACGGCGCGTTTGCGGACCATACCAACGCCTACGAAGCCGATCTTCAGCGGCTCGAATCGGACCTGGAGGCGCTCCGTGGCGTTGCCGGCGACGACTCCGGTCGGCGAACGCCGCCCGGCGAAGCGCCGGCTGTGCGTGAGCTGCGGCGAGCCCGCGAGACGTATATCGATGGCATCCGCCTGCCGCGCTCCCTCGAGCCGTCCTATCTTCCGCCGCCGCCGATGCGCGACCGTCCCAATCATCTCGGCGCCGTGCAGCGGATCCTGATCGCCTGCGCGCTGGCGGCCCCGCTCACCTATTTTCTGATCTCCTACTTCTCCACCATGAGCGACACGACCGCCAAGCGCGGAACGAAAGTGGCGAGCGTGGAGACCCACGTCCCCGCATTGCCGCCGATGCCGGAGCCGCAGACCACAGAGGCTCCGCCGCAGCAGCAGGCCGCGCTGCCCGCCCCGCCCGCGGCTCCGCCGCCACGGGCGCCCGCACCGGCCGCACAGACCGCACCCGTGGCGCCGCCCGCACCGGCGCCCGTGGCGCAGGCCGCACCCGCAGCCGCCGCTCAGCCCCCCGTCCCGCAGCAGCCGGAAACGCAGCCGGCGGCTCCGTTCACGCTGCAAAGCACCAATCCGGCCTGGCCCGCGCCGCGCGAAACGTCGCGCGAGACGAGTGGCGTCGCTGCGATTCCGGCAAATCCGCCGGCGGCGCCCGCGCGCGTCGCTACGGCCATGCCGGCGCCCGCCGCGACTGCACCGGCTCCGGCCAGGCGTCCAGCGGTGAAGATGGATCCGGAGGAGGTCGCGGTTCTGCTCAAGCAAGGCGAGCAGTTCATCTCGACCGGCGACGTAGTGACGGCGCGCGTCCTGTTCGAGCGCGCGGCCGAGGCCGGCAACGCCAGCGGGGCGCTTGCGCTCGGTGCGACTTACGATCCGGCAGTGCTCGCGAAGCTCGGCGTGCGGGGAATCGCGCCGGACGTCGCGAAGGCACGGCAATGGTACGAGCGGGCCAGAGATCTCGGCTCGGCCGAGGCGCGAGGCCGGCTCGAAACGCTGGCACAACGCTGAGGGCGCGGGGGGCGTCGTCAGCCAGAAGGGGATCGAGGAATCTCGTCGGGGAGGGGGAGACGACCCATGCGTCCGATCGGACTGGGCTTTGTCGTTGCGGCCGCCGTGCTGAGCGCACCGGCGGCCTTCGCGCAGGCGGGGTTACCGCAGGCCGCGCCGTTTCCCCAGCATAAGCCGATCGAGATGACGGTGATGTTCGGCGCCGGCAGCGCCGCCGACGTGACGGCGCGCTATCTCGCGGATGGAATGGCGAAGAACCTCAACGTCCCGGTCCCGGTCGTGAACCGCACCGGCGGCGGCGGCGCGATCGGATACAACCACGTCAAGCGTCAGAGGGCCGACGGTCATTCGATCATCTGGAACTCGAATTCGATCTCGACCAACTACCACTCGGGAATCCTGCAGTTCGACTATACGGCGTTCGATCCCGTGGCCCGGGTCAGCCTCGAGACGCCGGTGATTGCGGTGCGGGCGGATGCGCCGTGGAAGACGCTGAAGGAATTCGTCGACTACGCCAAGGACAATCCCGGCAAGGTCCGCGTCGGCAATTCGGGCGCGGGCAGCCATACCCATTTCGCATCGTCCGCGCTGTTCATCACCGGTAAGGCGAAGGTGATCGACGTCCCGTTCGGCGAAGGGCAGGCGGTGGTCAACCTGCTCGGCAGCCGCGTCGAGGCCGTGGTTCAGCTCCCGGCCGCGGTCGTGCCCCATATCAAGAGCGGCGACCTGCGCGTGCTTGCGGTGCTCGGCTCCAACCGCGACCCGATCTTCCCCGACACGCCGACCGCGCAGGAGCTCGGCTACCCGGTCGCGCTCGATATGTGGCGCGGCATCGCGGTGCCGCACGGCGTTCACCGGTCGATCATCGCCAAGCTGCAGGAGTCGATCAGACGCACGGTCGAGTCCCCCGCCTTCCACGACGCCGGCAAAGCGATCGGTTTCATGCCGGCATATCTGCCGGCGGACGAGTTCGGCAAGCTCATCGCCGGGGACGATGCCAAGCTGGCGCGGGCCATGGCCGATCTGGGTTTGAAGAAACAATAGGGGAGATGCGGACTAGCCAGGGGGGACGTCTCGGAATTCTGCGTCATTTCAAGTACCGCGTTCTGTGAGGGCCGTTGCCCGCGCGGAAGAACGCCGTTTCGCCGGGTCAGTGTGGACGGGACCGTCCCGCCCTATGCGGGGCGGTCCCGGCGCACGGCCGGAGCGCTCGGGTGGAGAGCACGGGGGGTGCCCCATGAGTGACAGCTCGGACGTGGAGCCGCGGCCCAGCAGGCCCGCGTTCCTGCCGCGGTCCATCGGCGCCCGGCGCGGCGGCTTGGTGCTGGCCGGCGCCCTGGCGGCGGTCGGCCTTCTCTTCGTCTGGCAGGCGGCCGGGCTCGATCTCGGCGGGATCGGCCTGCCAGGGGCGGGCTTCTTTCCCCTGCTCACGGGAGGCGCGCTTGCGGCATTCGCGATCGCGATCGGGATCCAGTTGCTGCGCGAGCGCGACGACGGGCGCGTGATCGCGTTCGGCCACCGCGACGTGCTGATCGTGTTCGCCGCGATGCTGGGAGTGCCGCTCCTGTTCGAGCCGCTCGGCGCCTACGGGACCCTGGGCCTGTTCGGCGCCGTCCTGCTGGTGCTGATTGCGCGGACCTCCTTCGTGCGCGCCGGCATCGCCGCCGCCGTCGCGATGGTGATGTGCTGGGGCTTCTTCCAACAGCTGCTCGGCCTGCAGCTTCCCACCGGGCCGTGGTGACGGGCACGCGCGCAACCAAGGGACCGTCTCGACATGACCGGATTTGAGCAGCTGGTCGACGGCTTCGCCGTCGCCCTGTCCTGGAAAGGCCTGCTCTACTGCTTCATCGGCTGCCTGTGGGGCACGATCGTCGGCGTGCTGCCGGGGCTCGGGCCGCTCGCCGGCATGACGCTCCTGCTGCCGCTCACCTTCGGTCTCGAGCCGACGATCGGCATCATCATGCTGACCGGGATCTTCTACGGCGCCATGTATGGCGGCTCGACCACCTCGATCCTGGTGCGCATTCCGGGCGAGGCGGCCTCGGTCGTGACCTGCATCGACGGCTATGAGATGGCCCGCCAGGGGCGCGCCGGCCCGGCACTGATGATCGCCGCGATCGGAAGCTTCATCGGCGGCACCTTCTCCATCCTCGGCCTCATGTTCATCGCGCCGCCGCTCGCCAAGGTCATGGTCGCGATCGGTCCGTCGGTCGAGGTCGTGCTGATGCTGCTCGCGCTGAGCGTGATCGCGGTCGTCTCCGCCGGTTCGCGCACCAAGACCGCCGCCATGCTGGTGCTGGGTCTGGTGCTCGGCACCGTCGGCCTCGACAACCTCACCGGAACGGCACGCTTCACCTTCGGCAATCCCGACCTCGCCGGCGGGCTCTCGTTCACGGCGCTGGCGATCGGACTGTTCGGCATTTCCGAGATCCTCATCAACCTGGAGCAGACCGAGACCATCAAGGCGATCCAGCCCAAGCTGCGCGAGCTCATCCCGCGCTGGAAGGACCTGCGCGAATCCTCCGGCGCCGTCGGCCGGGCGTCGGTGATCGGGTTCATCTTCGGGATCATTCCGGGCGTGAGCCACGTGGTCTCGACCTTCGTGTCCTATGCCGCCGAAAAGCGCATCTCCAAGCATCCGGAGCAGTTCGGCAGGGGAGCGATCGCCGGGGTGGCGGGACCGGAGACCGCCAACAATGCGGTGACCGGCACGGCGATGATCCCGCTGCTTGCGCTCGGCATTCCGTCCATTCCGGCGACCGCGATCCTGCTCTCGGCGCTGACCATCCACGGCGTGCAGCCCGGCCCCCTGCTGCTCAAGGATCATCCCGAGGTGTTCTGGGGGCTCGTCGCGAGCATGTATATCGGCAACGTCATGCTGCTGATCCTCAACCTGCCGCTGGTCGGGATCTTCGTGAACCTGCTGCGCATTCCCTACGCGTGGCTGGTCCCGATCATCCTCATCGTGTCGATCATCGGCGTGTACAGCGTCAATTCATCGGTGGCCGACATCTGGATCATGGCGCTGTCGGGCGGCGCCGGCTACGTGCTGCGCAAGTTCGGCTACGAGATGGCGCCGCTGCTGCTCGCGCTCGTGCTCGGCGACCGGCTCGAGGACAATTTCCGCCTGGCGCTGACCATGTCGGGCGGCAGCTACGCGACGTTCGCGGATCACGCCTCGATCATCGTGGTGGCGTCGGTCGCGGGTCTTCTGCTCTCCGTCCAGGCGCTGGCGTGGGCGTTCGGATACCGCAAATCCTTCGCCGACCAGGCCGAAGGCGCCTGAGGCCCGGCGGATCGCTCACGCGACATGGCAGTCGGCGTGCCGCGCCTGTTCCGATCCGGCCACGACTCGAATCGCCGCACTCGCATCGCGCGTGAACGCGCGCCGTGAGACGGCATGCGCGCGCCTGTGCGAAAAATCGCGCCTGCCCTGCGCCATTAACCCTTCGTTAACCATTCATTAACGATCCTGTCATCTGTTGAGCATCTCAAACATCAGCGGACGCTTTTCGTGACGATCGCCACGCGCCCACCTCGCCACTCATTCCGCTTTCGCGGTCGCAACTTCCTGGCGCTCGTGCTGCGGCCCGAGAAGCCGCTCGCCGACTGGCTCGCCGATCTCGACCAATGGCTCGATCGATCGCCGGGCTTCTTCACCGGCAAGCCGCTCATCCTCGACCTCGCGGGACTGGGCTTCGAACGGTCCGAGATCGTCGAGGTGCTCGCCGAGCTCGGACAGCGCGCCATCCGCATCCTCGGCATCGAAGGCGCCGATGCGGCCGCGCTCGATGACACGCTGCCGCCGCTGCTGACCGGCGGCCGGACCTCGGGCTCGGTCGAGGCGCTCGATGCCATTGCACGCAAGCCGCCGCCCGCCCGCGCGGCCGCCAAGCCCGCCAAGGCTGCGCCGCCGCCCAAGTCCGCCGCCTCGAAGGCTGCGGCACCCGCGAAGGCCGCAGAAGGGGACGCGGCCGCCGGCCCCGCCAAGGCTGCCGATCCCGCGCCGCCCGCCAAGGACGGCGATCCCGCGACGCCCACCGAGAAAGGCGAGATCACGGACTTGGCCGCCGCCGTGCCGGCGATCCCGCAGGTTCCTTCGCTGCTGATCGAGGCGCCGGTGCGCTCCGGCCAGACCATCATCAACCCGGACGGCGATGTGATCATCCTCGGAGCGGTCGCATCGGGCGCCGAGGTCATCGCGGCTGGATCGATCCACGTCTACGGCGCGTTGCGCGGCCGCGCCTTGGCCGGCGCCTACGGCAACGAGAGCGCCCGCATCTTCTGCCGCCGCTTCGAGGCCGAGCTGATCGCCATCGGCGGCTACTACAAGGTGACCGAAGAGACGGAGACCGGCCTGCGCCAGAAGCCCGTGCAGGCCTGGCTGTCGGGCAATGATCTCAAGATGGCATCGCTGGATCAGTCCGAGAACGAGAGGGAGATAGCAACATGGCGGAAGTCATAGTCGTCACGTCCGGAAAGGGTGGGGTCGGCAAGACGACATCGACGGCCGCCCTCGGCGCCGCCCTGGCCCAGACCGGCCAGAGCGTGGTCGTGGTGGATTTCGATGTGGGCCTGCGCAACCTCGATCTGGTGATGGGCGCCGAGCGCCGGGTCGTCTACGACCTCATCAATGTGGCGAACGGCGAGGTGCGGCTGCAGCAGGCGCTGATCCGCGACAAGCGGATCGAGACGCTCTATCTGCTGGCCGCCTCGCAGACGCGCGACAAGGACGCGCTGTCGGAAGACGGGGTCCGGCGCTGCATCGGCGAGCTGCAGGGCCGGTTCGACTGGGTGATCTGCGACAGCCCGGCCGGCATCGAGCGCGGCGCGACGCTCGCCATGCGCTATGCCGATCTCGCCGTGGTGGTCACCAATCCGGAGGTCTCCTCGGTTCGCGATTCCGACCGCATCATCGGCCTCCTCGATTCCAAGACCATGAAGGCGGCGAAGGGTGAGCGGATGGAAAAACTTCTCCTGCTCACGCGCTACGACAAGGTGCGCGCAGGCCGCGGCGACATGCTCAACATCGATGACGTGCTGGAGATCCTCTCCATTCCGCTGCTCGGCATCATCCCGGAAAGCGAGGAGGTCCTGCGGGCATCCAACATCGGCGCGCCGGTGACCATCGCCAACCCGCAGAGCGCTGCGGCGCGCGCCTACGGTGACGCGGCGCGGCGGCTGAACGGGGAGTCCGTCCCGATGACGATTCCGGCCAACCGGCAGACCTTGCTGCACCGGCTGTTCGGCAGGAGGGCGGCGGCATGAAGCTGTTTCGGCTGCTCACGGGACGCCGCTCCGCTCCCCTTGCGCGCGAGCGTCTGCAGATCCTGCTCACCCACGAGCGCGGCGCCACCGGTCACTCCGGGCTGATCGCCGTGTTGCGGGAGGACATTCTGCGCGTCATCGCCAAGCATGTGGACGTGGCGCCCGAGAAGGTCGAGGTCAGGGTGGAGCACGGCGAGGAGGTCGCGGTCCTGGCGATCGACGTCGAGATACCGGAAGCCGCCGCGCGCGCCGCCATGCCCCGCAGGGGCGGCTGGGCCGCGTAACCAAGGGCGGGCACTCTGCTCGCTGACGACCGCGCCCGCGGTTGAGTCGGGGAGCGGGCGGGCGTCGGGACACCCGGCCGCGCCGGGCGCGGGTTGCCTCGGGGCAGGCGCAGTGGCAGCTTGACCTCGGAGTGCCAGAAGCGTCGCGCCCGAGGTTGCCGTTGCATCCAGTCCCATCGTCGGATCAGCCGTGGGTCGGCCGAGCGCTGCCGCGCAAGGAAGACCGGGCGCTGCTGTCCGGCCGCGCGCGGTTCATTGACGATCTTGCGCCGGTTCCGGGCCTCAAGCATGCCGCGATCCTGCGCTCGCCGCACCCGCATGCCCGCATCCGCGGCATCGACGCGGCGCGCGCACGGGCGCTTCCCGGCGTCGTCGGCGTGGTCACCGGTGCGGAGCTCGCCGATGCCGTCGGGCCGATCCCGAGCGTGGTGCGGGCGGGCATTCCTTATTTTCCATTCGCGATCGATCGTGCGCGCTATGTCGGCGAGCCGGTGGCGGTCGTGGTCGCAGACACCCGCTACATCGCCGAGGACGCCTGCGAGCTGATCGACATCGATTACGACCCGCTGCCGGCGGTCGCGAGCATCGAGGCGGCGCTCGCGCCGGACGCGCCGCTCCTGCACGACAAGGCGGGCTCGAACGCGATCAACCGGCGCAGCTTCCGTTACGGCGACCCCGAGGGCGCCTTCGCAGAGGCCGACGCGGTGGTCGAGCTCGCCTATAGCTATCCGCGCTACGCCTCCACACCGATGGAGACTTTCGGGGTCGTGGCGCAGTTCGAGGAGGCGCCCGAGCGCTTTACCGTGTGGTCCAATTTCCAGGGCCCGTTCGTGCTGCAGCCGCTGATGGCGGGCGCCCTCAAGGTGCCGGGCAACCGGCTCCGCCTGATCACGCCGCCGGCGAGCGGCGGCAGTTTCGGCATCAAGCAGGCGGTGATGTCCTACATCGTGCTGCTGGCGGCGGTTTCCCGTGCGTTGCGCTGCCCGGTCAAATGGATCGAGGACCGGGCCGAGCACCTGACCGCGGCCTCCGCCGCGGGCGACCGGCGCGGCACGGTGGCGGCCGCCTTCCGCCGCGACGGCGCGCTGATCGGGCTGCGCTTCGAGACCTTCGCCAACATGGGCGCCTATCTGCGTCCGCCCGAGCCGGCCTCGGTGTACCGCATGCACTCGGCCTGCAACGGCTGCTACACGGTCAAGCACGTCGCGGTCGAGAACACCCTGGTGCTGACCAACCAGACGCCGATCGGACTCAATCGCGGCTATGGTGGACCGCAGTTCTACTTCGCGCTCGAGCGCGTGATGGACATCGCGGCGCGCCGGCTCGGCATCGACCCGGCGGAGCTGCGCCGGCGCAATTTCGTCCCCCGGGATGCGTTTCCCTATCACTGCCCCGCCGGCTCGATCCTCGATGCCGGCGACTACGCGGCGGGGCTCGACGAGCTCTTGCGCCTGGCCGATTACGAGGCGCTCAAGAAGAAGCGCGAGGCGGCCCGCCGCGCCGGCAGGCTGTTCGGCATCGGCTTTGCGGCCGGCATCGAGCCGTCGGGCTCCAACATGGCCTACGTGTCGCTCGCCCAATCCGCCGAGGAGCGCGCCAAGACCGATCCGAAATCGGGCGCCAATGCGAGCGCGGTGGTCGCGATCGACGCCTCGGGCAGCGTGACGGTGCGGCTCGACTCGACGCCGAACGGACAGGGGCACGCAACCGTCGCGGCGCAGATCGTCGCCGACAAGCTCGGCCTCAAGCCGGACGACATCGACGTGGTCACCGAGATCGACACGCTCACCTCGAGCTGGTCGATCGCATCGGGCAACTATTCCAACCGCTTCGGCGCCATCGTGGTCGGCGCCATCGCGCAGACCGCCGACAAGGTCGCCCGCGCGATCCGGCTGATCGCGGCCGACGCGCTCGAGGTGCCGCCCGAGCGCATCGAGCTCAAGGACGGCTATGCCAAGGTCGCGGACGGCTCCAACCGCGGCATGCCGCTGCGCCGGGTGGCGTCGCGGGCGCACTGGAATCCGAACGGGCTGCCGGCCGACGTTTCGGCCGGCATCTACGAGAGCACGGTGCTCTCGCCGCCGACGCTCGGCTCGGCCGGCGCGGACGACAGGATCGCGTCCGCCGTCACCTACGGCTTCGTCGTCGATCTCGTCGCGATCGAGATCGAGCGTAGGACCGGCGCGATCCGGGTCGACAAATACGTCTCGGTTCACGATGTCGGCCGGCAGATGAATCCCAGCATCGTCGAGGGCCAGGTGCACGGCGGGTTCGCCCACGGTCTCGGCGCCGCCCTGATGGAGGAGCTCGCCTACGACGAGCGCGGCAATTTCCTCGCCGGGACCTTTGCCGATTATCTGTGCCCGACCGCGATGGAGCTGCCGCCGGTCACGATCGGCCACGTGGAGACGCCATCGCCCATGAACGCGCTCGGCGCCAAGGGCATGGGCGACGGCAGCGCCATGCTCACGCCGGCGGTGCTGGCGAATGCGGTCGCCGATGCGCTCGGGCGCGATGACGTGAGCCTGCCGCTCACCCTGCAGCGCGTGTGGGCGCTGGCAAACGACGGCGCGGCGCCGGCACGGCGCCCGGCGGAGCGGCGCGAGACGGCGCCGCAGGGCGGTCTGCGCGGAGAGGGGGCGGTCGTCATTCCGGCGCCGCCCGCCGAGGTGTGGCGCCGGCTGATCGATCCGAACGAGCTCGCCGCCATCGTGCCGGGCTGCCGCAGCCTCGCGCAGAGCGGGCCGGATCGCTACACGGCCGAGGTGATGATCGGCGTCGCCGGGGTGCGCGGGCTGTATGCCGCGGAGATCGCGCTCGAGGACAAGCAGGAGCCCGTATCCGTGCGGCTGGTCGGACGCGCCTCGGGCGCGCTGGGCTTCGGCAGCGGCGAGGGGATGGTGACGCTGGCGCCGGCGGACGGCGACACGCGGCTGACCTACCGCTATCGCGCCGAGGTGGGCGGCAAGGTCGCGGCGGTCGGCCAGCGCCTGCTCGGCACGGTCACGCGCGTGCTCATCGCCGAATTCTTTGCCGCGCTCGAGCGGCGGATCGCGCCGCGCGCGGGGCCGCGCATGCCGCGCTGGCTCGCGATGCTGCTGGCGCTTGTGCGCCGGAGCCCGCCATGAAGCCGGTTGCATTCGAATATTGCCGGCCCGACACGCTGGCGGAAGCGCTCGGGCTGCTCGCGGAGCGGCGCAGCGAAGCCGCGCTGCTCGCCGGCGGGATGTCGCTCGGCCCCATGCTCAACCTGCGCATGGTGCGCCCGAAGACCGTGATCGACATTTCGCGGCTGCCCGGCCTCGATGGGATCGCCTTGCGTGGCGACCGCGTGATCACCGGCGCGACCGTGATCCAGGCGGATGCGCTCGCCTCGCCGGTGATCCGGGATGCGCTGCCCTTGCTGGTCCTGGCGCTGCCCTGGGTCGGGCATTTCCAGACCCGCAATTCCGGCACGCTGGGCGGCTCGGTCGCCCATGCGGACCCGAGCGCCGAGATTCCCCTGTGCCTCGTGGTGGCCGACGCGACGGTGGTGCTGCGCTCCGCGCGCAAAGAGCGCCGCGTGCCTGCGCGCGGCTTCTTCACCGGCGCGCTGTCGACCGTGCGCCGGGAGGACGAGATGGTGGTCGCGCTCGATTGGCCGCGCGCGCCGGCCGATGCCGGCCACGCCTTCGAGGAGATCGCGCAGCGCCATGGCGACTTTGCCATCGCGGCGGCCGCCTGCGCGCTCACCCTCGACGGCGCCAGACGGATCGCCACCCTCGCGCTCGGCCTGGGCGGCGTCGAGGATCGGCCGATCGCGATCGACACCGCGGCGTTCATCGGCCGCCCGGCCGACCCCGATACGGCGCGTGCGATCGCGGGATCCATCGATGAGCGCATCGCCCCGATGGAGGATCACGCCGCCTCGGCCGATTACCGGCGCGCGCTCGCGCGCGTGCTGGTGGAGCGGGTCGTGCCGCGGGCTGCGGAAGCGGCTACGGGTGGCCCGCGCCGGGGGGCCGCATGAGCGTCCGCATCGCGCCCGACCAGAAGCAGCGCGTGACCCTGACGGTCAACGGCAAGGTCCGCTCCGGCTTTGCCGAGCCCCGCATGCTGCTCACCGACTTCCTGCGCCACGAGCTGCAGGTGTTCGGGGTGCATGTCGGCTGCGAGCATGGCGTGTGCGGGGCGTGCACCATCCTGGTCGGCGGCCGGGCGATGCGGAGCTGCACCCGCTATGCCGTGCAGATGGAGGGCGCCGAGATCACCACGGTCGAGGGGCTCGCCGAGCCCGGCACGCTCAACGTGCTGCAGCAGGCCTTTGCCGAGCACCACGCGCTGCAATGCGGCTTCTGCACGCCCGGCATCCTGTTGTCGGCGACGCAGTTCCTGCGCCAGAATGGCGCGCCGAGCGAAGCCGAGGTGCGCGATATGCTGTCCGGACATATCTGCCGTTGCACCGGCTATGTCGCCATCGTCGCCGCGATCATGGATGCGGCGGCCCGTTTGCGTCGGAGCGAGTGATGGATCTCGGATCGGCCTTCGCGGCCTCGGTGCGGCGCCGGCCGGATGCGCCCGCGGTGGTGGACGGCGAACGCCGCCGCAGCTTTGCGCAGTGGGACGGCGAGATCCGCGCCGCCGCCGGCGCGCTCGCCCGGATGGGCCTGCGCTCGGGCGATCATCTCGCCGTCGTCATGCGCAATCGCTACGAGATGGCGACGCTCTATTGGGCGAGCCACATGCTCGGCCTCGTGTTCACGCCGATCAGCTGGCGCGGCTCGCTCGAGGAGATCGCCTATTGCCTCGAGGACTGCGAGGCGGCGG
>DASTZX010000431.1:0-9178 GCA_035764045.1 Xanthobacteraceae bacterium | reverse complement strand
CCGCGTGCGGGAGAGGTCGCTCTTCCGGAGCCAGCACAAACAAAAAGGGCGGCCTCTCGGCCGCCCTTCGCTTTCTGGGTTTGGCTTGAGCGATTACTCGCCGGCCGCTTCGCGCGGCTCGTGAGCGTCGGACTTCGGCTTGGCCTCGAGGTCCTCGCCGGTGGTCTGGTCGACCGCCTTCATCGAGAGGCGGGTCTTGCCGCGGTCGTCGAAGCCGAGCAGCTTGACCTTGACCTTGTCGCCTTCCTTGACGACGTCGGAGGTCTTCTGCACGCGGTTGGCCGCGAGCTGGCTGATGTGGACGAGGCCGTCCTTGGAGCCGAAGAAGTTCACGAAGGCGCCGAACTCCATCACCTTGACGACGGTTCCGTCATAGATCTGGCCGACTTCCGGATCGGACGCGATCGACTTGATCCACTTGATCGCGGCCTTCATCGCTTCGCCGTCGTTCGAGGCCACCTTCACGGTGCCGTCGTCCTCGATGTTGACCTTGGCGCCGGTCTTCTCGACGATCTCGCGGATCACCTTGCCGCCGGTGCCGATCACTTCGCGGATCTTGTCGGTCGGGATCTTGAACATCTCGATGCGCGGCGCGTGCTCGCCGAGCTCGGCGCGCGCCGTGGTGATCGCCTTGGCCATCTCGCCGAGAATGTGCAGGCGGCCGTCCTTGGCCTGGGTCAGCGCGACCCGCATGATCTCCTCGGTGATGCCGGCGATCTTGATGTCCATCTGCAGCGAGGTCACGCCCTTCTCGGTGCCGGCCACCTTGAAGTCCATGTCGCCGAGATGGTCCTCGTCGCCGAGGATGTCGGAGAGCACCGCGAATCGCTCGCCCTCGAGGATCAGGCCCATGGCGATGCCGGCGGTCGGCGCCTTGATCGGCACGCCGGCGTCCATCAGCGCGAGCGAGGTGCCGCACACCGTCGCCATCGAGGACGAGCCGTTCGACTCGGTGATCTCGGAGACGACGCGCAGCGTGTAGGGGAAGTCGTGGTGCACGGGCAGCACCGGGCGGATCGCGCGCCAGGCGAGCTTGCCGTGGCCGATCTCGCGCCGGCCGGGCGAGCCGAGCCGTCCGGTCTCGCCGACCGAGAACGGCGGAAAGTTGTAGTGCAGCAGGAACGTCTCCTTGTAGGTCCCGGTGAGGGCGTCGACGTACTGCTCGTCCTCGCCGGTTCCGAGCGTCGCGACCACCAGCGCCTGCGTCTCGCCGCGGGTGAACAGCGCCGAGCCGTGGGTGCGCGGCAGCACGCCGACCTCGGAGATGATCGGGCGCACGGTCTTGACGTCGCGGCCGTCGATGCGCTGACCCGTGTCGAGGATGTTCCAGCGCACGATCTTCGCCTCGAGATCCTTGAACACCGCCGCGACCTTGAGCTTGTCGTACGGCGGCGGATCGACGCCTTCCGGGATGAAGTGCGCGATCACCTTCGCCTTGCAGGCGTCGACCGCGGCGTAGCGCTCCTGCTTGCGCGGAATCGCGTAGGCCTTGCGCAGATCCGCCTCGATGACGCCGAGCATCTCCTTCTCGAGCGCCGAATTGTCGGGCTGCTTGAAGTCGCGCGGCTCCTTGGCGGCCTTCTCGGCGAGGCGGATGATCGCCTCGATCACCGGCTGGAAGTGCTTGTGGCCGAACATCACGGCGCCGAGCATGACGTTCTCGGGCAGCTCCTTCGCCTCCGACTCGACCATCAGGACGGCGTCCTGGGTGCCGGCGACCACCAGGTCGAGCTTGCTCTCCACCATCTCGTCGACCTGCGGATTGAGCACGTACTCGTTGTTGATGAAGCCGACGCGGGCGGCGCCGATCGGGCCCATGAACGGCGCGCCCGACAGCGTCAGCGCCGCCGAGGCCGCCACCATGGCGAGGATGTCGGGATCGTTCTCGAGATCGTGCGACATCGTGGTGACGATCACCTGGGTGTCGCAGCGGTAGCCCTCGGCGAACAGCGGACGGATCGGACGGTCGATCAGGCGGGAGACCAGCGTCTCCTTCTCGGTCGGCCGGCCTTCACGCTTGAAATAGCCGCCCGGAATGCGGCCCGCCGCGTAGGTCTTTTCCTGGTAATTGCAGGTCAACGGCAGGAAATCGATGCCGGGCTTCGGCTCCTTGGCGGAGACGACGGTCGCCAGCACGGTCGATTCGCCGTAAGTGGCGAACACTGCGCCGTCGGCCTGGCGGGCTATCTTGCCGGTTTCGAGGACGAGCTTGCGCCCGGCCCAGTCGATCTCCTCGCGATGGATGTCAAACATAGTGGTTGTCTCTCATGGTTTTCGAGATTTTCGAACTGCCACGAAAGCCATGAGCAAGACGGCGAGAGGCTGCGGGCGCGTCCCCAAACAGCATCCGGCGATCCTGCCATGGCCTTCGAGCCTTGTGTGACCGGAGCTCCCAATGAGCCCGGCATGCCCCGGCAGCATCTTGCGGCCGGGCCTTGAGCGGCGGATGCGATGGTGACGCTATCCGCCGAAACGCGAGCGCGGGGCAAAGCCCCGCGCAACTGGACGTCAGCGGCGAATCCCCAGCTTCTCGATCAATCTCTTGTAGCCGCCTTCGTCGGCACGCTTGAGATAATCGAGCAGCTGGCGACGCTGCGACACGAGCTTGAGCAAGCCCCGCCGCGAATGGTTGTCCTTCACGTGAGTCTTGAAATGCTCGGTGAGATTGTTGATCCGCTCGGACAGGATCGCGACCTGCACCTCGGGCGACCCCGTGTCGCCCGGCTTCTTGGCATGGGTCCTGATGACCTGCGCCTTGCGTTCGGCTGTAACCGACATCGTCAAACACCTTCCTGGCGGCCGGCTCTGCCATGCAGTCCGGCCAGGTTGAACACGCGCTTGGGGACGATTTCACCGCCGTCCGCTTCGGCAAGGGCGATGAGTTGGCCCGATGCCGTGACGTATAGCGTTCCGCTGAACACGGGCGCGTCCCGTCCGCGCATCAGGACGGCTTGGCCCCGCTGGAGCTTCGCCGCATCCGCCCGGCTGACGGCCAGCGCCGGGATGTCGTCCAGCGCGGTCGCAACGGGCATGAGCACGTCGGCGAGGCTTGCCTCGCCGGCAGCGGCTCTATGGCACAAAGGTTCGAGGTTTTCCAGGGTGATCATGTCGGTTTCGGTAAACGGCCCGACAGCGGTCCGGCGCAGGGCCGACACGTGCCCGCGGCAGCCCAGGAGCCGCCCGATGTCCCGCGCCAGCGCCCGCACATAGGTTCCCTTGCCGCATTGGGCGGCGAATACCGTGTGGTCCGGGTCGGGGGTCTCGAGCGCCTCCAGGCGCGCGATCTCGACCGGCCGGGCCTCGAGCGGGACCTCCTCGCCGTCGCGCGCGATGTCATAGGCCCGCTCGCCGGCGATCTTGATGGCGGAGAACTGCGGGGGCACCTGGGCGACGGTGCCGATGAACTGCGGCAGGACCTCCCGGACGGCCTCCGGCGTCGGCCGCTGATCGCTGGTCGCGACCACACGGCCCTCCGCATCGTCGGTATCGCGCTCCTCGCCCCAGCGAACCGTAAACAGGTAGGTCTTCTGCCCCTCCATCACGAAGGGCACCGTCTTCGTCGCCTCCCCGAGGGCGATCGGCAGGCAGCCGGAGGCGAGGGGATCCAGCGTCCCGGCATGCCCGGCGCGCTTGGCCCGAAACAGCCGCTTGATCACCGATACCGCATGGGTCGAGGTCATGCCGACGGGCTTGTCGAGCACCAGCCAGCCGTGCACGTCGAATTTCTCGCGCTTCTGCTGCTTGCCTCCCTGGGCCGCTCGCGGGGCGGAGTCGGGGAGGGGGTCGGCCTCGCTCGCCAAAGGCAGCGGCGAGGGCAGGGTCGGCTTCGGATCATTCATCGTCGTCGGCGCCCTCGAGGTCGCGCTTCACCTGCGGGGTGCGCAACAGCTTCTCCACGCGCTCGGCCTCGTCGAAGCGCTCGTCGAGCCGGAAGCGGATATCGGGCGCGAATTTCAGGTTCACCCGGTGCGCGATCTCGCCGCGCAGAAACCGCTTGTTGCGCTCGAGCGCGTCGAGCACCGCCTGCTCGTCCCGGCCGCCCAGCGGCATCACGTAGATGGTGGCGAGCTTGAGATCGGGGCTCATGCGCACCTCGGGCACGGTGATCATGTGGCCCTCGATCACCGGATCGTGCACCTCGCCGCGCGAGAGGATGTCCGCAATCGCATGCCGGATCACCTCGCCGGCGCGCAGCGCGCGCTGGGATGGGCCGGAGGCGGGGGCGCGATGGTGGTCGCGAGCCATTGATGTTGTCCTGCGTAGGGTGGGCAAAGCGAAGCGTGCCCACCGCTGAAGCTCGCGTGGGCACGGCGCTTTGCGCCTTTGCCCACCCTACGAATCGATGTTTGTTTTCCAATAGTTCCGTGTGGGTCCCCGCGCCGGCCTGAGTTTCGGACTCAAAGCGAGCGTTGGATCTGCTCCACCCGGTAGCACTCGATGACGTCGCCCGCTCGCATGTCCTGGTAGCTCTCGAAGGCCATGCCGCATTCCTGGCCGGCGGTGACCTCCCGGGCATCGTCCTTGAAGCGCTTGAGCTGCGAGAGCTTGCCTTCGTGGATGACGACGTTGTCGCGGATGAGGCGCACATTGGCGCCCCGCTCCACCGTCCCGTCGGTGACGCGGCAGCCCGCGACCTTGCCGACCTTCGAGATGTTGAACACCTCGAGGATCAGCGCATTGCCGAGCATGGTCTCGCGCAGCGTCGGCGCGAGCAGGCCGGACATCGCCTTCTTCACGTCGTCGACGAGATTGTAGATGATGTTGTAGTAGCGGATCTCGATTCCGGCGCGCTCGGCCGCCTCGCGCGCTTCCTTGTGGGCGCGCACGTTGAAGCCGATGATCGCCGCGCCCGAAGCGGTGGCCAGCGTCACGTCCGATTCGGTGATGCCGCCGACGCCCGCATAGAGCACGCGCGCCACCACCTCGGCCGTGCCGAGCTTGTCCAGCGCGCCGATGATCGCTTCGACCGATCCCTGCACGTCGCCCTTGACCACCAGCGGGAATTCCTTGCGTCCCTGCGCGGTCTTGAGCTGGGTCATCATCTGCTCGAGCGAGCCGCGCATGTGGCTGGCGCGCGCCGCCTGCTTCTCGCGCCGCTCGCGCGCACGATAATCGGTGACCTCGCGGGCGCGGGCCTCGTCCTCGACCACCGCGAGACGGTCGCCCGCCTCCGGCGTGCCGTTGAAGCCGAGCACCTCGACCGGGACCGACGGCCCCGCCAGCTCGATCGACTCGCCGGTGTCGGAGACCAGCGCGCGCACGCGGCCCCATTCGGCGCCGGCCACCACGATGTCGCCCACATGCAGCGTGCCGCGCTGGATCAGCACGGTCGCGACCGGGCCGCGGCCGCGGTCGAGCTTCGCCTCGATCACGGTGCCTTCGGCCGGGCGATATGGATTGGCCTTGAGGTCGAGGATTTCGGCCTGCAGCCCGATCGTCTCCAGCAGCCTGTCGAGGTTGAGCTTCTTGGTGGCCGAGACCTCGACGTCGAGCACGTCGCCGCCGAGCGATTCCACCTGCACTTCGTGCTGCAGGAGCTCGGTGCGCACGCGCTGCGGATTGGCGTCCGGCTTGTCGATCTTGTTGATGGCCACGATCATCGGGACCTTGGCGGCCTTCGCGTGCTGGATCGCCTCGGCGGTCTGCGGCATCACGCCGTCGTCGGCCGCGACGACCAGAACCACGATGTCGGTCACCTTCGCGCCGCGCGCGCGCATGGCGGTGAACGCGGCATGGCCCGGCGTGTCGATGAAGGTGATCTCGGCGCCCGAGGGCGCCCTCACCTGATAGGCGCCGATGTGCTGGGTGATGCCGCCGGCCTCGCCGGCCGTGACGTTCGTGCTGCGGATGGCGTCGAGCAGCGAGGTCTTGCCGTGGTCGACATGGCCCATGATGGTCACCACGGGCGGACGCGGCAGCAGGTCGGCCGGATCGTCGGCGACGTCGAACAGGCCTTCCTCGACGTCCGAGGCGGCGACGCGCTTGACGGTGTGACCGAGCTCCTCGGCGATCAGCTGGGCAGTGTCGGCGTCGATGACGTCGGTGATCTTCACCATCTGGCCCTGCTTCATCAGCATGCGGATGACGTCCACGGCGCGCTCGGCCATGCGGTTGGCGAGCTCCTGAATGGTGATCGCCTCCGGGATGGTGACTTCACGCACCAGCTTTTCCTTGCTCTCGTTGCCGGCGGCGCCCTTGAGCCGTCGCTGTGTCCGACGGCGGAACGATGCGACCGAACGCTCGCGCACTTCGCCCGCGTCGAGCGCGGTCACGACCGTGAGCCGGCCGCGGCGTTTCTCGGCGCCGGGGCGCGCGGGGGGGCGCGGTGCGGGAGCCGGACGTGGGGCGCCCGGGCGGCCCGGGCGGCTGGTGCGCGGACCCTCGTCCTCCTCGGTCTCGGGAACCACGTTGCGCAGGCTGAGCGGACGCCCGGGCGTCGTCTTGGCCCGTGCGGCCGCGGGGGTAGCGGGCTTCGTCTCGTCCTCGCCGCCGAACCGCTTTTTCGCCGTCTGTTCGCCTTTGAGCTTGGCCTGCTGCTCCTGGCGGCGGCGCTCATCTTCCTCGCGCTGGCGCGCGGTGGCAGCCTCGCGCTCGGTGCGCTCGGTGCTCTCGCGCGCCTCGCGAACCCGTCGATCCTGCTCGGCGATGCGGCGTTCCTCGGCCTCGCGGACCTTGGCGCTCTCCAGCGCGCGATCACGGGCGGTCAGTTCCTCATCGGTGAGCCGGCGCAGCACGACGCCGCCCGGCGGCTTCGCGCCCGGGGCGGTCGAGGGCGCCGCTGCGCCCCGCGCCACCACGCCGCCGCGTCGCGCCGGGGTCCCCGCGCTCGCCGGGGCCGGCGCCGCAGGGGGTGCCGCGTCTGCCTTGGCGTCGCCACGGCGACTCTTGACCTTCTCGACCACGACCGCCTTGGTGCGGCCATGGCTGAAACTTTGCTTGACGACGCCTTGTTCGACGCCGGGGCGCTTGAGCGACAGCGTCCCCTTGCCGGAGCTGACCGTCAATTTCTCGCCGGGGTGTTTGGTTTCCGTCATTCCGTTCCCGATTCCAGATCCGATCTGGGAGCCTTGTGCGATGTTCGAATCGTGTCCGTGCTGCCCGGCTCGTCCATCCTATAACGCGCGAGAGTCCGCCAGCGCGCCAGCACCGTCTCGCTGGCGCGGCCGGCGAGCAGGGCAGCATGTACCATATTTGGTCGGGCAAGTGCCAAATCCAATTGCGCCGACGTAAATGCGTCGATAACCACCAGGTTTCCGGCAGTTTCCCCGTATCCGCGGCGGATGGCAGCCGCCATCTGGCGGACCCCCTCGGCGGCCGCATCGGACGCCTGCAGGAACGCCGTGGCGGCGCCCAGCTCCGCCGCTGCCGAGACCTTGGTGTAGCCCGTAACCACCTGACCGGCCTTCCGGGCGATCGCCAGCGCATCGAGCAGCGCGTGTTCCATCAGCTCCTCGACCTGGCGGACCAGCTCGGGCGCGACCTTGACCTCGCGGCGGAACGCACGCGCGAATGCGCCACGTCGCGCCGCCTGCGCCACGATATCCCGCCGGGCCGTGAGCCAGACGCCCCGGCCCGGCAGCTTGCGCTTGAGATCGGGCACCACGGCGCCGTCCGGCCCGAGCACGAACCGGATCATCTCCTCCTGCGGCTTCACCTCGCGCGTGACGACGCACAGCCGGGCGGTCGCAGGCGGCGCATGGCGCAACCCGCGGTCGGTCTCGGCGTGGTCGTGTTGCGCGAGCATCATCAGTCCTATTCGGCCGCGGGCGCTTCGGCCTCGGCTTCCTCGGCCGGCGCCGGCGCGAGGTCGGCCTCGGTGATCCATCCGGCCTTGACGCGCGCCTGCATGATGAGCGCTTCGCACTCCTCGCGGGTCAGATCGAACCCGTCGAGGAACCCGGCGTGATGGGTCGTTTCGCCGTCCTTGCGCTCGCTCCAGCCGGCGAGGTCATCGGTCGCGCAGCCGGCCAGGTCCTCGACCGTCTTGATCTCGTTCTCGCCGAGCGCGACCAGCATGCGGGTGGTCACGCCGGGCACCTCCTTGAGGTCATCGGCGACGCCGAGCGCCTTGCGCTTGTCGTCGAGCTCGGCCTCGATCTGGCCCAGATAGTCGCGCGCGCGCGACTGCAGCTCGGTCGCCGTATCCTCGTCGAAGCCCTCGATTGAGGCGATCTCCTTCGTCTCCACGGCGGCGAGCTCCTCGACCGAGGTGAACCCTTCGGAGGCGAGCAACTGGCCGACCACCTCGTCGACGTTGAGGGATTCCATGAACATCCTCGTGCGCTTCTCGAACTCGGCCTGCCGGCGTTCCGATTCCTCCTGCTCGGTGAGGATGTCGATGTCCCAGCCGGTGAGCTGCGAGGCGAGGCGCACGTTCTGCCCGCGCCGGCCGATCGCCAGCGAGAGCTGCTGGTCGGGGACCACCACGGCGATGCGCTCCTTGTCCTCGTCGAGCACCACCTTGGCGACCTCGGCGGGCGCCAGCGCGTTGACCACGAAGGTCGCGATGTCGGGCGACCACGGGATGATGTCGATCTTCTCGCCCTGCAGCTCGTTGACGACCGCCTGCACGCGCGAGCCGCGCATGCCGACGCAGGCGCCGACCGGGTCGACCGAGGAATCGCGCGAGATCACCGCGATCTTGGCGCGCGAGCCGGGATCGCGCGCCACCGCCTTCACCTCGACGATGCCGTCGTAGATCTCCGGCACCTCCTGGGCGAACAGCTTCGCCATGAACTGCGGATGCGTGCGCGACAGGAAAATCTGCGGCCCGCGCGGCTCACGGCGCACGTCGTAGATGTAGGCGCGGATGCGATCGCCGTTGCGGAACTGCTCGCGCGGCAGCATCTCGTCGCGCCGCACGATCGCCTCGCCGCGGCCGAGATCGACCACCACGTTGCCGTACTCGACCCGCTTGACGATGCCGTTGACGATGTCGCCGATGCGATCCTTGTACTCCTGATACTGGCGGTCGCGCTCGGCCTCGCGCACCTTCTGCACGATCACCTGCTTGGCCGACTGCGCGGCGATCCGCCCGTACTCGAGCGGCGGCAGCGTGTCGGCGATGACGTCGCCGATCTGCGCCGCCGGATTGTGCCGCCGGGCGTCTTCCAGGCCGATCTGGTTGGCGGGATTCTCGACGGTCTCGACCACCAGCATGTGGCGCGAGAGCCGCAGC
>DASTZX010000430.1:0-3916 GCA_035764045.1 Xanthobacteraceae bacterium | reverse complement strand
GTTCGCCGGCATGCTCGGGTTCAGCCAGCGGCCGTTCTTCGATCTCGGCGAGGACCGCAAGACGGTCGAGACCGCGCCGCAGGTGAAGTTCTAGCGCGGCGCCGCAAATTCGCGTCAAAGCTAGTGCCGCGAACCCGAAGTTCGCACATGATCTGCGGCAAGTGTGATTGCGAACTTCGGGTTCAAAAGCGGCACTAGGATCATAGAGTTGCTAGTGTCCCTGAGATTCCGAAGTTCGCATCAGAGATCGCCGCAAGGATGTGCGAACTTCGGAATCGGGACACTAGCTGCCGGCGTTGCAAACGTCGCCAACGAGACAGTAGCGCCTCCCGACCGCGCGGGAGGGAAGCCGGACCTGAGATCTCATGGCCGCCTACGGACTCTATTCGCACATCCAGTCGAACAAGCGGCGCTCGATCGTGCTGCTCATCGGGCTGTTCGCCCTGGTCTACATCCTGGTCTATGCGGGCGCGCTCGCCGGAGAGGCGCTGTCCTACCAAGCCCCGCTGGACCTGCTCGTGCGCCGGGCATGGCGCGATTTCATCGCCGCCATCCCGTGGGCGACCGGCGGCACGGCGCTGTGGATCGTCATCGCCTACTATTTCCACCAGACCATGATCGATGCCATCACGGGCGGCCGCGAGGTCACCCGGCAGGAGGCGCCGCGGCTCTATAACCTTTTGGAAAATCTCTGCATCTCGCGCGGCATCACGATGCCGAAGCTCAAGATCATGGACTCGGACGCGCTCAACGCGTTCGCGACCGGCATGAACGAGAAGCAGTATTCGATCACGGTGACGACCGCCCTCCTCGACAACCTCGACGATGCGGAGATCGAGGCGGTGCTCGGCCACGAGCTCACCCATATCCGCAACGGCGACGTCCGCATGATGGTGGTCGCCGTGATCATCGCGGGCGTGATCGGGTTCTTTGCCGAGCTCTTGTTCCGGATGTGGTTCAACACCGGCTTCGGCTATCGGCGCTCCTCGTCGGACCGCGAAGGTGGCGGCAGGGGCGCGGGCATCGCGCTCGTGATCGCAGTCGCCCTCATCGTGGTGGCCTGGATCCTGTCGGTGCTGATCCGGCTCGCGCTCTCGCGCTCGCGCGAGCTCCTGGCCGATGCGGGCTCGGTCGAGCTCACCAAGAATCCGGACGCCATGATCTCGGCGCTGCGAAAAATCGAAGGCCGCGGCGAGATCGAACGGGCGACCTCGGCCGTGATGGAGATGTGCCTCGACAATCCGCGCGAGGAGTTCGCCGATCTGTTCGCCACCCACCCCTCGGTCGACCAGCGGGTGGCAGCGCTGGTCAAGTACGCGGGGGGCCACGACCCGGGACCGCTGGCGCTCACGGCGGACGAATCGGCGCAAGCGCCTCCCGCGGGGCCGTGGGGCGACGCATCCGCAGACGCCGATACGGAAAAACCTGTGGCCGGCGGCAATGCCCAGGCGCACCAAGACGGGCCGCAAACGAGCCGTCAGTTCCTTCCAGAACAGCCGCCGCTCACGCTCGGCGGAGAAAAGCGCGGCGGATCCGAAGGTTCGGATGAAGGCGGTCCGTGGGGTTCACGCCGGTGACGTGTTGGGGCAATATATCCACAGGCTAAGCCGCGGGTGCGCGGGCATTTTCGCGAAACATTGTCAGTCAACGACGGAATCAAATATTGATGTCAACGGACACCGTCTTGGTGTACCGTTGACGTGCGCGGCGGGCGCGGCAAACGCGGGGGACTCTCTATGGCGAAGCCAGCAGTGATCATCGTAGGCGCCGACAAAGGCGGGGTCGGCAAGACTACTGTGATGCGCACGCTTCTCGACTATTTCCTCGCCCGCAAGGTGCCGACCCGCGCCTTCGATACCGAGTCGCCGAAGGGCACGCTCAAGCGCTTCCACCCCGACGTGACCGACATCGTCGACGTGACCAAGATTCCCGACCAGATGCAGATCTTCGACACCCTGTCGGACAACGCCGTCACCCTGATCGACGTCCGCGCCGGACTGCTCTCGCCCACCCTCACCGCGCTCCGCAACATCGGCTTCATCGATGCGGCCAAGAAGGGCCAGATCACCGTCTCGATCTTCCACGTGCTCGGCCCGTCGATCGCTTCGCTCGACGAGATCGTGGAGACCGCGGAGGTCGCCAACGACGTGCGCTACTTCCTGGTCAAGAACTTCATCAACAACACGCACTTCTTCGAGTGGGACCAAGCGACCTACAACTCCTACTTCAAGCGCATCAAGGACGCGGTCGAGATCACCATTCCGAAGCTCAACGAGATGGCCTGCGAGCAGGTCGAGATCGCGTCGGTCCCGTTCCTCACCTTCATCGCCAACAAGAAGGCGAACGGCGAAGCGGCAACCTACTCGTTCGTGCTGCGCGGCTATGTCCGCCACTGGCTCGGCCACGTCTGGCAGGAATACGACCGCATCAAGCTCGTCGATATCGTGAGCACGCGCGAACAAGCGCAGGCCAAGGCGATCGGCTAAATTTAGACGCAAGACCCACCACGCGCTTAAACTCACGCGGGCCGGCGCGTTCAGGCAGGCCTGCCCAGACATCCATTCGAGGCCATGCGGGCCATGAGCCGCCCGACCCCTGTGTGTATCATCGCCTCGCCGCGTCCCCGCACCGGGCGCACCACCCTCGCACGCGCGCTCACCGAGTTCTATTGCACCGACGCCGGGCAGGCCGTCGCGTACGATCTCGACGCCATGGACTGCACGCTCCAGCAGTTCCTGCCCGACTGCACGGTGCCCGCCGACATCGGCGCGACGCAGTCGCAGGTGAAGCTGTTCGATCAGCTGATCGTGGCGGACGAGACCCCCAAGATCGTGGACGTCAGCGCTCCGGCGTTCGAGGCCTTCTTCAACGTGATGGCGGAGATCGATTTCGCCGGCGAGGCGCGGCGGCAGTCGATCGAGCCGGTGATCCTGTTCGCGGCCAGCTCCGATCCGCTGTCGATCAAGACCTATACGCGCATGCGGGCGCGCTTCTGGAGCATCCCGATAGCGCCGGTCTACAACGATGGGCTCGTGCGGGGACACAACCTGCGCGACGCATTTCCCGCGGTGAGCGCGGTCGGGCTGCCGTTGCAGGTGCCGGCGCTGTCGCCGGCGCTGCGCACGGTCATCGACACCAAGCCGTTCTCGCTCGCGGACGAGCGCCGCCGCCCGCGGATATCCGAGCTTCTCGAGGCCGAGCTCAATTCCTGGGTGAAGCGGCTCAATCTCCAGTTCCGCGAGCTGGGGCTGCGGATGCTGCTCGCCAGCCTGCGCGGATCGCTCACCGAGGCGCTGCCGGACCCCTCCACGCGCGTGCGTCCGCCGGCCTGACCGGCTCGCGCCGGCCGTTCAGTGCCCCTCAAAGGTGACGAGGGTGCGCACCGGCACGTCGAGCCGCCGGATCTTGTCGGCGCCGCCGAGGTCGGGCAGGTCGATGATGAAGCAGGCGGCGAGCACCTCCGCACCCATCTGCCGCAGCAGCTTGACCGCGCCTTCCGCGGTGCCGCCGGTCGCGATCAGGTCGTCGACCAGGATCACCCGCTCTCCCTTCGCGACAGCATCTTCGTGCATTTCCATCTCGTCGAGACCGTATTCGAGCGAATAGGCGATCGAGACCCGCTTGTGCGGCAGCTTGCCTTTCTTGCGGATCGGCACGAAGCCGGCCGAGACCTGGTGGGCGACGGCACCGCCGAGGATGAATCCGCGCGCCTCCATTCCGGCCACCTTGTCGATCTTCGAGCCGGCCCATGGCTGCACCAGCTCGTCGACCGCGCGGCGGAAGGCGCGCGCATTGCCGAGCAGGGTCGTGATGTCGCGAAACATGATCCCCTTCTTGGGATAGTCGGGAATGTTGCGGATCGCGGCCTTGAGGTCGTGTTCGAGAGCGGGGCTCGCCATGGTCAACTCGCAAGGGG
>DASTZX010000429.1:0-3324 GCA_035764045.1 Xanthobacteraceae bacterium | reverse complement strand
CGGTCACCGATTGCGGCCGCTCGCGGTCGGGCGGCGGCGGCGTCTCGCTTTGCAGCCACGGGTTCACCGAGCGGTATTGCGCGTAGATGTAGTCGAGGTCCGGCACCAGATCCTTGACCACCGCCATGTGCGGCAGCGGATAGATTTTGATCGGGCCGCCGCCCTTGCTCTCCTCGTCCATGCCGCGCGTGCAGGCGAGCGTGTTGCCGCCGTCGATATTCATCGCGCAAGAGCCGCATATGCCCTCGCGGCAGGAGCGGCGGAAGGTCAGGGTCGTATCGACCTCGTTCTTGATCTTGATGAGCGCGTCCAACACCATCGGCCCGCATTTGTCGAGATCGATGTCATAGGTGTCGAGCCGCGGGTTCTGCTTCGCATCGGGATCCCAGCGATAGACCTTGAACGATTTGACCCGCTTGGCATCGGCCGGCGCCTCGAAGGTCTTGCCGGGGCCGACCCTGGAATTGGCGGGCAGCGCGAATTCGGCCATTGCTAAAGTACCTGCTCTGTCATTGCGAGCGAAGCGATCGCGGTAGGGACGCGCATTACTGCGCGCCCCCCGCACAGAACCGTACGGGCGGCTTTCCCGCATACGGCTCCCACCTTGGGTGAATGACGGCGAAGCGCTCGGCGGGCCAGGGATGGATGATGCGGGCTCGCGG
Organism: Xanthobacteraceae bacterium; assembly: GCA_035764045.1. Taxonomy (GTDB): domain Bacteria; phylum Pseudomonadota; class Alphaproteobacteria; order Rhizobiales; family Xanthobacteraceae; genus JAVDCA01. Next base: position 2,662 of record DASTZX010000429.1, on the reverse strand, counting down.
CAGGTAGGCGGAGGCGAGCGTCGTGATCCGCCGCCAAGTCGTCCGATCACGATCGCCGCGCCGTTTGAGGGCGCGTGACCAGAGCGCGATGACGTGGCAGCGGAACGCTGTCAGCGCGGCGCCGTTGGTCGGCACCGCGTGATAGTTGAAGTAGCCTCTGACCACCGTCGCCAGCCATCGCCCGATTTCGGGGATGGGCTGGTGGCGGCGCTGGCGCAGCGTGTCCTTCACCGCCTTGAGCTTCGCCCGCATGCGGTCGCGCCGGGTCTTCCTCCTGACGAGGAATTTGCCCCGACGCGTCTTGCCGCAGATGAAGGTGAAGCCCAGGAAGTTGAAGGTCTCCGGCTTGCCAAGACCCCGGCTCGCCCGGTTCGCCGCCGCGTGGCGGCCGAACTCGATGATCCGGGTCTTGTCCGGGTGCAGCGACAGTGCGAACGCTGCGAGCCGCCGGCGCATGTCGTCCAGGAAGCGCCGGGCGTCGGTCTCGTGCTCGAAGCCGACGACGAGATCATCGGCATAGCGCACGATGATCATGTCGCCCGTCGCTTCGCGCCGTCGCCAGCGCGCGGCCCAGAGATCGATGACGTAGTGCAGGTAGACATTGGCGAGCAGCGGCGAGATCACCGAGCCCTGCCCTGTTCCTGCCTCGCTCACCGTCACCACCCCCTCGTCGAGGACGCCCGCCGTGAGCCATTTCTGGATCAGGCGGATGAGGCGCCGGTCGCCGATCCGATGCTCCAGGAACCGGATGAGCCAGTCATGGCTCACCGTGTCGAAGAACGAGCGGATGTCGGCGTCCATGATCCAGTTCACCCGTCTGCTGCCGATCCCGACCACCAGCGCATCCAGCGCGTCGTGCTGGCTGCGTCCGGGGCGGAACCCGTACGAGAACCCGAGGAAGCTCTCCTCGTAGATCGCGTTCAGCACCGCCTGCACCGCTCGCTGGACAATCTTGTCTTCGAGAGCGGCGACCGCCAGCGGCCTTTGCCGCCCGTCCGCCTTCGGTATGTACCGCCGGCGCGCGGGCAGCGGGTGATAAGGGCCGCCGCGGTGGACCCGATCGTGCAGATCGGCCAGACGGCGCTCGAGATCGGCCTCGTAGTCGCGCCACGTCAGTCCGTCCACCCCGGGCGCTGCGTCCCGCTTGAGCGCGAAGAACGCCTCCCGGAGTTGGCCGACGCTGACGTGGTGCAGCAGCGTGGTGAACCGTTCCTTTGGCCTTTGCCTTGCTGCTTCGCGTATGCGGGCCAGACCCTGTGACACGCCGTCCCGGTCCTGTGCCCGGAGCGTGCTTCGCCGGTCCGCATTCCCCTCGGCCCCCGGCCTTCGCTCCATCGGCTCCGCTGACGGTCGCCCATCCTCGTTCGCCGACTTCCCCGCTACTACGCCGGGGTCTGACTTCTCGTCGCCGTTCATCGCCGGCTATGGCTCCTCGCCTTCCCGGCGCGGGCCGTTGCGCCTTCCGACGCACGGCCGGCCACGAGACCTCCCAGGTTCCGACGCGATCCTTTCCTGCGTGATGTGGTCTTCGACCACGGCAGAGCGTCAGCCCCTCGCCTGGCGGGGCCGCACATCTTGCCTTCGACGTTGCTTACCGTCTCGGCCTCTGCGGATTTGGAGCTTTCGCGGCTCAATAGCACACCCCACAGGATCGTTGTGTACGCTTCGCAGCCGCCGTCGCCGACGACCACGCAACACTCACTACCGGGCGCCCGCTACGGCTTACCCGGACCGGTCTTGCACCGGCTGGACCGCGCCAGCTTCCCTGGCGCACAAGCAATCTCCCTCAGGCGTGAGCGCGATGCCGGAGGGGGATTGCCGCGGCGCCCAACGGGCGCCTCGCAATGACACTCGTGCGGCCTCGTTAAGCCGCCTTCAGCAAGATATTCTGCTCGCGCTCGAGGACCTTGCGCACGCCAGGGCGCTGCAGCATGCGATCCTTCCAGGCGGTGTAGTTCTTGAGCTCCTTCACCGGCAATTCGATGCGGGCGCCCCAGCCGTAGAACACCAGCGCGTAAGGGTCGCAGGTGGTGAACTGCGCACCTTGCATCCATTGCTTGCCGGCGACCAGTCCGTCGATCTCCTGGAGCCGTTCCAAAAAGGTCTTCTTGCCCACCGCTTTGATCCCATCATGCGCCGCCGCCTCGTCGCTGAAATTGCCCGGGCGGAAGATGTGGGTGAAGGCGGGATGCACCGTGTTCGAGAGCCAGGCCATCATCGAGATGCAGCGCGCCTCGGCGACCGCGTCCTTTGGCAGCAGGTTCTTCTCCGGCGTGCGCTTCGCCAGATATGTCAGGATGGCCGTGTTCTCGGTGAGGACGCTGCCGTCGTCGAGCTTAAGCGCCGGCACCTTGCCGCGCGGATTGATCTTGAGATATTCCGGCGTCTTCTGCTCGCCCTTCGAGGTCAGGATCTGCTTCGTCTCATAGGGGACGCCGCTTTCCTCGGCGGTGATGTGCGATGCCATCGAGCAGGCCCCGGGGCTGTAGTAGAGCGTCAGCATGAGCGAAACCTCCCATCAGGTGCGGTCGGACTGCGCGCGATCTTGCCGCGCCGCGCCGCCGCTGTAAACGGCCTCGGGCGCCAGCCCTGAAATCGCCGCGTCCGGCACACGAATCAGGCCGTTACCAACGGTAAACCATCACGCTTGGTGCGGGCGTGG
>DASTZX010000428.1:0-10849 GCA_035764045.1 Xanthobacteraceae bacterium | reverse complement strand
CGGCGCCGTGCGCCAGCACGAAGCACGCGCGCGCGTCCGGTGGCGCTTGCAGCAGTCCGGAGACCCGGATGTTTCCGTCGGCGATGGCGAGAGGTTTTGCGATGGACATATCGGCTGTCACGCGTCGGCACGCCTGCGGTAGGTGTCATAGACATGCGTGCAGCCCTCGACGATGCAACGCGCCGGAAAGCCCGGCAAGGCGGCATGCTCCAATCGGGGGTCCGCGAGGCCGAATGTCAGCGGATCGGACATCCGGTCGGTATTCCAGCCGATCAAGATCCAACCCCCTGGTTTGGTGACCGCGCCGAGCGCCGCGTAGGCCCGCACCTGATCGGCTGGGGCGTCGACACCCCATCCAAGCACGCCATTGCACAGCACGGCATCGAAATGGTTCGCGGGAAAGAGCTGCTCCAGTTTCAGCATGTCGCCGATGATGTGGCGTCCCGACCGTCCGAATGGCTGTGCGCCGGGATCGATATCGATGGTCCAGCACTCCGCACCGTTCTGTTCGATCAGACCGTAATAGAGTGTCGTGTAGGGCCGGCATCCGATCCAAAGGACCTTCGTGTTTTTCGCCAGGGCGCGTGCTTGGCGGAGTGCCGGAAACACCCTGTCGAGAAGGATCGGCCGGTCGGGATAGCGGCTGATCCTGCGCGTCTCCACGATCTGCCGTCCCCAATTCTGGATGGGGGCTGGAAGTCGCCGCGCGGCAAATCGCAAGATCCTGATCATCAGGCGCCCTGAAGTGTCCCGTGGATCGTGTCCTTCGGCCCGGTGCAGCCGGCGTGGGTCACAATTGTCGCCAGCAGGAGGGTCACCATCAGGCCGCGCCGATCGGCCCGGCGCCGCCCGGCGAGCCGACAGTCGGATCATTGCGCAAGCGATCGATGGTTTCCAGGTCGTAGGCCGGCAGCGCGCATTCAGTGCCCGGGTCTGCCGGCCCCACGTCGCTGTGAGATATACAAGTATGTCGCACCTCGCCATGGAACATGCGGCGTCGCTGCCGGCTTCTGTCGGTACGGGCGATCGGCTTTGCGGCATTCCCCACAACAACACACGCGAAGCTTCGACACTTTGGAGGAGAGCAATGAGGCCTATGATCGATCGCAGGACGATGTGCCTGCTGGGCGTCGCAGCAATCTCGTCGCCCGCCACGACGTTGGCAGCTGAAACCTATCCATCGCGTCCAATTCATCTCATCGTGGGGTTCACGGCCGGCGCGACCTCCGACATCATCGCGCGCATTTTCGCCAAGGCGGCGGATCCGCTGCTGGGGCAGCAAGTCGTCGTCGAGAACAAGCCGGGCGCCGGATCGAGCATCGCCGCCGAGTACGTCGCCAACGCCGCCAAAGACGGGTACACGCTGTTCGTTCCCACGCTATCGACGCTGACTGACGAGATCGTCCATCCGGAGCGGCCTGTAACTCTGACGAAGGATTTGTCCCCGATTGCACTCCTGGGGAGCATCGCCCTCATTCTCGTGGTGAGCCCGAGCGTCGGCGTCCATAACCTGTCCGAGTTGATCGCCTTGGCCAAATCGAAGCCCGGCAAACTCTCCTTCGCCTCGGTCGGCGCAGGCACGCTGCTGCACCTCGCCGGCGTGCTGTTCGAACAGCGCGCTGGAGTTCAGCTCCTGCACGTACCTTATCAGGGCAGTCCGCAGGCAGTCACCGATGTGATCGCCGGTCGTGTGACCATGGTCTTTGCCCCGGCATCTTCAGTCCTCGGCCAACTCGCTGCCGGCAAGCTCGTGGCATTGGGCACGGCGGGAAAGAAACGCTCCAGTGCGCTGCCCGACGTCCCGACCATGGCAGAAGCGGGCATGCCTGATTTCGACACCAGCCTTTGGCTGGGGTTGATGGGCCCGGCAGGCCTGCCGAAGCCGATCGTCGACAAATTGACGACGACCACGAAGAATGCGCTGCAATCGCCCGAGGCCGAGAAGCAGCTCGTCAAGCAGGGCTACGACTCGAATTATCTCGGACCGGACCAGTTCGCGGCGTACATCAAAAGCGAACACGCCCGCTGGGCGTCGGTGGCGCGCGCCGCAGGATTGTCATCAAAAATCTAGCGGCCCGCCTTTACGCGCCGGCGGTCATGCGGAGTGGGATAAATTCGTCCGGCCCGACGGAAAAGCTCCGAGCTCTGTACCTGAAGTCGTAGCAAAACAAGCACGACGAAGTGTCGGAAATCCAACGGAACACGCATGTACCCCCGGGGTTTATCGGGCGGCGCCGTCGCGCGCGGTGCCAGTGCATGAGGCCGATATCTTGCCGGGACCGTCCACATTTCGGTCAGGTGACGCAAACCCTCGCGGCTGTTTCGAGGCGCGGCTGGTGGCCACCGGCCGCGCCTTCCTGATCAGCGCCGTTTCGCTGAGCCTCGCTGCATGTTCCGGCCGGCAATCCTCGCTCGACCCTCAGGGACCTTACGCGCAGCAGATCGCCAACCTCTTCTGGGCTTTCCTCGCCGTCTGCGCGCTCATCTGGCTCGCCGTCTGCGTCGTGCTCTCGATCGCCGTCATCCGGCGCCGAGCCGCACGGCCGCAGCCGCTCGAACTCGCGCCGGCGCGCGAGCGGATGATGGGGCAACTCGTCCTGAGTCTGGGGGGCGGCACCGGAGTGATCGTTATCGCTTTCGCGCTGATCAGTTACGTCGCGCAGCGTAACCTGTGGGCGGAGCCGAACAGCGGGATGACTCTGCGGGTTGTCGGCCATCAGTGGTGGTGGGAGGTCCTCTACGACGACCCGCAGCCGGCGCGCAACTTCATCACAGCGAACGAGATCCATATTCCGGTGAATACGCTCGTGCGCGTGCGGCTCGAGACACGCGATGTCATTCACAGCTTCTGGGTGCCGAGTCTCGCCGGCAAGATGGACCAGATCAGCGGGCACATCAACGAGCAGTTGCTCCTTGCGGCGCGGCCCGGCATCTATCGCGGCCAGTGTGCCGAGTTCTGCGGCCAGGAGCATGCCAAGATGGCATTCTCAGTTGTCGCCTCGTCACCCGAGGAGTTCGACGCCTGGCGCGATGGGCAGATCCGTGCGGCCGCACCGCCGGAGGGCCCGGAGCGCCGCCGCGGGCGGCATGTCTTCGAATCGCACAGCTGCCTGGTGTGTCACACGATCCGTGGCACGATTGCGGGCGGCAAGTTCGGCCCCGATCTCACGCACCTCGCGAGCCGCCGCAGCATCGCGGCCGGCACGGCACCGCTGACGGCAGGCCACCTTGGGGGCTGGATCGCCGATCCGCAGCACCTCAAACCCGGCACGCAGATGCCGCCGGGCGACCTCGGCGGCGCCGACCTCAGCGCGCTCGTGGCCTACCTGATGGGACTCCAATGACCGACGCGGCAGTAGCGACGTCGGCGGGCCGGCTGCGCGACACCGCGCTCGGCCAGCAGGAGCTCGCGGCCCGGCTCGATCGCCTCTGGGGTACGCCGCGCGGCATTCTCGGTTGGCTCACGACGGTCGATCACAAGGTGATCGGGCGCCGCTACATCGCAACCGCCTTCTTCTTCCTCTGCATCGGCGGGCTCTCCGCGATCGCGATGCGGCTGCAGCTCGCGAAGCCGGAGAGCCGACTGATCGACGCCGATCTCTACAACCAGCTCTTCACCATGCACGGCTCGAACATGATGTTTCTGTTCGCCGTACCGGTGATGGAGGCCTTTGCGGTGTATTTCGTGCCGCTGATGGTGGGCACGCGCAATATCGCCTTCCCGCGGCTGAACGCATTCAGCTACTGGGTATATCTCTCGGGCGGAATTTTCCTGTGGACCTCGTTCTTCCTCGGCGAGGGTCCCGATGTCGGCTGGTTTGCTTATGCTCCGCTGACCGAGCAGCAATACTCCCCGACGCATCGCCCCGACGTCTGGGCGCAGATGATCACGTTCACCGAGGTCTCGGCGCTCGCTGTTTCGGTCGAGATCATCGTCACCGTGTTCAAGCAGCGCGCGCCCGGAATGACGCTCGACCGCATCCCGGTGTTCGTCTGGTCGATGCTGGTAACGTCCTTCCTGGTGTTCTTCGCCATGCCGGCGATCATGCTCGCCTCGACGTCGCTGATCCTCGACCGCCTGGTGGGCACTCAGTTCTTCGTGTCGGGCACCGGCGGTGACGTGCTGCTGTGGCAGCATCTCTTCTGGTTTTTCGGCCATCCCGAGGTCTACATCATCTTCCTGCCCGGTACCGGCATGGTCTCGATGATTGTCGCGGCCTTCGCCCGGCGCCCGATCGTCGGCTATCTGCCGGTCGTGCTCTCGTTGATCGCCACCGGCTTTCTCTCGTTCGGGCTGTGGGTGCACCACATGTTCGCGACCGGCCTCCCGCAGATGGGCGCGAGCTTCTTCACCGCGTCCAGCATGCTGATTGCGGTGCCGAGCGGGATCCAGATCTTCTGCTGGCTCGCGACCTTGTGGGACGGCAAGCCGGTGATCCGAACGCCGCTGCTGTTCGTGCTCGGGTTCGTGGTGATCTTCGTGATCGGCGGCATGACGGGCGTGATGGTCGCCTCCGTCCCGCTCGACACCCAGGTGCACGACACCTATTTCGTGGTCGCCCACTTCCACTATGTGCTCATCGGCGGCGCGGTGTTTCCGCTGATCGGAGCCGTCTATTACTGGTTTCCGAAGATCTGCGGGCGCATGATGGACGAGCGGCTCGGCCGTTGGAATTTCTGGCTCGCCTTCGTCGGCTTCAATCTCGCATTCTTTCCCATGCACATCCTCGGCCTGCAGGGGATGCCGCGCCGCGTCTATACCTATCAGCCCGAGATGGGCTGGGGCGGGCTCAACCTCACGGCGACGGTCGGCGCGCTGATCCTGTTCGCGAGTTTCGTGCTGCTGTTGTGGAACGCGGTGCGCAGCACACGCCACGGCGTGGCGGCTCCCGACAATCCGTGGGACGCCGGCACCCTCGAATGGGCGACGAGCTCGCCGCCGCCGCCCTACAATTTCGCGCGCATCCCGGTCGTCACCCATCGCGAGCCGCTCTGGGCGGAGCGCGACGAGCTGCCGGTCGCGCACGGATTGAGCGTGGAGCGGCGCGAGGTTCTGGTGTCGACCATCACGGAGGCGCGTCCGGAGATCCGCCAAGCATCGCCGGAGCCCTCGATTTGGCCGCTGCTCACCGCGATCGTGGTCGGCATCTTCTTCCTCGGCTCGATCTTCACGCCCTGGGCAGTGGTGTGGGGTACGCCACCGATCGCAGTCGCGCTGGTCGGGTGGTTCTGGCCCAAGGGAAGCCGGGAGGACGAGACATGAGAGAGCGGCTCGCCCAGGACGTATCCGGGCTGCCGACCTGGGCGTTTGAATCCAAGAGCACCCCCTGGTGGGGCACGCTCGGCTTCATGGCGATCGAGGGCATGGGATTCGCGCTCGCGGTCGGCATGTGGCTCTACCTTGCAGCGGTCAACCCGCAATGGCCGCTCGGCCCTCCGCCGGCGACCCTGTGGCCCGGCATCACGCTGACCGCTCTCCTCGTGCTGAGCCTCGTACCGAACTGGTGGTGCAATCGCATGGCGCTGCGGCAGGACTTGCGGTCCGTGCAGATCGGCCTCGTCGTGATGTCGATCATCGGGCTCGTCGCCGTTGCGTTGCGCGGCTTCGAGATCGCGTACCTCAATTTCCGCTGGGATGTGGACGCCTACGGTTCGATCGTCTGGCTGATCATCGGGCTGCACACGACCCACATCGTGACGGACGTGGGCGACACGATTGTCCTCGCGGTGCTGATGTTCACCCGCCACGCGCGGCCACGAAGATTCAGCGACGTCACGGATAACGTGTTCTATTGGGTATTCGTCGTTGTCACGTGGCCGCCGCTCTACCTGCTGATCTACTGGGCGCCGCGGTGGATGGGGTAGAGCATGGGTTGGCTGCGCGAAGGAATTCCATCGGCGGGGCTCGTCTGCGGACCGGCCGCATGGGGCGTGAGCACCCAGCTCAACTATTCGCTTGTCGGCACGGGACATGGCAATTTCCCCACAGTGCCGGTGATCGCGCTCGTCCTCGTCGTCATCTCGCTCGCCGGCGGGCTCTTGTCGTGGCGGGCCTGGCGCCGGATGCCCGAGCCGGTAGGGACGCAGGCCACCGGCATGCCGCGGACATTCCTGTCCGGCCTCGGGGCCATGTCCGCGTTCCTGTTCGCAGCCGTCATCGTGCTGCAGGGTGTCGCCGGAGCGATCGTGCCATGAGGCGGCGGACCAGCCTCTGGACGATTGCGCTGCCGGCATCCCTGATGATCTGCGCAATGCCGGCGCATGCGCACGGGCCCGAGGGGCTTTGGTCTGGCATGCCGTGGACGTTCGACGCATGGGTGGAGGGGCCGCTTTACGTCTGCGGCGCGGTCTACTGGCTCGGCACGAGCCGGCTCTGGCGCCGCGCCGGGTTCGGCCGCGGCATCGGCTTGTGGCAGTCGGCCTGCTTCTGGTCCGGCTGGACCGCGTTGGCGCTGGCGCTGATGTCGCCGCTGCATTGGCTCGGCGAGCGGCTGTTCGCCGCCCACATGCTGGAGCACTGCATCCTGATCGCCGTCGCGCCCCCGCTGATCGTCATCGCCCGGCCGACTGCTGCGATGCTGTGGGCTCTACCGAAACCGGCGGCCGCCGCATTCGTCGCGCTGGCGCATCGGCCGCCGATCGCGGGCGCGTGGGGCAAGCTGACCAGCCCGCTTGCAGCGACATTCGTTTACGGCGCGGTGCTGTGGGCGTGGCACATGCCCGTGCTTTATCAGCTCACTCTGGCGAGCATCGGCTGGCACCGGCTCGAGCATGTCTCGTTCACGCTGACCGCCCTGTTGTTTTGGTGGTCGCTTGCGCGCGGCGGAGAGCTGGGCGTGAAGCTCGCCTGCCTGTTCGTCACGACGCTGCATACGAGCCTGCTCGGGCTCTTGCTCACGCTGTCGCCACGCGCGTGGTATCCGGCGCAGGGTGCACTGGCTGCCGATTGGGGCCTTACCCGCCTGCAGGACCAGCAGCTCGCCGGACTGGTGATGTGGGTGCCTATGGGCGCGGTCTACGTCATCGCGGCGCTTTGGGTGGCGTCGCGCTGGATCGGCGGAGCGTCGCGGGCCGCGCTGCACGGCGCCGAGGCCTCCCCGACGTGATCGGCCTCACGTGGCCGCGTGGCCGGGGTTCGGCCAGCGCCGGCCAGCATTCACAAGGGCTGCAACGTCACCTTCCAACGCTGTCACGATCAACCGAAGGGGCCCCGGCAGCGGGGGCGACGGAGCTGCCGGGGCAATCGCCGCTGTGCTTGGGGAGGGGATAGAGGGGGGACACGGCGACGACACGACCAACATAGTGATGGCAAGATTACGCGAGCATGGCAGTGAAATTAAACTTCGGTAGGGATCGCTCCTCGATCATTGCGGGCTGAGCCCTGCGACAGTTGATCGAGACTGGATACATCAAATTGCGCTGCGTGCTGATCAGGGGATGTCGGACTACTGGCGCCTCACGCAGACCCTCAACATCACGGGGCAACGGCTTGGGCCGACTTGTGAATAGAACGATCGCACGGGCGCAATCGTTGACAGAGATCAGCGACGCTCTCGAGCAGAGGAGGTGCCTGATGAAACGTATCGTTCTAGCATTCGCCACGTTCGGAATGGTGACCGCCGGCTCGTTCGCAATCCTGAGCGCCGGGCCAATGGCTTCGGCCAATGCGGCCGTCGTGAGCCGGCACTCCGGTCAGCGCGTTCCCTATGCGGCTCGCGGTCCCTACGCGTCCGCGACGGAACCGGCCGCCCGCGGAGCAGACCCCGGGCCGAGCATCCCCTATAACGCGGGCGGTCCTGCGTACATGCCCGGCCAGACGAGGTCGAACGACTTCCAGCTCCAGCACTGATGTTGTCTCCGGTGCGACGGCTATGTGCCGGGTTTTCCGCCGGCTCCTGATCGCGGCTGCCGCGGTTCACGAGCCGGCGGAACCGGCCGCCGCGTCCCACGTTTTCGTGAGGCGGTGAAAAGCCCGGGGGCCGTTGTTGCGCGCCATTTTTGTAATCTGCGTTTTGTGCTTTGGGGCGGCCGTGTACTCGGGCTACCGCATCGTCTCCGAGACGCATCTCCCCAGAAGCTATGGGCTGTCGCAGGTCCCCGGCGTTTCGCAAAGTGCGCCTGCGGACAACGTCGCGACCCTGAGCCGGCGCTAGCCTCCGTCCGCCGCGGCGGCCGTGAAGCCCAGCCCCTCGCCAGATTGGTTGAGACGAAGACATTCTTCGACCTTGGCTCAACGCGCTGAGTGGGACCCCGAGAACTCTGCGGTCGGTCGGCGCCTGGATGCGGCGGCGGCTTTTCGCGCCTCGAAGTATGCCGCCACCGACCACATGGCGGCGAATCCGACGGCGTTCACCAGGATCTGCAGGGCCGGCCCGGCTCCAAACGTTCGAAACGCCAGCCGGCCGAACAACGCGGCAACGCATCCTGTCGCAAATACTTCCAGCGAATGCCGCCCGCACAGGTCGATCGGCCGAAAGACGCGCCAAGCCGCCATAACGCGAAATCCATCTGAACTGAGCGCCAGATAGGCAACCGCCAGAATGTTGACCAGCCGCAGCGGCGCGAGAGTGGTCTTGTCCGGTGGCGGAATCGACAGCGGATTGAGCGGCGGCAGCTGCCACTCGGTCCATGGCACGCTCTGAAAAAAGGCGAAGACTAGGTAAGCCGCGCACAGCCATTGCAGCCAGCTCAGACGTGGGAGCTGTCCACCGTAGCGGTCCGCAAGCACGACAAGTGCAGCGCCGATCGTGAACAGGAATTGCCATGCTGCCGGATTGAAGAACCAATGGCCCCCGTTCATCCAGTTGGGAACGTTGAGGACCGGCAGCATATTTGCCGCGACCCAAAGCGCTCCCGACCCGGCGAGTGTGAGGGAGGGGCTGAGCCGCAGGCCGGCATAGACGAGCGGAAAGACCGCAAACAGCGCGATGTAGAGCGGAAGAATGTCGAGATAGGTCGGAACGGCGTGCAGTGCCAGGCCATGCAGCACTCCGGAAAATGGATCATCGAAGAACGGACGAACAATCAACGACGGCATGCCGAAGTGAGTGGTCCAGAGATAGACCACCGCCAGCGTGATCAGCAGCAGTCCGATTTGGAACGCGTAAATCCGCGCGAGCCGCCGTGCGATTCGGCTCAGGCCGCCCATCGCCCCCCTCCTTTGAAACAGCCTGCCGTAGGCGATCATCGACGACATGCCGGCGATCAGCACGAACAGCTCGGCCGCGTCGCAGAATCCAAAATTGTGCATCGTGACGAGGCTGAGCAGGTTGCGGGGAATGTGATCGACGAAGATCATGAGCAACGCCAATCCGCGCATGACGTCCAATCGCGGATCGCGCTTCAACTCGATGCCTGATCCGATGGGCGGAACGACACGTGGATGGGAGACTTGGCCGGGATGGCTCGCGCCGGCGTCATGCCTGCTCATTCGCGATTCCGATGCAAGCCGCCCCGCGGTCAGCCGATGCGCCCGGTGGGTGCTGCCGGGCGGTATCGACGGCGCAACGTCGTTGGTCAATGCGGCAGGCCGCGCAGTGGTTGCAGCGCCCGTTGCGGAGCTATGTTTCAATCCGGGCCGCGCCGTGCGGTCGTCCATTGCGCGGCGGCGGGAACTCGGAGGATTGTTTGCGCGAGCAGGCGGATCGCCGGACGCGGGGGAGTTCCGAGTTTGGCTGAGGGACTAGGATACGAACCTAGATTAATGGAGTCGGAGTCCTTCGCGCCTTTTGAATAAGCAAATCTGCGGTCATGCCGCGTTTTGTCGCGCAGAGAGGTTCGCGAAGGCGAGATCATCGAATCAAATGATGTGTGGGACACGGGCTGCGCCTCACGGATGCGCTGCGGAGTACTGGATCGTCCGCTGGCGCCGCCGATGACGCCGCGGGGAGGCGGCGAGAGATAATCATGGGTGTACATCCGTACCGCAGACGAGTCACAGGAATGTCGCAATGCGTTTTCAGCCTGCCCGTGCGTCGGCGGCGCGCGGGGGGCGGCCGCCGGAAGGGCGAGGGGGGGCACACATGCTTCGATATCTTGCTGCCGCTTCGCTATTCGCCGTGGCGCTGCCGCTCGCGACATCCGCGGTTTCGGCCCAGGAGCGCTTCGGCGATGCGGCGCTCGGCGCCTTGTCCGGTGCCGTGGTGCTCGGCCCGGTCGGCGCCGTCGCGGGCGCGGTGGTCGGCTATACGACAGGCCCGCATATCGCGCATGCGTGGGGCCTGAACTCGTCGCCGCACAAGCCGGCGCGATCGACGCGCGCGACCGCGCACCCAACCAAGGGCAGCCTCGCGCCTTTGCCGCGGCCGCGGCCGAACGCGCCGGCGGCCCCGGCGCCCGCCGTGAATACGGCGCCGTCGGCCAATTCGCCGCCGCAGTTCAAATCGGCGGGCACCGCTGTCGACGCGCCGCCGGTTCAGGGGTTCGAGTAGGCAAGAGCCGCCGATGCCGCGCCGAGCATCACATCAGCGGCGCCGGTGGCTCCTAGGCACTCGCTTCGGGGCATCAGCGCCGGGTCATGGACGTCCGGACTCTCCCTCTTCGGCGTCGCCGACAACAACGGCTATCGCCTCGAGGTCTTCGCCTTCCTCAGGCTGGCCGGCGTGCCCTTCACGCACAAGCACATCTTCGATGCCCCGGCCGCGCCGCGCGCCCAGCTTCCTTGCATCGTCGACGACGGCGAAGCGGCCGCGATCCGGGTTCAACGTCTTGGTACTCGTGGGCGATATGCACCGAGCATCGACCCGACCGATGGCGCAGGACGACCGGCTGCTGGGCTTCAATTACAACGTGGAGGAATGGCTGGGGGACTAGGATTCGAACCTAGATTAACGGAGTCAGAGTCCGCTGT
>DASTZX010000427.1:0-5019 GCA_035764045.1 Xanthobacteraceae bacterium | reverse complement strand
GCGTCACCGTGGTCGAGGTCGGACCCGGGCCGGGCGGGCTCACGCGCGCGCTCATCGCCGAAGGTGCCGACAAGGTGATCGCGGTCGAGCGGGACGAGCGCGCGGTGGCCGCGCTCGATGAGATCGCCGTGCGTTATCCGGACCGGCTCGCCGTCGTGGCCGGCGACGCGCTCGAGCTCGATGCGCGAGCCCTGCTCGGCGACACGCCGGCGGGGCCGGTCCGCGTCGTCGCCAACCTGCCGTACAATATCGCGACCGCGCTCTTGGTGCGCTGGCTCGCCGTCGAGCCCTGGCCGCCGTGGTACGATGCGCTCGTCCTGATGTTCCAGCGCGAAGTGGCCGAGCGCATCGTCGCGAAGCCGGACGCGAAAAGCTACGGCCGTCTCGCCGTGCTCGCCGGCTGGCGGACCGAGGCAAGGATCCTCTTCGACGTCTCCGCCTCCGCCTTCGTGCCGCCGCCCAAAGTCACCTCGTCGATCGTCCGGCTCGTTCCGCGGCGCGCTCCCCTGCCCTGCGATCTGCGCGCGCTCGAGCGGGTGACCGAAGCCGCGTTCGGCCAGCGCCGGAAGATGCTGCGCCAGAGCCTCAAGCCGCTGGGCGACCCGCGGCCGCTGCTGGCCGCCGCCGGCATTGCCGAAACGGCGCGGGCCGAGGATATTCCGGTCGAGGGCTTCGTCGCGCTCGCCCGCGCCCTGGCCGGTCGAGCGGAAACGCCGGGAGGTGTTGCGCCATGACCAGGCTCGTCCGCCAGTCGCTCGTCAGTTATGGGGCCCCGTTGTGCGAGACCGTCGCCGATTGCCCCGAGCCGCGCGGCAGCGAGGTGCTGGTGCGCGTCGAGCGCTGCGGGGTGTGCCATTCCGACCTGCATGTGCAGGACGGCTATTTCAAGCTCGGCGGCGACAAGCGGCTCGACATTACCCAGGGACGCAAGCTGCCGTTCACCCTGGGCCATGAGATCGCCGGGACCGTCGTGCAGATGGGCCCCGACGCGCAGGCCGCTGCCGAGCACCGCGTCGAGCCCGGCGCCAAGGCCGCGGTCTATCCGTGGATCGGTTGCGGCCAGTGCAACGCCTGCCGGCACGGCGAGGAGAACAATTGCTCGGCGCCGCGCCATCTCGGCGTCTATGTCGACGGCGGCTTCGCCAGTCACGTGCTGCTTCCGCATCCGCGCTACCTCATCGACTACGAACCGCTGCCGCCGGCCTTTGCGGCTGCCGCGATGTGCTCGGGCCTCACCGCCTATGCGGCGCTGCAGCGCCTGCGCGATCGCGCGGCGCGCGGGCTCGTGTTGCTGATCGGGCTCGGCGGGGTGGGCTCGATGGGGTTGTCGCTCGCCCGGGCTCTGTTCGCGACGCCGCCGCTCGTCGCCGATATCGATGCGGGCAAGCGCGCGGCGGCGCTGGCGGTGGGCGCCGCCGCGGCGTTCGACCCGAGCGATCCGGGCGCGCGCAAGGCGGTTCTCGCGGCAAGCGGCGGCGGCGTCTATGCGGTCTGCGATTTCGTCGGCTCCGACTCCTCGCTCGCCTTCGCGACCGGCGTGCTCGCGCGCGGCGGCAAGGTGGTCGTCACCGGCCTCCTCGGCGGCAGCTTCACCACGGCGGTCGCCATGTTTCCGATCAAGGCGATGACGATCGAGGGCACGCTGACCGGCACGCTGGCGCAGGCGCGCCAGCTCATTGCGCTGGCGCGGGCCGGACGGTTTGCGCCGATCCCGATCCGCGAGCGGCCGATGGGCGACGCGCAGGCCGCGCTCGATGAGCTGCGCGCCGGCAAGGTGGTCGGACGGGTGGTGCTGGCGGCTTAGAAGCTCCTCTACGGCGCGATCGCCCGCGCCATGGCCTCGTCCGAGATGAGGGAGAAGATGCTCGCGATCGGCTTCGAGCCGATGACGGCGCGCCCGGACGCGTTCGCGGCGCGCATCAAGGCCGATATCCCGCGCTGGGCCAAGCTCGTGCGCGACGCCGACATCAAGCCGGAGTGAGCCCGCCCCACAAGCGGCGCCTAGGCGGACTGGCCTCTCGCCTGCAGCAAACGATCTCTTTCCTTGCTCAGCCGTTCGAGCTCTTCGTTTTGCCGCTCGATGCGCTGCGAGTTGCGTTCCTCGTTCTCGGCACCGGAAGCCGCCGCGGCTTGCTCGATCAGCTGGCGGATGTTGTCGCGAACGATCCTGATGCGCTGCTCGATCTCGGCGAGCGAATCCGACTGACTCATTACGCCCTCCTCTGGCCAGGCCTGAAGACCGCCAGGCGTCGTGCCCGAAGGGTAGCGCAACCGGGCCGGTTCAGCGAGGTGCGGCGTGACCGAAGGCCGCTCCCCTTCCCAAGCCGAAGCCGCACGCTATAAAGGCGGTCCCTGCAACGAACGAAAGGAGGTGATCCAGTGTCTCATTGTCTTTCGCCGCGGTCGCCGGCATCCATGAGCTGGATCGCCACCTCTGCCGAGGTGTGCGCCGCGTGACGTAACGTCACGGTCACGCCGCCGGATGCGCGAGGCGCATTTCCGGCGCCGGACCGCGGCTCGACAATGGAAGGGCTGCCCGCGAGGGCAGCCCTTCTGCTTTGTGTGCCGAGCATGATCGACAGCTCGGAGGTGAAAGTCCTCTATCCAGCCTGATGGCGGCGAAGGGTTAGCGAAGCGCAAGGGCGTCATCGCGAGGTGGGGTCTGAAGGAAGCGTGGAGCAAAGCCGCGGCCCGATGGACAAGAACCGGATAACGAGGCCTACCGGGCCGGACGAGCGGGCAAAGGAACGCGAAGTCCACGGTCATCAAGGGTCGGGGTGGTAAATCCGGCGGGCGTGCGGCGATGGCGGTCGGTCTTACCTCGGGAGATCTGTGCTGTGTCCGTGATTGGGACTGAGGTTGTCGTAAGGCGACCCGACCGCAGCGCAGAAGTCAGCAGAGGGCATAGTAGGCGGAGCGATCCGCCGAAGGCCTGAACGGTGGAGGCAAGTAGAGCGGCAATCTCGCGCAGATGTGCGACAGCATCTCAGCGGAAGCTGAACTTCGGCACCGGACGGACGGGTGAACCCCGAAGGGCCGCCGCCGAAGCGTCCGAAATCTGAGCGGCGAAAGCCAACTTGAAAGTCAGGCGATCGCTGATCGCCTCATTCACCGAACCGCCGTATACGTGACCCGTTCGTACGGTGGTGTGGGAGGGGAGGCGTCGCGAGACGCCCCCCTATCCCGATTGGAGGGGACACGCCGGGGGTGATGCGGTTGGCCTCGCACGAGGACACCGCGGCAGCGATGTTACGAAACTCGCCGCGCCGCCCTTCGCGATGAAGGTCTGCTCGACGTTTGTATGAGGCCGCGGCAGGGGGAATAAGCGACACCCCAAATGTGCTGCGCTGCCGCATGCTAACGCAATGAAGTATGGCCATGCCGAGACGAGCTGGCCGGTCACGTCACCGGCTTTGGTCGTCCCATCTTTGCGGCGAAAGCCTCGCCCCGTGGTCCGCCAGCCATCGCGCACCAAATCTCCTGTCCACTGATCAATCGAATGCGGTGGTAGTCGAGGAGCCGGACGATTTTATCGACCGACTTTCCGATCATGGAAAATTCGCCTTCGATCCGCTTGCGATTGAGTATGTCGGGTAGATAGCCTCGATGAAGGCGCTCACCACACTCGCGATAGAGCGTCGTCAAGCCCGATTGGGTGAGGAAGCCTGATGTGCGCGGTGGAGGGTCCAGCAGCATCGCCCCTACGGTCGTAGGGATCGGATCTTGCCCGGGTACAGGGAACATTGGCTGAGGATAAAAATCAGAGTGAAGGGCAGCCATCGCCTTAATGAAGAAATCGGCTTGATATTTCGTAATGAACTTCCCGCTCCGAGTCTCTTTAATGTCGCCATTGGCGATGAGACAGCCAAAGGCGATAAGCTCACAGACCATCCTAAGCTCTAGAAATCCGAGGTCTCTCCCGATGGTTTGCGCTATCTGAATTTTTGCATGGATGACGTTCTTGATCCACTCGATGCGGAACTTGATTTCGTCCATTATCTCGCAATAGTGCTGCATCGCCTTGACGGATTCATCTTTGGACATGGTGAAGACTCCGAAAGAGCGGGCTGAAAAAGTCGCCCTAGCCCCGACGCATGGGAGCGCTTCGAGCGCGCTGTCAGCGTCGTGGCGAAGTCGCCGCCTCAGCATAGGGTGAATGACAAGAAGAGCCCCGGGAAGAGCCGGGCCGTGATAAAGTCGAGAACGCACTAACATCTTGATCCTGGGCGAGGTCGGAGACGACCCGGTCTCAGCAAGTCGGCGGAGGTCCCAGTCCTGTCTCCGCCGCGCCCACGCCAGGAAAATCCGCGCCAGCGCTAGCTGCCCCGCCGAGCAGCGGCCCATGAACCGCCGGGCGGCCCGCGGTCCACCGGCGGCGGCACCGGTCTTTGGCCTCCTGTCATTTCATATTCGGACTTGCAGCGTGGGCACCTATGAACCCGTCGGGCCTTGCGCAATTCTTGCGTCGCCTGGAGAATCGACTTCTCGCGGTGCTCGTAACAATTTGCACAGAGCATATGAAATGGCTCGCCTTGTGCCATTCCGTCCTTCGGCGTGTAAGCGAAAACACCAGTACTGACTTCTCGAAGTTCGTAGCGGTGCTTCTCACCTTCCCACGCTTCAACCTTGGCCAGCTTTTCTTCAAGGTCGCGTATCTGTTCAACCGCCGCTGTATAGCGCGTCTGGGCGGCAATGATCTGTTCCCAGAGATCAGCGACGGCCGCATTCCGCTTAACCGCGTCATCCATATTTTTCATCGCCTTCGCGATGTCGAACATTGTCTTGAACGCGCCGATGCCGGCGAACACTTCAGCTACCATGCCGTTTCCTCCACCTCAGGAAGCGCGAATTCGATCCGCGGAGACAGTTATGATTAGTTTGTCGGGCGTGCTGACTGGCATTCAATCTGAGCAATTGCCCGCAGCAGATCACGCGCGAGCAACTTTGCTGCTTCGGATTTCATTATCAATTGAGATCATCCACTCGGTTCCCCTCCTATTCGATCACCAGGAAGCAGAA
>DASTZX010000426.1:0-6598 GCA_035764045.1 Xanthobacteraceae bacterium | reverse complement strand
GCTCGCCGGAGTCATCGGCGGCCGGCGGCTCGAACACCGCGCCCGGCTTGCGCGGGTAGGGATCGACGGCGAGCAGCAGAAACTCGGTTGCCGTCGCGCCGAGATCCGCCATGCCATCAACCAGGGGCTCGGGCTCGTCCGCCGCTTCCGGATCGATGACATCCGCGGCCTCGACGGCTGGCGGGCGCGCGATCGAATCGGCGGGAAGAAACACGACATCGACCGCCTCGTGCACGTCGTTGCTCAATGGCTCGAGCGTCACCACGCAAGTCTGCTCGACCGTCGCGGCGATTTCGCCCGTGAGCGCGAGGCCGCTGCCCCGGCGCGACACGTCGAAGCTCGCCGTGAAGCGCGGCAACGCCCGCAGCCCCGCCATGGCCGCGATCGCGTTGCGCGTCGGCTCATCGGCGACGAGATCGAAATGCCGGCCGCTCTCCGGCACATCCTCGGGCCGCAGCGGAACGCTCCAAGGGAGCTTTGCGGGCGCTCGTGTCGTCATGGCCGCGCCTCCACGCCGGCAGAAAATCCATCCGGGTCGGGAAATGTCAGCCGCGCGGTCCGCACATCGCTCATCGGCGCCACCGCAATGTCGTGCGCGGCCGCGCGCGTGTAGCGGGCGAGCCGCCGCGCAGCATCGGCCGCGCCGCCGAGCACATTGCGGGCGAGCGCAGCCATGAGCGCCTCGTCGCCATCTTCCGCCAGCGCCCGGTCGTAGGCGTCGAGGCGGCCGTAAAAGGCCTCCGCCAGCTTGCGCATCGTCTTCGGCACGCTCACGTCGCTGACGCCCATCTCGCGCAGGTTATGGTCCATGTCGCGGCAGAACATATCGAAAACGCCTTGGCTCAGCGATTGTGCCGCCTCGCCCTCGCGGCGCAGTCGAAGGCACAGCAGCGCGAGATGGAGCACGACCATCTCGAACCGCCCCTCCGGAGTGTCGGGAACCGCGTAGGCGAGGTAGAAGGCCGGGCGGCGCGCCTGCGCCACGATCGCGCCATAGAGCGCGGCGATGTTGCCCGCCTGGGGATCGCGGCGAAACAGCCGAAAAAGCATGGTCTCAACGGGTTGTAGGCCTTGGCGCATTGAATTCGCGCCGGCGGCGAGTTAGTCAACGGCGCATGATCCCGAAGAGTTGCCAGACTTTTCGGGCGGCTCATGCGCCAAGATAGGGACTTCAGGAGCAAGATCAATTCGGTCGAATTGACCGTGCTCCGGCGCGATGCAAGGGGAAGCAGGGGGACATCGGGACGTGCGTCCACGTCGGGACCAGCCAGCGGGCCGAAGCCGCACCAGCCGCGTTCGCGCGGCGGCGGCGCTGCTTGCGCTTGGCGCGATGCTCGCCCCCCTGGGCGGCTGCATCACCCAGACCTATCAGCGCGGCTATCTCGTTCCCGAGGGCGCGCTCGAGCAGATCCCGCTCGGCGCCTCGCAGGAGCAGGTGCTGATCGTGCTCGGCACGCCGTCGACCGTCGCCACGATCTCGGGCGAGGTCTTCTATTACATCTCGCAACGCACCGAGCAGACCTCGTTCCTGCCGCAGCGGGAGACCGACCGGCGGGTCGTCGCCATCTATTTCGACAAGACCCGCCACGTGCAGCGGATCGCCGACTACGGCATCAAGGACGGCAAGCTCTTCGACTATGTCAGCCGCACCACGCCCGCGGGCGGCGAGCAGCAGAACATCATGGGCTTCTTCGTGAAGATCTTCCGGCCGAGCGGCGGCTGAGGCTGCCGCCTGGGAATAGGGAATGGCGAGTAGCGAATAGAGTCCCTATTCGCCACTCACTATTCGCCATTCACGACACTCAGTGATGCGCCAGCACCGCGAGCAGCAGCAGCGCCACGATGTTGGTGATCTTGATCATCGGGTTGACCGCGGGCCCCGCCGTGTCCTTGTACGGATCGCCCACGGTATCGCCGGTCACCGCCGCCTTGTGCGCCTCGGAGCCCTTGCCCCCATAGTTGCCGTCCTCGATGTATTTCTTGGCGTTGTCCCAGGCGCCACCGCCCGAGGTCATCGAGATGGCGACGAACAGGCCGGTGACGATCACGCCGAGCAGCATCGCGCCGACTGCGGAGAACGCCGCCGATTTGCCCGGCGCGCCGCCGCCCGCGATGATGTAGATCGCGAAGTAGACCACGATCGGCGAGAGCACCGGCAGCAGCGACGGGATGATCATCTCCTTGATCGCGGCGCGCGTGAGCATGTCGACCGCGCGGCCGTAGTCCGGCTTGTCGCTGCCCTTCATGATGCCGGGCTTCTCGCGGAACTGGCGGCGCACCTCCTCGACGATCGAGGATGCCGCGCGCCCCACCGCGGTCATGCCCATCGCGCCGAACAGGTAGGGCAGCAGCCCGCCGAACAGGAGCCCGACGACGACGTAGGGATTGTTGAGCGAGAAGTCGGGGTGGACGTTGTTGAAGTAGGCGTGCTGCGCCGCGTTGTTGATGAAGAATTTGAGATCTTCGTTGTAGGCCGCGAACAGCACCAGCGCGCCGAGGCCGGCGGAGCCGATCGCATAACCCTTGGTGACCGCCTTGGTGGTGTTGCCCACCGCGTCGAGCGCGTCGGTCGACTTGCGCACCTCCTTGGGCAGTCCCGCCATCTCGGCGATGCCGCCCGCATTGTCGGTGACCGGGCCGAAGGCGTCGAGCGCGACGATCATGCCGGCAAGCGCCAGCATCGTGGTGACGCTGATCGCGATGCCGAACAGTCCGGCGAGATTGTAGGTGATCAGGATGCCGGCGATGATGACGAGCGCCGGCAGTGCGGTCGACTCGAGCGAGATCGCGAGGCCCTGGATCACGTTGGTGCCATGGCCGGTGACCGACGCCGTCGCGATCGACTTCACCGGACGGAAGTTGGTGCCGGTGTAGTACTCGGTGATCCAGATGATGAGGCCGGTCACGCCGAGCCCGACCACGCCGCAGATGAACAGCGACAGGCCGGTGTAATGGGTGCCCTGGAGCGGACCGAAGCCGATCAGCCAGTTGATCACCAGTGCGATGCCGATGAGCGACAGGATGCCGGTGACGATCAGCCCCTTGTAGAGCGCGCCCATGATGGACTGGCTGGCGCCCAGCTTGACGAAGAAGGTGCCGATGATCGACGTGATGAGGCAGGCGCCGCCGATCGCGAGCGGCAGCGTCATCATCGGAAACAGCAGCGGGGTGTTGTTGAAGAAGATCGCGGCGAGCACCATGGTGGCGACCGTGGTCACCGCATAGGTCTCGAACAGGTCGGCCGCCATGCCGGCGCAGTCGCCGACATTGTCGCCGACGTTGTCGGCGATGGTGGCCGGATTGCGCGGATCGTCCTCGGGGATGCCGGCCTCGACCTTGCCGACCAGATCGCCGCCGACATCGGCGCCCTTGGTGAAGATGCCGCCGCCGAGCCGGGCGAAGATCGAGATCAGCGAGGCGCCGAAGCCGAGCGCCACCATGGCGTCGATGACCGTGCGGTCATTGGGGGCGAAGTGCTGGGTGCCGGTGAGGAACCCGAAATAGAGGGTGACGCCGAGCAGCGCGAGGCCCGCGACGAGCAGGCCGGTGATCGCGCCGGATTTGAAGGCGAGCTCGAGCCCGCCCGCCAGCGAGCCGATCGCGGCCTGCGCGGTGCGCACATTGGCGCGGACCGAGACGTTCATGCCGATGAAGCCGGCGACGCCGGACAGAACCGCGCCGACCGCAAAGCCCACCGCCACCAGCCAGCCAAGGAAATAGCCGACGAGCAGGAAGATGACGATGCCGACGATGCCGATCGTGGTGTACTGGCGCTTGAGGTAGGCCTGCGCGCCCTCGCGCACGGCGCCGGCAATCTCCTGCATGCGCGGATTGCCCGGGTCCGCCGCCAGCACGGAGCGAATCGCCCAGATGGCGTAAAGGATCGAGAGCACGCCGCAGGCGACGATGAGCCATAAAGCAGTCATGGAATACCCCGGTTGTCAGGAAATGCCGGGTTTCGAGCCCCCACCCGGCCGAATGCGGTCGCGACGTCGCCGTCCCAACTCAATTCGGCGCGGACATAGCAAGAATCGGCCGCGGCATGCAACGGCGCAGGCACGCGGCCTGGGTCGAGATTGACACAAGGGCAGCGTATGCGACCGTCCGAGGTGGTGGCCGCGCTCTCGGGGTTGTGGATCGGGATCAGGCAGCCTGCCGGCGCGCCGCCAGATTGACCGCAACCAGCAGCCCGCCGGCGACGATCACCACCGGCAGCACCACCTCGGTCACCATGCTCCAGCCGTAGACCGCGAGCAGCTTGCCGGAGGAGAATGACCCGATCGCCATGGCGCCGAAGACCAGAAAATCGTTCACCGCCTGCACCTTGTTGCGCTCGTTTGGGCGGTGGCAGCGGGTCACGAGCGCCGTCGCCCCCACGAAGGCGAGGTTCCAGCCGACGCCGAGCAGCACGAGGGCGGTCCAGAAGTGCCACAGGGTGATGCCCGAAAGGCCGACGAGCGCGCCCACCGCGATGATCGCGAGCCCGCAGCCGGCCACCCGTTCGGTGCCGTAACGGCCGATCAAGGACCCGGTGAAGAAGCTCGGCGCGTACATCCCGATCACGTGCCACTGCAGGCCATAGGAGGCGGAATCGATCGAGTGGCCGCAATCCAGCATGGCGACCGGCGCCGAGGTCATCACCAGGTTCATCATCGAATAGCTGGCGACGCCGCACACGACCGCCACGATCAGGCGTGGCTGACGAAATATCTCCGCCAGCGGGCGGCCGCTGTCGGCCTTCCGCGTTGTCTGGGCGGGACGCGGAATGCGGGTGAGCAACAGGACCACGCCGGACAGCAGCGCGACCCCGGATTGCGTGAGGTAGCAGGCCGCGAACTGATAGGGCTGCCAGAGATTCTTGGTGAGGACGATGAGCTGCGGCCCGACCAGGCCGGCCAGCACCCCACCCGCCATCACCCAGGCGATTGCTCGCGGCTTGAAATTGTCGCTCGCCGTATCGGTGGCGGCGAAACGATAGGACTGATGGACGGCCGCATAGAAGCCGCCGAACAGCGTGCCCACGCACAGCAGCGCGAACGAGGCCTCGAACACCGCGAGGCTGCACAGCACACCCGCGATCGCCCCGCACAAGGCGCCGACCTGGAAGCTGGCAAGCCGGCCGTAGCGCTTGGCGATCATGCCGACCGGCAGGGTGGCCATCCACAGGCCGAGCACGTAGGTGCTCACCGGAACGGTCGCGAGCCCCTTGTCGGCAAGCGTGTCGCCGACGATGCCCGCCGTGCCGACGATCACAACGGAATTGCCCCCGGACAGCGCCTGCGCGGCCGCGAGCACCAGCGCGTTGCGCTTGGCGAGGCGATCGGTGGTGTCGACGAGGGGCCCGGCAATGGCCGACATGAAGGGTGAGGACTCCGATGAAACCGCGGCCGCCGGTTCTATCCGGCCGGGCGGGGCCCCGGTACCCTCGAAGCCGCAGGGCTGATGCGCGCCGCGGCGGATGGCCTCACCGGGCCGCGCGCGATTGCGCCGCGAATCAGAAGCGCAGCGCGCCGGCGTGGCGCACCACCACATTGCGCGCCTCGGCCGGGCGGCGCGCGCCGACCTGGCCGAGCGCGGCCCGGGTCTCCTCGGTCAGAAGATCGATCACATGGGCGGGCCCGCGCCCGCCAAGCGCACCGAGGCTCCACAGGAAGGCCTTGCCGGCGAACGTGGCCGCCGCCCCGAGCGCGAGCGCGCGCACCACGTCGGCGCCGCTGCGGATGCCGGAGTCCATGAGCACGGTCGTACGGCCGCCGACTTTCGCCGCGATCGCCGGCAGCGCGTCGATCGCGGCCGGCAGCGCCTCGACCTGACGGCCGCCATGGTTGGACACGACCAGGCCATCGACGCCGAGCGCGACGGCCTTCTCGGCGTCGTCGGGATGCAGGATGCCTTTGACCACGAGCGCGCGCTTCCACTTGTCGCGATAGCGGGCGACCTCGTCCCAGGTGAACGCGCCCTTGACCTCGCGCCGGGCGAACTGGGCGACCTCGGCAATGCCGGCGCGCTCGCCCACATAGCTGCGCAGATTGGCGAAGCGCGGAACGCCGTTGCGCAGCATCGCCAGAAACCAGCCCGGCGAGGTCGCGATGTCGAGCGCCATCCGCAGATCGGGCCGGAACGGCGTTACGATGCCGGCAGCGACCTCGCGTGCGCGCGTCGTGCGCACCGGCACGTCGAGCGTGAGCATGAGCACATGGGCGCCGGCCGCATCGGCCCGGCGCACGAGATCGAACCCGACCGCATGATCGTTGCGCGCCATCCGATAGAGCTGGAACCAGAGCACGTCGGGCGCGATCTTCGCGGCGGTCTCGATCGTGGTGCCGGCGACCGTTCCGAGCACATAGGGCACCCGCGCCGCCTGGGCGGCGGCGGCGAGGAATTCATCGGCGCCCGGCCAGACGATCGACGGACCGCCCATGGGTGCGATGCCGATCGGCGCCGAATAACGGCGGCCGAACAGCTCGATGTCGATCGGCGGCAGCTCGGTCGTGATCCCGTAGCGCGGCACGAGCTCGACCGCGTCGAGCGCGGCCCAGTTGCGCTTGATGCCGGCATCCTCGCCGCCCGCGCCGCCGTCCATGTACTCGAAGGCGAA
>DASTZX010000425.1:0-2332 GCA_035764045.1 Xanthobacteraceae bacterium | reverse complement strand
GATCTCATCGCCGATCTCGATAAGGCGCTGGCGAAGGTGTGAGGCAACGGGATGCGAGACGTATCTCGATAGCGGGACTGCGATGCCGTTATTGCGTCCTTGTATGTCGGGGTCGATGAGCGATCATTGTCCCCGTCCGGGAGGCCGCAGCGTCCCGAGGACACCGGTGCTGGTGATCCTGTTCGAAGTGTGGCCCCCCGCCCTAAGCGTCGAAGCCGAGGAGTATCCCAGAGCCCGCAAGGAGCCTGCATACAAGGCCGGTCGACGGTGATGCAGGGTCGGGGGACCGGACGCGATGGTGAACCCGATGAGGCGCCCATGTCCAGTCATGTGTCTGGTGATGAGATCGTCGGCATCGATGTCGCGGCGCGCACGCTGGTGGCGATCGGCGAGCGGGTGCGGCTGCGGCCGGACTACGCGAACACGCCCGCGGGCCACCGCGCGCTGATCGCGGCGCTCCGGCGCAGCCCGCGGCCGGTGCGGGTCGTGCTCGAAGCCACCGGCATCTACTTTCTCGATCTCGCCTGCGCGCTGGCTGCGGCCGGCATCGCGGTGATGGTGGTCAACCCCAAGGCCGCGCACCATTTCGCCGAGGCCATCCTGCAGCGCCGCAAGGACGACCCGGTCGATGCGGCGATGCTGCGCGACTACGGCCGGCGCATGGACTTCGTGCCGTGGACCCCGCCGCCGGCCGCCCTCTTCGCGCTGCGCGCGCTGACGCGGGAGGCGCAGGCGCAGAGCAAGGCGGCGGCGGCGGCGAAGAACCGGCTGCATGCGCTGCGCGCCACGGCGCTGGCGCCGGCCGAGCTGGTGGCGCTGCTCGAGCGGCAGATCGCCGACACGGAAGCGCTGATCGACCGGCTCGTCGCCGCGGCGCTGGCGCGGATCGACGCCGATCCCGGGCTGCGGCGGCGCCTGGCGCAGACCGACAGCGTGCCCGGCTTCGCCGCCAAAGGGGCGCTCCTGGTGATGGGCGAACTCGCCGTCCTGCCGCCGATGACGGCGCGGCAATGGGTGGCGCAGGCCGGGCTCGACGTGCGCGAGGCGTGCTCGGGCACCAGCGTCCAGCGCAAGCCGCGGCTCAGCAAACGCGGCAACAAGCGGCTGCGCGAGGCGCTGTTCTACCCGGCGCTGACCGCGGCGCGCTGCTGTCCCGAGGCGCGCGCCTTCGTCGACCGCCTCACCGCCCGCGGCAAGACCCGGCTGCAAGCCATCCTCGCCCTCATGCGCAAGCTGCTGCACGCGCTTCACGCCATGTGGCAGCACAACGAGGACTTCGATGCCCAGAAGCTCTTCGCCCGCTGATTCCGCGCACGCCCTGAAAAGCCCGCCAGCAGCGCGCGCAGCGCCGCTCAAGGCTGGCCGCAGGCCACCGCCGCAGGCGGCGCAACGCGGCCTTGACCGGCGCGAGCACGCTGCTGCCCTCAAAACAGGGCGTGAACCCAACGCCAGACTTGACCAACAACAGAGTATCTTCGACATGGCGCTTCGCGCCAAGCTCAGGATGAGGTGGAAACGAGAATGGCATCTGCGTGATGCCATTGAGAAAAGCGCTTCATCCTGAGCTTGCGCCCGAAGGGCCATGTCGAAGGACGCAGGCTGCCTTTGCAGCGGGAGCCAGCGGCTCCACCTACCGCCGCGCGAAGCGGACGGCTTCTTCGGCGGCGCGGAAGAGGGCGCGGGCTTTGTCGAGAATCTCCTGATGCTCGGCGGCGGGATCGCTGTCGGCGACGACGCCGCAGCCGGCCTGCACCACCATCTCGCCGTCCTTGATGATGGCGGTGCGCAGCACGATGCAGGTGTCCATGCTGCCGTCGCCGGCGAAATATCCGACGGCGCCGGCATAGAGGTTGCGGCGCTCGGTCTCGAGCTCGTCGATGATCTCCATGGCGCGCACCTTGGGCGCGCCCGAGAGCGTGCCGGCGGGAAAGCCGGCGACGAGGGCGTCCATGGCGTCGTAGCGCGGATCGATCTCGCCTTCGACATGCGAGCAGATATGCATGACGTGGCTGTAGCGTTCGATCACCATCTGCTCGGTGACCTTGACGGTGCCGATCCGGGCGACCCGGCCGACATCGTTGCGTGCGAGGTCGAGCAGCATGAGATGCTCGGCACGCTCCTTGGGATCGGCGAGCAGCTCCTCGGCGAGCCCCGCGTCCTCGGCAGCGGTGGTGCCGCGCCGCCGCGTGCCGGCGAGCGGGCGGATGGTGACCTTGCCGTCGCGCAGGCGGACCAGGATCTCGGGGCTGGAGCCGACCAGCGCGTGGCCGTCGAGGTCGAGGTGGAAGAGGAAGGGGGAGGGGTTGAGGCGGCGGAGCGCCCGGTAGAGGGC
>DASTZX010000424.1:0-2055 GCA_035764045.1 Xanthobacteraceae bacterium | reverse complement strand
GGCCGCATGGTGGCTGTTGTGGAAGCAGAGCTCGGCAACGCGCCGCAGGCCGCGCTTGCCCATGGTGGCGAGATAGGCAGCGGCGCCGAGCGCGCACAGCGCCGAATTGGTGCAGATGTTGCTCGTCGCCTTGGCGCGGCGAATGTGCTGCTCCCGGGTCGCGAGGGTGAGAACATAGCCGCGGCGGCCCTCCGCATCGACCGTCTCGCCCACGAGGTGTCCGGATAGGCGCCGCACATCCGCCATACGGGCCGCGAAGATGCCGAGATGCGGCCCGCCGAAGGCCGGCGGGATGCCAAGCGACTGCCCGTGCGCGACGACCACGTCGGCGCCGTAATCGCCCGGCGGCCGAAACAGGCCGAGCGCGATCGGGTCGGCCACCACGATGAGCAGCGCGCCCGCGGCGTGCACCGCCTCGGCGAGCCCGTCGACCGGCTCGCAGGCGCCGAAGAAGTTCGGGTTCTGGATCACCAGGGCGGCGGTGTCGCGATCGACGAGCGCGGTCAGCCGGCCGACATCGGCCGCAGGATCGTCGTCGCCGACGAGCGTGGCGGGATGGCCGGCGCGCAGATAGGTTTTGACCACCTCGCGATAATGCGGGTGAACGGCGGGCGAGAGCACGACCTTGTTGCGCTTGCCGGCACCGACGTTGAGCGCAAGCAGCACGGCCTCGGCAAGCGCGGTCGCGCCGTCATAGTGGCTGGCGTTGCTCACCTCCATGCCGGTCAGCCGGCAGATCATGCTCTGGTACTCGAACAGCGCCTGCAGCATGCCCTGGCTCACTTCGGGCTGGTACTGCGTGTAAGAGGTATAGAACTCGCCGCGCGAGAGCACGTAATCGACGGTGGCAGGCCGGAAATGGTGATAGGTGCCGGCCCCAAGGAACGACAGCGCCGGGTCGAGCGCAGCGTTCTGCGCCGCAAGCGCACGCATCTCGCGGGCAAGCTCGGGCTCGGAAACGGGCGGCGGCAGGTCGAGCTTGGGAAACCGGACCTCCGCCGGAACGTCGGCAAAGAGATCCTCCATGCGCGTGAGGCCGATCGCCTCCAGCATGGCGCGGCGCTCGCGGTCGGTATGCGGCACATAACTCATCGCGGACTCACCCTGCGGCCTCAGCTCGCAATGCCCTAGGTGTGGGCTGGAACCGTGGCATCAATGGGCCGCCCTCGGCGACAACTCACGCCGCCGAAATCCCCGCGATACGAGCACATCCGGCTCCGGCGGTGAAGTCGGCAGGGATATTCGGGTACGCGATCTGGCATCGCGACCGGGCAGCAGTAGACTCTCATTTACCTGAACGCGAATTCAGAGCTGCCGGTAAGAGGCGGGTAAGCGCCGCTCGCGCATGGTCGCAGCAGACAGAGCATCAACACACGGCAGGTCGAGGCCATGATTGACGGCAAGCTTCAGGACTTCGTCTCCAATGTCATCGCCCGGGGGCGGATCACCTTCGGTGATGTCCGCCGCCTGCAGCGGCGATATCTGCCCAATGGACTGACGCGCCGCGATGACGTGGAGATGCTGATCTCCCTGAATGGGCAGCTCCATCGCGCCGACAAGGCATGGGCCGAATGGCTGACCGCCGCGGTGACCGATTCTGCCAGGCGGGAAGACTGCGGGCCTGCGATCGAGGATGCCGCCGCGAGCGCGGTGGAGCGCGTGCTCGCCTCATCCGACCAGGTGACGAAGCTGGGCCAGAAGATCGCCCGCCAGATTCGCCGCGAGCTGGCAGCGTTGCGAATTCATGAATCGATGGAGGCGGAACCGCCTCTCGCAGACGATCTCGCCGAATTGCCCGTTTCGGAGATCGATCTAACCGCCCGCGCGCCGCATGGGTGGACTCAGCCTATGGCCATTCAAATCCCCGCGGAGGCTTTGGCGGCTTAATTAGTCAGCCGCTGTGAGCCCGATCTCGGCGATCCGCCCTACTCCGCCCAGCAGATGATCCGCAACGTTCGTCAAGTGGCAGTCGGCCGTGGATTCAGGAAGGCCCAAGCGCGGGTCGGGTCCATCCCGTGGCGCATCGACTGATCGATCCAGACCATAGCGAACGGC
>DASTZX010000423.1:0-18318 GCA_035764045.1 Xanthobacteraceae bacterium | reverse complement strand
GTGTAGCGGTTCGACCACTGATTGTTCATCGAGACCTCGGGCTCGACCGCGAACGCCTTGATGCGGCCCTTGGGGGCGCGCTTCGCCACCACCTCGGGCAGCTTGATCTCGCCATGCAGCGCGCGCTCGATCGCGTCGGCGATGCGGATCGCGCGCCGGCCCTCGTCTTCGTCGCGATCGAACTCGCGCGACACCGCGATGGTGTCGAGCGCGAGCCCGTCCGTGGTGGTGAAGATCTGCGCATCGACGATGTTGGCGCCCGCGCTCGCGCAGGCGCCGGCGATGACCGAGAGCAGCCACGGGTGATCGGGCGCCAGCACGGTCAGGATGGTGACCCCGCGCGCCGTGTCGTAGGAGACGGAAGTCGCGAGCGTGCGGCCCGCCTCCTCGGCTGAGCGCAGGAAGCGGGCATGGGCGACCTTCTGCGCGATGTCGACCTTGAGCCAGTAGGCCGGGTAGTGGCGCGCCACGTAGCGGTCGATCTCCCCGGCGGTCCAGTCCTTCATCTCGGCGCGGAACTCGGCTTGCGCCATCTCGACCCGGCGCGCCCGGTCGACCTCGGAGAAACCGCCGGTCAGCGCCGGCTCGGTCTCGTAGTAGAGCGCGCGGATGAGCTGCGCCTTCCAGCCGTTCCACACCCCGGGCCCGACCGCGCGGATGTCGGCGGTGGTGAGGATGGTCAGGAGCTTCATGCGCTCCAGCGACTGCACGATCGGGCTGAAGTTCTCGATCGTGCGGCGGTCGGAGAGGTCGCGCGACTGGGCGATGCTCGACATCACGAGATGGTTCTCGATCAGCCAGGCGACGGTCTCGGTGTTGGCCGCCGAGAGCCCGAAGCGCGGCCCGAGCCGCCGCGCGATGCGGGCGCCCGCGATCGAATGGTCCTCGATGCGCCCCTTGGCGATGTCGTGCAGGAACAGCGCGACATAGAGCACCTGGCGGTGCTCGGGCTGGATCGTGCGCATGAGCTCGTTGGCGAGCCCGTAGTCCGGATTGGTGCCCTGCTCGATCTCGGCCAGCACGCCGATGCAGCGCAGGAGGTGCTCGTCGACCGTATAGTGGTGATACATGTTGAACTGCATCATCGACACGATGCGGCCGAAATCGGGGATGAAGCGGCCGAGCACGCCGGCCTCGTTCATCCGGCGCAGCACCACCTCCGTGTCGTTCGACGCCGTCAGGATGTCGAGGAAGAGCCGGTTCGCCTCCTCATCCTCGCGCACCGACTTGTCGATCAGCCGCAGCGAGCGGGTCGCGAGCCGCATGGCATCGGGATGGAAGTCGAGCCCGTGGCGCTGCGCGAGGTGGAATATGCGGATCAGGTTGACCGGGTCGCGCGCGAACGCCTTGCGGTCGGCGATGCTGATGCGGTTGTGGTCGATCACGAAGTCCTTGGCATTGAGCGCGATCCGCTTCGGCCGCCGGCGGAAGCGCGCGACCACGCGGTTGAGCATCGGCACATCCTTGGCCTGCCGCGCCTCGAGCTCGGCGCACATGATCGCGGTGAGGTCGCCGACGTCCTTGGCGATCAGGAAATAGTGCTTCATGAAGCGCTCGACCTCGCGCAGGCCGGGACGCGAGGCGTAGCCGAGCCGGACCGCGATGTCGCGCTGCAGGTCGAAGGCGAGGCGCTCCTCGGCCCGTCCGGTGACGAAGTGCATGTGGCAGCGCACCGCCCAGAGGAAGTTCTCGCATCGACGGAACAGCTGATATTCCTCGCGGTCGAACACGCCGCGCTCGACCAGCTCCTCGGGCTCGCGCGCGTGGTAGACGTACTTGGCGATCCAGAACAGTGTATGCAGGTCGCGCAGGCCGCCCTTGCCGTCCTTCACGTTCGGCTCGACCAGGTAACGCGAGGCGCCGGCGCGGCGATGCCGCTCCTCGCGCTCCGCGAGCTTGGCGGTGACGAACTCCGCCGCGCTGCCGTGCGCGATCTGCTTGTCGAACCGGCTCACCAGCTCGTCGTAGAGCTTGCGGTCGCCGAACAGGTAGCGCGATTCGAGCACCGCGGTGCGGATCGTCATGTCGGCCTTGGCCAGGCGGATGCACTCGTCGACCGAGCGCGTCGCGTGCCCGACCTTCAGACCCATGTCCCACAGACAATACAGGATGGTCTCGGCGATCGACTCGCCCCAGGCGGTCTGCTTGTAGGGCAGCAGGAACAGGAGATCGATGTCGGAGCCCGGCGCCATCAGTCCGCGCCCGTAGCCCCCGGTCGCGACAATCGCCATGCGCTCGGCGTCGGAGACGGTCTGCGCCGGATAGAGCTGGCGCGCCGCAAAGTCGTAGATCACCTGGAGGATGTCGTCCTGCAACGCGCACAGCCGCTCGGCGCAGCGGCGGCCCTGGCGGTCCTCGAGCAGGAGCTGCTCGGCCACGACGCGAGCGTCGGCATGCGCCGCTTTGAGGCGCTGCGCGACCGCATTGCGCAGCTCGCGGTCGCGGCCGGCAAAATCCTTGGCCAGCCGCGCGAGCTCGGCCGAGATCGCGGCCCTGTCGATGAGCTCGCCGGCGCCGCGGGAGGGGTGGTCGAGGATCGCCATGACTCTCGGATAGACGACGCCCGCGCGACTGTCACGCGGGGCATCCATACGGAAAATAATTCCCGCTGTTAAACCAAACAAGGGATGAATATTCCCCATTGACGGTAGGGCCGCGCGCCGGATAGAAGAAAACTAGCGCCGATTTGAGCGAACAGCTTGCGGGCGCTTAACAAATGCAGCTAAAGCGTGGGGCCTGCCCCTCGCCGAGCTGACGGCGGGCCGAAAATCCCGTCTCCATCATCCGTCCGTGCGCGCAAAGGGATGCCGCATGGCCTTGCGCATGGAGGTCGTCATGACCCTGTTCTCCCGACGTGTCTTCGCAACCACCCTGGCGGCCGCGCTCGCCGCCGCGGCCGCGCCGGCGTCCGCCCCGGCCGCCGACAATCCGAAAGAGATCCGCATCGACTGGGCGACCTATAATCCGGTCTCGATGCTGCTCAAGGACAAGGGCTTCCTCGAGAAGGAGTTCGCCAAGGACGGCATCGCGATCCGCTGGGTCCAGACGCTCGGCTCCAACAAGGCGCTCGAGTTCCTCAACGCGGGATCGATCGATTTCGGCTCGACCGCGGGCTCGGCCGCGCTGGTCGCCCGCATCAACGGCAACCCGATCAAGTCGATCTACGTCTATTCGCAGCCCGAGTGGACCGCGCTCGTCACCCGCAAGGACACCAGCATCAACAAGATCGCCGATCTCAAGGGCAAGCGCGTCGCGGTCACCCGCGGCACCGATCCGCACATCTTCCTGGTGCGCGCCCTGTTGAGCGTCGGCCTCACCGAGCGGGACATCACCCCGGTCCTGCTGCAGCATCCGGATGGCAAGACCGCGCTCATCCGCGGCGACGTCGACGCCTGGGCGGGGCTCGATCCGATGATGGCGCAGGCCGAGATCGAGGACGGGGCGCGGCTGTTCTACCGCAACAAGGACGCCAACACCTGGGGCATCCTCAATGCGCGCGAGCAGTTCCTCAAGGATCATCCCGACCTCGTGCGCCGCGTGCTCGCCGTGTACGAGGAGGCGCGCAAGTATTCGCTCGCCCATTATGACGAGCTCAAGAAGAGCTTCATCGCGGTGACCAAGCTGCCCGAGGCGGTGGTCGACAAGCAGCTCAAGGAGCGCACCGACCTCAACCACAATCGCATCGGCGCGCCACAGCGTGAGTCGATCCTCGAAGCCGGCATCGCGCTGCAGAAGGCCGGTGTCATTCCGGCCAACGTGGACGTGAAGAAGTCGGTCGACGACCTGATCGATGATCGCGTGCCGCTGGCGGGGAACTGAGCGGCCACTCGTTTCACCTCTCCCCGCTTGCGGGGAGAGGTCGGCCGCGCGAAGCGCGGTCGGGTGAGGGCGCGTATCCGCGAGTCGTTCCCTTGCTGAGATTTAGCGCCCCTCACCCCGACCCTCTCCCACGCAAGTCGGGCCTGCCCGACTTGCGCATTAATTGATGCCGAACTCGGGCAAGCCCGAGTTCGGACGCGGGGAGAGAGCGCCGACGCAGTGCTATCGGTCAGCGCCACCGCCAACTGTTGCTTTCGGTAAGCCTCCTATGTCTTCTGTCGGCATGTCGGTCGAAGCAAAACCCGCAGAGGCGGCGCAGCGCCCCGTCCGCCCGCGCGCCGCGCAAGCGGGCCTGCGCCGGATCGCCTTGGCGTTCGCGCTGCCGGTCGGGGCGGCGCTCGCCTGGGAACTCGCGGTGCGCGCCGGCCTCTCCGACGGCCGGCTGATGCCGCCCCCCTCGCGCATCTGGCAGGAATTCGCCGAGCTCGCCCGCAACGGCGAGCTCTACCGTCACGTGATCGCGACGCTGGCCCGCATGGCGGCCGGCTTTGCGCTCGGCGCCGCGGCCGGCACGCTGCTCGGCGCGCTCGCCGGCTATTCGTCGCTCACCCGCCGCCTCATCGATCCGACCCTGCAGGGGCTGCGCGCCGTCCCCTCGATCGCCTGGATACCGCTGTTCATCCTCTGGCTCGGCATCTTCGAGACCTCGAAGGTGGCGCTGATCGCGGTCGGCGTGTTCTTTCCGGTCTATCTCGGCGTCATGGCCGCGATCCTCTCGGTCGATCGCAAGATCGTCGAGGTCGGCCGCGCGTTTCGCCTGAGCGGCCTCGCCATGGTCCGCCGCATCCTCCTGCCCGCCGTGCTGCCCGCCTACGTGGTGTCGCTGCGCGCCGGTCTCGGGCTGGGCTGGATGTTCGTCATCGCCGCCGAGTTCATGGGCGCCTCGGAAGGGCTCGGCTATCTGTTGATCGACGGCCAGCAGCTCGGCAAGCCGGCGGAGATCGTCGCGGCGCTCGTCGCCTTCGCGGTGCTCGGGAAGCTCACCGACGCCCTGGTGGCGGTCGCGGCCGCGCCGTTCCTGCGCTGGGAAGACGCCCTGGCGCGCCAGCAGGAGGGTTGAGGTGCTCGCGCTGCAGAACGTCGGCAAGACCTATCCGAACGGCGTGCGGGCGCTCGACGGCGTCACGCTCACCGTCGCGCCGGGCGAGATCCTCGCCATCGTCGGCGGCTCGGGCTGCGGCAAGTCGACCCTGTTGCGCGCCGTCTCCGGGCTCGACCGGCCGACCTCCGGCACCGTCGTGCTCGACGGCGACGCGATCACCCGGCCGCACGAGAAGATCGGCATCGTGTTTCAGGAGCCGCGCCTCTTGCCCTGGCTCACGGTGGCGAAGAACGTCGGCTTCGGGCTCGAAGGCCGGCCGAAGCCGGAGCGCAACGGCCGCGTCGCCGCCCAGCTCAACCGCGTCGGCCTCTCCGACAAGGCGACGGTGTGGCCGCGCGAATTGTCCGGCGGCCAGGCCCAGCGTGTCGCGATCGCGCGCGCCTTCGTGACCCGGCCCGAGGTGCTCCTGCTCGACGAGCCGTTCTCGGCCCTCGACGCCTTCACCCGCGCCGACCTGCAGGATCATCTGCTCGACGTGTGGGCGGACACCAAGCCCACCCTCGTCATCGTCACCCACGACGTCGACGAGGCGATCGTGCTTGCCGACCGGGTGATCGTGATGCGCGCGCGGCCGGGCCGGCTGTACGAGGAGATCGTCACCGACTTGGCGCGTCCGCGCGATCGCCAGTCGGCCGCATTCGATTTCGCCAAGCGGCGCGTGCTCGCCGCCCTCGATCGCTCGCTCGACCGCAAGGCGACCGACGACGGGGAGGTCAAGAGCGAGGCTGGCGCCGCCCTGTGGTGGTAGGGACGGAGGCCATGTCACTCCGTCATGCCCGTAACTCCGTCATGCCCGGGCTTGTCCCGGGCATCCACGCCTTTATACGTTCCGGCCGAGCAAGGCGTGGATGGCCGGGGCATAGGCGAGCGAAGCGACGCCGTTCTTCGGCCGGCTATGCCCGGCCATGACGATTTCAGAAGGAGACCCTTAATGGATGCCGCCGAGCTGCGCGCGATGCAGGCGCCGATCAAGGAGCGCTACAAGACCGATCCCAAGGCCGCCTACATCACGCTGCGCGCCAAGGGCGCGCTGGACGACACCAACATCGCCTGCAAGGTCGAGACCGGGCGCGCGCTCGCGGTCGCCGGCCTGCATCCCGCGACCGGCGGCTCCGGTCTCGAGCTCTGCTCGGGCGACATGCTGCTCGAGGCGCTGGTCGCCTGCGCCGGCGTGACCGTCAAGGCGGTGGCGACCGCGCTCGCGATCCCGCTCCGGTCCGGGATGGTATCAGCCGAGGGCGATCTCGACTTTCGCGGCACGCTCGGCGTCGCCAAGGACGCGCCGGTCGGCTTCGCCCAGATCCGGCTCTCCTTCGCGCTCGAGACCGACGCCGAGCAGGAGAAGCTCGACCAGCTGCTCAAGCTCACCGAGCGCTATTGCGTGGTCTACCAGACCATCAAGTCCGGCCCTCCCGTCGAGGTGCGCTTGAACCGCATGTGAGGCATGCGATCGATTTGATTCGTCATGCCCGGCCTTGTGCCGGGCATCCACGTCTTTAAAGCATGCGCTCCGGGCCAAGGCGTGGATGGCCGGGCATAGGCGAGCGAAGCGCCGTTCTTCGAACGGCTATGCCCGGCCATGACGACGGCCGCGGCACGCTGGATTGATGTCTCCCGACCTCCTCTTCCTCCTCTCGCTGCTGATCAAGATGGCCGTCACGGCGGCCTTCGTGGTCGGGGTGACGTTCCTCGCCGAGCGCACCGGCGCGGTCATCGCCGCCATGGTCGCGACGCTGCCGGTCGCGGCGGGGCCAGCCTACATCTTCCTCTCCCTCGACCACGGCGCGGGGTTCATCGCCGACAGTGCGCTCGCCAGTCTGGTCGGCAATGCGGCAAACAGCGTGTTTGCGCTCACCTATACGCTGCTCGCCCAGAAGCGGGGGCTGGCGCTCAGCGTCATCCCGGCGCTCCTCGCCTGGGCCGCGGTCGCGTCGCTCTCGCGCGTGCTGCCCTGGACGACGCTCGGCGCCGTCGCGTTCAACGTCGTGGTCTTGTCAGGCGCGCTCGCAATCGGCAACCGGCTGCGCCATGCGCGCATGCCGCTCGTCACCGCCCGCTGGTATGACGTCCCGCTGCGCGCCGGCATGGTGGCGACGACCGTCGCGACGGTCGTGGCGCTGAGCACCCATGTCGGGCCGGCCATCACGGGCGTGCTCGCGGTCTTTCCGATCGTGCTGTTGAGCCTGATGCTGATTTTACATCCGCGCATCGGCGGCCCGGCCACCGGCGCGGTGCTGTCGAATACGTTGCTCGGTCTGGTCGGCTTCTCGGTCACGTGCCTCGCGGCGCGGCTCCTCGTCGTGCCGCTCGGCACCGCGGCCGGGCTGTCCGTGGCCCTCGCCGTCTCGCTCGTCTGCAACTTCGGCTTCTGGTGGCTGCGGCGCGGCAAGCCGCTTGCCGCCGCTAAGGCTTCTTCGCAGCCGCGAGCTTGAGCGCATAGAGCGCATCGAGCGCCTCGCGCGGCGACATCTCGTCCGGATTGAGCGCCGCGAGCGCCGCGATCACTGTCTCGGCCATCTCGTCGCGCGGCGCCGCAGCGGGCGTGCGTGCGGTCGCAGCGAACAGCGGCAGGTCGTCGATCAGCTTGCGCGCCGGCGAGATGCGGTCCTCGGCCTCGAGCTCCGCGAGCACCAGCTTGGCGCGCTCGATCACCGCCGGCGGCAGCCCGGCGAGCTTCGCCACCTGGATGCCGTAGGAACGGTCCGCTGCGCCCGCCACCACCTCGTGCAGGAAGACCACGTCGCCGTGCCACTCGCGCACCCGCACGGTCGTATTGTGGAGCCGCGGCAGCTTGGCGGCGAGCGCGGTCAATTCGTGGAAATGGGTCGCAAACAGCGCGCGGCAGCGGTTGGTCTCGTGCAGATGTTCGATCGCGGCCCACGCGATGGAGAGGCCGTCGAAGGTGGCCGTGCCGCGTCCGATCTCGTCGAGGATGACCAGCGAGCGAGCGCCGGCCTGGTTGAGGATCGCGGCGGTCTCCACCATCTCGACCATGAAGGTCGAGCGTCCGCGCGCGAGGTCGTCGGCGGCGCCGACGCGGGAAAACAGCCGGTCGACCACGCCGATGCGGGCGCGTTTCGCCGGCACGAAGCTGCCCATCTGGGCGAGCACCGCGATGAGCGCGTTCTGCCGCAGATAGGTCGACTTGCCCGCCATGTTGGGGCCGGTGACCACATAGATGCGTCCGGCGCCCGTGCCTTCCGGCGGCGAGAGGTCGCAGTCGTTGGCGACGAACGGCCCGTCGATCGCCTGCTCGACTACCGGGTGGCGGCCGCCCTCGATGACGAAATCGATTCCCGCGGCGATCTCGGGCCGCACATAGTCGCGCTCGGCCGCGAGCGCCGCCAGCGCCGCGGCGACATCGATCGCGGCGAGCGCCTCCGCGGCAGCCTTGATGGCGTCCGCCGCCGCGATCACCCGCCCGGCAAGCCGCTCGAACACCGCGAGCTCGAGCCCGAGCGCGCGGTCGGCGGCGTTGGCGATCTTCGCTTCCAGCTCGGCGAGCTCGGTGGTGGTGAAGCGCACCTGGCCGGCCAGCGTCTGGCGATGGATGAAGGCCTTGTTGAGCGGCTCCTTCAGGAGCTTGTCGCCGTGCTGCGCCGTCACCTCGACGAAGTAACCCAGCACGTTGTTGTGCCGGATCTTCAGGGCGCGGACCTGGGTCTCCTCCGCATAGCGCGCCTGCAATCCCGCGACCACGCGACGGGATTCGTCGCGCAGCGCCCGCGTCTCGTCGAGCGCGCTGTCGAAGCCCTCGCGCACGAAGCCGCCGTCGCGCTTGAACGCGGGCAGCTCGTCGGCGAGCGCCGACCCGAGCTCGGCCGCGATCGCCGGATCGGGCGCGCGCAGCGCCGCGGCCGCCTGCGCGATCTCGGCCGGTGCGGGCGCGAGCGTCTCGAGCCGGCCGGCGAGCGCAACCGCGGCCAGGAGCCCGTCGCGGATGGCGGCGAGGTCGCGCGGCCCG
Source organism: Xanthobacteraceae bacterium (assembly GCA_035764045.1). Lineage (GTDB taxonomy): Bacteria > Pseudomonadota > Alphaproteobacteria > Rhizobiales > Xanthobacteraceae > JAVDCA01. The sequence goes on along the minus strand of DASTZX010000423.1, from coordinate 9,373 downwards.
CCGCGGCCGACCACGAGCCGAGCGAGCGCGCGCGCGAGGTCGGGCGCGGCCGCGAGGCTCGTGCGCGCATCGGCGCGCAGCGCCGGATCGTCGACGAAGCTCGCCACCGCATCGAGCCGCGCCTCGATGGCGGGCGGATCGGTGAGCGGCGCCGCGAGCCGCTGCGCGAGCAGGCGCGAGCCTGCCGCGCTCACGCTGCGGTCGATGGTCGCGGCGAGCGAGCCGCGCCGCTCGCCGCCGAGCGTGCGCATCAGTTCGAGGTTGGCGCGGGTCGCCGCGTCGATCGCCAGCGTCGCACCCTGCGCCTCGCGCACCGGCGGCGAGAGCGGCGGGCGCTTGCCGAGCTGGGTGCGCTCCACATAGGTGACGCAGGCAGCCGCCGCGGTGAGCTCGAGGCGGCTGAAGGCGCCGAACGCGTCCGTGGTCGCGACCGCGAAATAGGCGGCGAGCCGGCGCTCCGCAGTCGCGCCGTCGAAGACGTCGCGCGGCAGCGGCGTCACGGCGGGCAGGGCGCGCAGCAGCGGCGCGAGCTCGGCGTCGCCATAGAGCGCGTCCGACACGATGATCTCGCCCGGCTCGAGCCGCGCGATCTCGGCCGCGAGCCCGGGACGATCGCACTCGGTCAGCCGGAACTCGCCGGTCGAGATGTCGAGAAAGGCGAGCGCGAAGCGGCCGTCGTCGCCGGGCGAGGAGGCGCGTGCGCGCACGATCGCGGCGAGGTAGTTGTTGCGCCGCGCGTCGAGCAGCGTGTCCTCGGTCAGCGTGCCGGGCGTGACGAGGCGCACCACGTCGCGCTTCACCACGCTCTTGCCGCCGCGCTTCTTCGCCTCGGCCGGATCCTCGGTCTGCTCGCACACCGCGACGCGATGGCCGAGCGCGATCAGGCGGTGCAGATATTCGTCGGAGCGCTCGACCGGCACGCCGCACATCGGGATGTCCTGGCCGAGATGCTTGCCGCGCTTGGTCAGCACGATGCCGAGCGCGCGGCTCGCGATCTCGGCGTCCTGGAAGAACATCTCGTAGAAGTCGCCCATCCGGTAGAACAGCAGGCAGTCGGGATGCGCGGCCTTGATCTCGACGTACTGCTCCATCATCGGCGTGACGCGGCCGGTCTCATCCGCCGCCTTGGCGGCGGGCGCAGCCGCGCCGTTCGTCTCCTCGCCGGGCGTCGAGTCGTCCCTCTCGTGCATGCGTGCGAGCGCCATGGGTGCGGAAGCTAGAGCATTTTCCACCGTACTGAAATCGTCCTGGCCGGGCTCGTCCCGGCCATCCACGTCTTTCCTCGTGCCATGCCGCCAAGACGTGGATGCCCACGACAGGCGCGGGCATGACGGCACTACTGCATCTCGTCCGCCCGCCGCAGGCCGGCGATCATCGACGATTCGAGCAGGTAGGTCCGCGCCCGCGCGGGATCGCCGGCGATCGCGATCAACTCGGTCAGCCGCTCGCGCTGCACCGCCGGGTCGCGTTCCTCCAGCAGCCGCTTGTTGCGGATCGACATCGCCTGCACCTGCGCGATCGTCGCCGAGCGGCGCTGGCGTACGTAGAGATCGAGGAGGGATTCCGGCGCTTCGCCGCGCCACACGCGCACGAGCTTGTCGGTGAGATTGATGGCGTCATGGATGCCGCTGTTCAGCCCCAGCCCGCCCATCGGGTTGTTGAGATGCGCGGCGTCGCCGGCGATCAGCACGCGGCCTGTTCTGAACGTCTTCGCCACCCGCTGGTGCACGCGGTAGACGCTCTTGTATCGGATGGCGTACGGCTCGGCTCGCGGCACGATGCTCTGCATGGCGCGTTCGATCCACTCGGGCGCGAGCATCGCCTCGTCGGACAGCGCGGGATCGCCCGGAAGCGCGGCGCGCCAGATGCCGGGCGGGCCCTGGTCGGGCATCTTGAACACCGCCGCCCAGTTCACCGGATCGGAAATGTACGAGTTCATCGCGAATCCGTGCTGAGCGAAGTCGTAATGCGTGCTCGCCACCACGAATTGCTCCGGCCAGGTGAACCCTTCGAACTCGATGCCCAGGGTCTTTCGCACCGTGCTGCGTCCGCCGTCCGCGCCGATGAGCCAGGCGGCCGCGATCGTCTCCGGCCTCCCGTCCGCCGTGACTTCGACCTCGACGCGATCGGCATGCTGGACGAAGCCGGTCAACTGATGGCCGAAGCGCACATCCGCATCGGTCTCCTGCCGCAGGATGTCGAGCTGGATCGGCGTCAGGCGGTGCTGTTCGAGGTGCAGGCGATAAGGGTAGGGCGTGACGTCGGCGAGGAGGCCGAGATCGAACTGCGCGACGAACTCGCCGCGGAGGTCGCGGATCTGCCAGTGCCGAACGCGCAGGCCGGTCTCGTGCATGCGCGCCGTGATCCCGTACGGCGCCATCATCTCGAGCGTCGGCGGATGGAACGTGCCGGCGCGCAGGTCGTGGGTGAGCGCCGGCTCGACTTCCAGCAGGATGACGGGAATGCCGTGCCGGCCGAGCGCGAGCGCGCACATCAGGCCGGTGGGTCCCGCTCCGGCGATGACGACCGGAAGGCCGGCCATCGCGGCTTCGTCCTATTTGACCAGCTTGGTGCCGGTCAGCGCCTCGAGATTGCCATGGTAGATCTTCTCGAGCTTGTCCTTCGGCAGGTTGAGGCTCTCGATGATGCGCAGCGTCTCGCGGATGTAGCCGGTGCCCTTTTCCGGATCGAACGGGCAGTCGGACGCGAACACGATCTGCTCGGTCGGATAGAAGGAGACGCCGAGCACGGTGCCGCCGTCGGAGCCGAACACCGCCGTGTCGACGTTGAAGCTCTCCTTGAAGTAGTCGATCGGGCGCTTCTTCTTCAGGCTGCGCTTGAGCGCCTGATAGTCGGCATCGGAGGTCCGCGCGCCGATCTGGTCCCAGCCGGGGCCGACCCGGCCCTCGAGCATCGGCACGATGCCGCCGAAATGGTGCATGATCAGCTTGAGCCCCGGATTGTTGTCGATCGTCTTGGAGAAGACGAGGCGGGCCATGGTGGCCGCCGTCTCGTAGGACCAGCCGAACGTCCACCAGATCTCGTACAGCGACTTCTTCTCGTCGAGGTAGTCGGGGAAGTTCGCGCCGCGCGTCGGATGGATCCAGATCGGCTTGCCGAGCTTCGCCATCGTGGCGAAGAACTCCGCGTATTCCGGCCGGTCGAGCGGCTTGCCGTTGATGTTGGTGTAGGTCTGCACCCCGAGCGCGCCGTTCTTGATCGCGCGCTGCGCCTCGCGCACCGCGCCCTCCGGATGGCCGAGCGACACCTGCGCGATCCAGCCCGGGAAGTGATCCTTGTGCTTGGCGCAGATGTCGACGAAGCCGTCGTTGATCAGCTTGCACAGCTCCTCGGTCTGCGCGCCCTGCACGACGTTCTCGATCGGCGGCATCGCATAGGAGAGGACCTGCGCATAGTCCGGGAACTTGTCGACCACGCGCATGCGCTCGTCGAGGTCGTGGATGCACGGAATCTCCCGCATCCGCTTGCCGATGTCGGCGAAATTGCCGGCGATCTGGGCCATCTTGTCGGCAAACGGCTTGGGAATGAAATGCGTCCACGCGTCGACGCGCATCATGAATCGTCCTCCAACCTTCCGATGAAGAGGCCGCGTCCGGAAGGCGGGGGTCGGGGCGCGGCTGAGCGTGCGGGCGCTCGCGCCGCAAGGGCCATCAAGGGGCGGCGCTTGTCAAGGGCGCGCGATGGCGCGCAGCCCGTTAGGAGATGGTCGTCGTTCTAGGTATGCTCGTTGAGACTGTCGCGCACCCGCACGAGCTGCGCATTGAGCGACTTCAGATCGTCGGGCGTGACTCCGCAGGCGCCGAGAATGCCCTGCTTGACCTTGTTCTCCTTCAGCCGCAGGGCTGCGCCGGCCGGGGTGAGCCGGATCCGCACGCTGCGCTCGTCGGCGGTGTCGCGGGCCCGCTTGACCAGCCCGACCGCCTCGAGCCGCTTGAGCAGCGGCGTCAGCGTTCCGGAATCGAGGTGGAGGAGCTCGCCCATCTCCTTGACCGACAGATCGTCGCGCTCCCACAGCGCGAACATCGCCAGATATTGCGGATAGGTCAGCCCGAGCGCGTCGAGCAGCGGCTTGTAAGCGCGATTGAACGCGTGCGCGGTCGAATAGACCGTGAAGCACAGCATCGAATCCAGGGTCGAGGGTTCCCTCTCGTCTTTCTTGCTCATGGCGCACCTCTGCGGGGCGTTGGTCGTTCTGTGCACTATATGGGAAATCGGCTTGGAAACAAATAGATAGCGCACAATATAATTGTGCATAGCTGCCTCGACGCTTATGCATGTACAATTTAATTGTAAACAATCAAATAGGACGCTATGTACCGGTCATCGATCGAGCCGGAAGCAATCGGCATCCGCACCCGGATCGAGATACTCCGCGAGACCAAAGTCCGTCTCGCCACGGTTTTCAGGAGAATGATCATGACCAAGAGCAAGATCGCCGTCCTCGCGACGCTCGCCACCCTCGTTGCGGCTCCGGCCTTCGCGGGCGACCACAACACCGCGACCGAGCTGCAGGACTCCGGCCGTTACGTCCCGCAGGCGCGGGTGAGTGCGCTCTCCGGCATCCCCTCCGGCGCCTATGACTCGGTCCGCAAGGCCCCGCGCACGCAGTTTGGGACGGCTGTGGATCAGCAGGACTTCCAGCTCGTCGGTCACAACTGACCATAGTCATCCGGGTCTTCGGGCCTGAATGCAGAACCGGCCGGCGCTTGCGCCGGCCGTTTTCTGTTGCCCGTCTCGATCGCGCACCCGATACCGAGACCACGACTGCGTGAAGCGAGGCGGGCTTGTCCGCAACGTCGGGTGGAGTCACACTGCGCTCACCTTTGAGTCTGGTGCCCGTGTTTTCGGCGCCATGCATTCCGTCGCGAATGCCAACAACAATCGATCCGCAAGAACAATCGATCGAAATCACAACGGTCTAGGGAGAAAGCGATGCGACACCCATTCGCGTGGAGCCTGACGGCCGCCGCCGCCGTCATGCTGTCTCTGGCGGCATCTCATCCGATCGCGGCGCAGAACGGCGTGGCGCTCACCGGCCAGGTCACCTCCGAGAAGGAAGGCGCCATGGAGGGTGTAGTCGTCAGTGCCAAGAAGGCGGGCTCGATCGTCAAGGTCAGCGTCATCACCGACGCGCAGGGCCGCTACAGTTTCCCCGAGGATCGCCTCGAGCCGGGCGACTACACGATCACCATCCGCGCCGTCGGCTACGACATCGGCACGCCCACCAAGGCGACCGTCGCGACCGAGAAGACGAGCACGGCCGACATCCGGCTCAAGCCGACGCGCAATCTCGCGAGCCAGCTCACCAACGCCGAATGGATGATGAGCGTGCCGGGCGCAGAGGACCAGAAGGCGCTGCTGCTCAACTGCACCAGCTGCCATACCCTCGAGCGCATCGTGCGCTCGACCCACGATGCCGACGAGTGGACCCACGTCGTGACTCGCATGATGGGCTATGGCGCGGTGAGCCAGCCGATCAAGCCGCAGCGCATGCTCGACACGGAGCGAGCGGGCACGCCCGAGCAGTACCGCAAGTTCGCCGAGTATCTGGCGACCATCAATTTGAGCGCGGTCGACAAGTGGCAGTATCCGCTCAAGACGCTGCCGCGCCCGCAGGGGCGGGCGACGCACGTCATCATCACCGAATACGACGTCGGCCGGCCGACGACCGAGCCGCATGACGTCGTGCTCGATAAGGAGGGCAACGTCTGGTACTCGGACTTCGGCGAGATGTTCATCTCCAAGTTCGACCCGAAGACGCTCAAGCTCACCGAATACCCGGTCAAGAAGTACAAGCCGAACGCGCCCGAGGGCCAGCTCAGCCTCGAGTTCGATACCCAGGGCAAGCTCTGGTTCGACACCATGTATCAGGGCTCGCTCGGCACGATCGATCCGAAGACCGGCGAGACCAAGTTCTATCCGCTGCCGGCGAAGTGGAACGACAACCGCGTGCAGCTCAATTTCGTCGGGTTGCGCCACGACGTCGACGGCAAGGTGTGGACCAAGAGCGTCGGCACCCAGGACATCTTCCGGCTCGATATCGCGAGCGGGGAGTGGGACAAGTTCCATCCGACCGACAAGCTGTCGGGCGGGCGCCACTCGATCTACCAGGTCATCTCGGACTCCAAGAACAATCTGTGGATGGCCGAATTCGTCGACGGTTATATCGGCAAGATCGACGCCAAGACCGGCGCGGTCACCTGGTATGACCTGCCGACCGCCCATGGGCGGGCGCGGCGCATGCAGATCGACGACCAGGACCGCATCCTGTTGACCGAATACCGCGGCAACGCCGTCGCGGTGTTCGACACCCGGGCGGAGAAGTTCGTCAACGAGTACAAGCTGCCGACCCAATACAGCGGGCCGTACCGGGCGGCGATCGACAAGAACGGCGAGGTCTGGGTGGCGGGCATGCAGACCGACCGCGCGATCCGGCTCGATCCCAGGACCGGCCAGACCGTGGAGTATCTGATGCCGAGCGATACCAACATGCGCTCGCTGGTCATGGACAACTCGACGAGCCCGGTCACCTTCTGGACCGGCTCCAACCACGCTCACGCGCTGGTCAAGGTCGAGCCGCTGGATTGAACCCTTTACCTCTCCCCGCTGGCGGGGAGAGGTCGACGCGCGAAGCGCGGCGGGTGAGGGGGCGCCGCCGCGCGTCGTTGCCGCCGAGTTTGGCTCAATCTCAGCGCCCCTCACCCCGACCCTTTCCCGCAAGCGGGGAGAGGGAGGGCGGGCCCGTGCGATCAACGGGTGCGATCAACGGGTGCGATCAAATTCCATCTGAATTTGTCATTTGCGTCGGCCCGCGCTACGCGTTCTCGTCTGCCCGATCGCAAGAGACGCCGCCATGTACCTGCCCGACCACTTCCGCGTCGATGACGTCGCCGAGATGCACGCGCTCATCCGCGCCCATCCGTTCGCGGCGCTCGTCTCGGCGGGCGCCTCCGGCCTCTACGGCACCCATCTGCCGACCGTGCTCAAGGAGGAGGGGCCGTTCGGCACCATCGAGTGCCATCTGTCGCGCGCCAATCCGCACTGGAAGGATCTCGCCGAAGGCGGCGAGGCACTGATGATCTTCCAGGGAGCGGAGGCCTACATCACACCGAACTGGTATGCGACCAAGCGCGAGACCGGCAAGGTCGTGCCGACCTGGAACTATGCGGTGGTGCACGCCTATGGCCGGCCCGCCGTGATGGACGACGCGAGCTGGCTGCGCCGCCACGTCGGCGAGCTCACCGACCAGCAGGAGCGCGGCGAGGCGCAGCCGTGGGCCGTCACGGACGCGCCCGAGCGCTACATCGAGGTGATGCTGTGCGGCATCGTCGGCTTCCGCTTCGAGATCGCCCGCCTCGAGGGCAAGTGGAAGATGAGCCAGAACCGCGAGATGCAGGACCGCGCCGGCGTCGTCACCGGCCTCGGCGCGCGCCACGAGGGCGACGACGCCGAGGTCGCCGCGCTGGTGCATCAGCACATGGCGGAAAAGGCGTAACTCGTCATGCCCGGCCTTGTGCCGGGCATCCACGTCTTCCCGAGGTAGCCAACAGGTGGATGGCCGGGAGATAGGCGAGCGAAGCGACGCCGTTCTTCGAACGGCTATGCCCGGCCATGACGTCCGAAAATCTCACTCCGCCGCGACGCGCGCGGCCGCCGTGCGGCTCGCGATCTCGGCGAGGCATTTCGCCAGCCCTTCGCCTTCCGGATCGACCAGCGCCGCCGTGCGTGCGCTCGCAATCGCATCGGCGCCTTGGGCCGGCGGAATGCGGCCGGCGAGAATCGGCCGGATCACCTGGGTTTCGATCGCCTGGTAGTTCGCGCTGCCGCGCTTGTGCGTGTCGCCGTAGCCCTTGATCAGCCGCGCGCACGCGGCGACCTCGACCGCGACGTCCGCCGACAGCCGCGCCGCCGCGCCGATCAGCGCGAGCCAGGCCTCGATCGCCGTCTGCTCTTGCGCGTAGCGGTGACCGCGCGGCCGGAAGCGCCTGAGCTTGGCGAGCGCCCAGAAGCGCAGATAACCCGACAACGACGTGCTCTCGATCTCCATGCCCCAATGCGGGCTCCAGTTGCGCCGCTCCGCCCACGCAAGGATGCGCCGCGCGAGGCGGGGCGGGAGCACCGCGCAGAGCTCCTCGAGGCCGGGTTTGAGAAACTCCACGATCCGGTACGGCTCGCCCGCCTTGACGCCGATCTCCTGCCGGATCCGGACGAAGCGCTCAGGCGCGATCTTCGCTTCGGCGACGCGGATCACGTCTTCGAACGTCATGCGCACGGCAAGCTGGCGCGCGGTCTCGCGGACCAGCCGTCCGCCGGCTTGCGCCCGCGCGTCCGCCTCGACGATGGGCCGCAGCCGGTCGAGATAGAGCCGCGCATAGCCGACGTCCTGGAACGCCGCGGTGCGCCGCAGACCCTCGATGACGATGTCGGCCGCCGCCGGCATGATCGCCTGAGCCTCCTGCTCCAGCGTCGCGAGCGAGCGCGTCGCGCCGTGGCGGCGCTTGCCGTCGGACTTCTCGCGCGCCGCCCCACCACCCGCCGCCGCAAGGCCGGCGCGAAAGCCGCGCAGGTTGGCCTCGACCGCCTTGCCGTCGGCGCGGATCGCGTCCTCGAACGCCTGCGGCGGGATCGGCAGGACGTCGGCGGCGGCGAGCGCCCCCAGCATCACCGCATTGATCATGGCGTCGGCCTCGCGCGCCACTGCCGCCATGTCGAACAGCAGATGCTGGCGCGCATGATTGTCGATCGCCGTTGTCAGGCGTTCGGCATCGTAGCGTCCGTCGCCCATCGCCATGCGCTCCGCGATCGCGTAGGAGCGGTGGGTCGACGCGATGAGCGCGGTGCGCTCTCGGGTGACGAACCCGCTGCCGATCGCGCGCGCCCCTTCCATGAGCTCGCTCGCCAGCACGACATCGACGTCGCCCGCGCCCGGCGTGAGCGCGAGCACCGGCCGCTCGTCGCCGAGCGCCGCGGTACTGAGTGGCATCACCTCGATGTAATAGGTCGTCGCGCCGGTGCGCTGGGCGACCCCCGGGATCGAGGTGCTCTGCACCGGAAAGTCCTGCGCACTCGCGGCCGCGACGATCCAGTCGGTGAGCACGCCGCCGCCTTCGCCGCCGAGCGCGGCGATCAGCATCGCGATCGGGCGCGGTGTCGTCATGCCGATGCGCTCCGCTCGTCAGGCGTGCCGATCGGCAGAACCCAGGACCGCAGGGCATGGCGGGCGCGCTCGAAGACGCCGGCGTTCCGGACGATCTCGGCGCGATAGAACGACGGGCACAGCACCGCCGCATGCGCGACCTCGCCGCACAAGCCGCAGCCGACGCAGGATTCGATCACGCTCGCCACCGGGTCG
>DASTZX010000422.1:0-8167 GCA_035764045.1 Xanthobacteraceae bacterium | reverse complement strand
CAATGACATCTTGAACGGCCTTGGCGGCAACGACATCCTCATCGGCGGGGCCGGCGACGATCAGCTGACTGGGGGAGCTGGAAACGACATATTCGTCCTGACTGCCACGAACGGAGGCCACGACACCATTACGGATTTCGTTTCTGGAACGGACGAGATTGTGGTCGATGTCGGTGCCGGGGGCACGGTCAGTTCGGCGCCCGCAATCGCGGCCGGGCAGTTCGCATCTGGCAGCGGGGTCGGTGCCGAGAACAATGCAACTGCTTGGAACGAGAGCGGAAGCGCCGATAAGTTCTTCTTGAACACGACGTCCGGCGAGCTCTGGTTCTCGGCCAACGGCACCGGAAACGACAAGATCGATCTTGCCCAGGTCGGTACTGGCGTGACGGCGAGCAGCATTCACGTCGTGTGATCAACTCAGCGAACGCTCAGACCCGCCGCGTAGTGCGGCGGGTCTTTGTTTGCGCTGTGCAGCGCCGTCGCCTTATCAGCGCACGATCGCAAGTCTAATCGATTGTTCACTGCACGTCCCGACAGGCTGCTGAAACAGCGCGTCTTCGAGGGACGAGCTCACAAAAAAGAGGCAAACGCCGGGAGCCCCATGCGATCGTCTTCGGCGGCGGGCAGAGAGGGCACGACCGCTTCCCCGGCGGGCGCGCTCTTCGACGACAGATACGGCGCCGCGAACAGCTTGACCCCGTCGTGATCGAGAGCATAGAGCGCGACGAGGGTGCGCGCCTCGCGATCCTCGACCACCAGCGACCAGCGATTGTCGAGAATGAGCCAATGGCCGTCCCGGCGCACCGCGAGCACCGCGTGGTCCTGGTAGAGCCGCATGTCCTTGACCAGCAGCACCTTGAGGTCGTTCGGATCGAAGCCGAGATCGCGCAGGGCGACGTACTTGGCGATCGCGTAGTCCTCGCAGTCGCCCTGGCCGCTCGCGAACGTCTCGAGCGGCGGCGACCAGCGGTCGGGCACGCCCCATTGGGCCATGTCGCTCGTGTAGCGGATCGCGGAATTGACCAGGCGGTTGACGGCCGCGGTGCGGGCCGCCGGATCGGCCTCGGCCTGCGCCGCGTCCTCGATGGCGAGGAAGCGCTTGGCGGCTTGCGAGCTGCAGCCCGCGCGATCCGCGCGGCACGCCGCGAGGATCTTCGCGTCCTGCGCGATCTTGTCCTGGACGTCGCGCCATTTGATCCAGAGCTCGCCTTCGGGCGCGCGGAACGACGTCAGCCTGAACGGCTCGTCGCTCGTCGGAGCGGGAAGGGCGCTGCCCGCGCCGGCATCCGTCGCGGTCTCGGGCGGCAGCGCCGCATACTTGGCAGGCCGCCGGGCGGCGGCGATGCCACCGGCGCGGTCGATCTTGTCGAGCACGCCCTGGATGGTGAAATAGCGGACCGGGGCCGGCGCAACCGGCGGCGTCGCTGGGCCTGACTCAGCGGGAGTCGAAATCTGGAGCAGGTCGGAATAGCCAAGCGTCTGATCGACGGCGCGGGGCTTCTTCGTCTTGGCCGCAACCGCATGGGACGCCGACAAGAGGAGCCCGGCGGCGAGCAGGGAGACGAGCGCGGAGAGCGCGGCGCGCCGAGCGGCGGCCGAGCGGGGCACACGGATGGGGCCGCTGCTGGCGGCTGGCTGGACGCGAACCGTGGGGCTCATCTGCATGCCTCCCTCCCGGAGACATGCAACGAATAGCCATCAAGGATTGCGATCCCGTGCGGCGTATCCCTCTGATTTGACTAGATATTCCGGAGAATTTGACTCGAAGGTGGGAGGCCGCGTCAGGCTTTCCTTTACCAGGGGCGAGGGGTCGTGCGGCGGGCCTACCGGGAGCGCCAAATCCGTCGGTGGAGGCCTCACGCCGGCCCCCGGGTAGTGGCTGGATTCCGGGTTCGCGAGCTTTGCTCGCGCCCCGGAATGACGGAAGTCCGGAGGCGGGAGCCCGCGTCAGGCTTTCGTTAACCAGGTGCGAGGGGGCCGTGGGGTGGGCGCGCCGGGAGCGCCAAATCCGTCGGTGGAGGCCTCACGCCGGCCCCCGGGTGGTCGCTGGATTCCGGGTTCGCGAGCTTTGCTCCCGCCCCGGAATGACGAAGGGCAGGGGACGGCGCTTCGGGCGCGGGTAGGGCGCCGATGATGCCCGGGATATTGGTATTGCTGGGGGCAACTCGGCGAGGCCCGGCCGCCGCCGAGCCGGGGGGCAGGCGAGCGCCGCCTACCTCTCGCGCAAGGCCTCTTCGCGCAGCAGGCGCGCCGGCTTGATGAGATAATCGAGCACCGATTTCTCGCCGGTCAGGATCTCGACCGTCGCCACCATGCCGGGAATGATGGGCAGGGGCGCGTCGGCCGTGCCGAGATGGTTCGTTTCGGTGCGGATCATCACCCGATAAAAGGTCTCGGGCCGCTCGTTTCGTTCCGACTTGTCGTCGACGATCGTGTCGGCGCTGATCCGCTCGACCCGTCCCTTGAGCGATCCGAAGACCGACGGATCGTAGGCGGAGAGCTTCACCCTCGCGTCCTGCTGCGGACGGATGAAGGCGATGTCCTGCGGGCGAATCCGGCCTTCGACGAGCAGCGTGTCGTCGAGCGGGACGATGTCCATCAGGCTGGCGGCCGGCTGCACGACCGCGCCGATCGTCGTCACGTTGAGCTTGTTGATGACGCCGTGAACCGGGGACCTGAGCTCGGTGCGGCGAACGCGGTCCTGGGCGGACTTGATGTTCTCGTCGAGCACGGCCAGGTCCGCCCGCGATTTCGCGAGGTCCTCGTCCGCCTGCGACCGGAATGCGGTGACGATGTTCGAGATCTTGGACTGCGCCTCGGCGAGCTGGCCCCGCATGTCGGTCTGCTGGCGCTCCAGGCGCAGCATCTCGATCTCGGGCACGACCTTCTGGTTATAGAGGTTGCGGGTCAGCGCCACCTCCTTGTCGAGAAGCTTCAGCGTGTCGGTGAACCGCGTCACCTGCTGCTTGAGCACGTCGATGTCCTGCGCCAGCTTGCGCGCGCGCGTCTCGAACACGCTGGCCTCGGTGGAGACGGCGGCCGGCGCGATCTGCTTGAGGTCGTCGGGGAAGCTCAACTTGTCGCGGCCCTGCACCTCCGCCTCGAGCCTCGCAACGCGGGCCGCCATTGCGGCGCGGCGCTCGCGCACCTCGCCGAACTCGGAGGCGAATTTCGTGTCGTCGATCCGCATGAGCGGCTGGCCCGCCTGCACGATGTCGCCTTCGCCGACCAGAATGGCGCCCACGATCCCGCCTTCGAGGGTCTGGACCACCTGCATCTGGCGCGACGGCACGACCCGGCCATTGCCGCGCTTGACCTCGTCGAGAATTGCGAAGTTGGCCCAGATCAGGCCGACGGCGAGCAGCGACAGCGTCGCCCAGAGCAGCATCCGCGCGGTGCGCGGCGTGCGCAGCTCGACGGCCGCCCGGATGTCGTTGGCGAATGCAAAATCAGAGGACATTGGACTTCTGCACCGTGGCAAGCGGGGGGGCGGACGATGCCGGGGCGGCCTGCACCGGAGCCGGTTTCCTGGCGCCAGGCTGCACCATGGCGAGGACCTGGTCGCGCGGGCCGTCGGCCACCAACCGGCCACGATCGAACAGCAGGAGACGATCCACCAGGCCGAGCAGCGAGAGGCGATGCGTCGAGACGATGATCGACATCTTCTCGGCCGCCAGCGACCTCAGCCGCTCGAGAAATTCCGCCTCGCTCCGCATGTCGAAATGGGCGGTCGGCTCGTCGAGGAAGAGAACGCGCGGCTTGCGGATCAACACGCGCGCAAGTCCGATCGCCTGCTTCTGGCCGCCCGACAGGCTGCGGCCGCCTTCCGCGATCGGCATCTCGTAGCCGAGCGGATGACCGGCGATGAAACTCTCGACGCCGGACAGGCGCGCCGCCGCGAGGATCTCCTCGTCCGAGGCGTCCGGCTTGCCGAGCGCGATGTTGTCGCGCAGCTTTCCGAAGAACAGGTCGGTGTCCTGCAGCGCGAAGCCGATGCCGCTGCGCAGATCGGCGGGGTCGTACTGGCGGATGTCGACGCCGTCGACCAGCACGCTGCCCTCTTTGGGTTCGTAGAATCCGAGCAGCAGCCGGCCGATCGTGGTCTTGCCGGACCCCACCCGCCCGATGATGCCGACCTTCTCGCCCTCACCGATGCGGAAGCTGACCTTCTCGAGCGCGTTCTCGGATGAATTGGGGTAGGCGAACGTCACGTTGTCGAAGGCAATGCGTCCATGCTCGATGCGCCGGGCGACATAGCTGCGCTCCGGCGACCGCTCGCGCTCGAGCCGCATCAGCCGGTCGATCGCCTTGAGCGCCATGACGGTCTGCGTGCCGCGGGTAATCACGGTGGCGATGCCGGCGATCGGCGACAGGACGCGGCCGCCCAGCATGCTGGTCGCCACGAGGGCGCCCACGGAGAGCTTGCCTTCGAGGATGAGCGGCACGCCGATGAGGATCAAAAGCAGATACGTGAGCTGCTGAGCCGTGTTCGTGCTGGTCAGCGCGAGGGAGGCCCAGAAATGGACGTCCTCGCCCGAGCGCGCCGTCGCCGCCACGGAGCGTTCCCAGGACGTCTGCATGCGCGCCTCGGCGCCCGTCGCGCGCACGGTCTCGATGCCGGACAGCGATTCGACCAGGGTGCCGTGTCGGGCCGCCGACAGGGACTGCAGCCGGCGCATGGCACGATCGAGCGGCTTCTGCAGCAGAAGGCCGAGACCGAGCATGATCGGCAGCATGACGAGCGGCACGAAGGCCAAGGGCCCGGAGATCATGAAGAGGATGCCGACGAACAGGACCGCAAACAGAAGATCGGTCGCAGAGACGACGGTGCCCGAGGTGAAGAACTCGCGGACCGAATCGAAATCGCGCAACTGGTTGGCGAGAATTCCGACCGACGTGGGCCGCTGCGCCATTTTGACGGACATCACGTGCTCGAAGATGTTGGCGGCCAGCACCACATCGATCTTCTTGCCCGTGACGTCGACGATCAGGCTGCGAACGGTGCGCAGGACGAAGTCGAAGACGATCGCGAAGACCATACCGATCGCCAGCGCGATGAGAGAGGCGAAGGCGCCGTTCGGCACGACGCGGTCGTACACGTTCATGATGAAGAGCGGCGAGGCGAGCGCCAGCATGTTGATCAGGAACGCAGAGACCGCGATCTGGGCGTAGTTGGGCCAGTAGCGGCGCACGACGGACCAGAACCAATGATCGCGCGGGAGGTCGCCGGCCGCGGCCGCGCGCGGATCGGCCGCGGCGATCGGCCGGACCAGGAACGCATATCCGGTGTATCGCGCATCGAGCTCGGCGAGCGTGACCGTGCGCGGCGGCAAGAGAGAGCTCGGGTCGGCGATCTTCGCCGAGCCACCCTGCGGGTCGATGGCGAGAAGGACGCGGGTCGTGCTGTCGCGCAGCACCAGCACCGCCGGCAGCACCAGCCCCGGAATATCGGTGAGGTCACGCTTGACCGGCTCGGCCTCGAGGCCGGCACGCTGTGCGGCGCGCTGGTAGAGCTGTACGCGCAGGCGGCCGTCCATGACCGGAAGGCCGGACAGGAGGGCTTCGCGGGTGATGGCGCGGCCGTGGTGCCGGGCGAGATAGATCAGCGAATCAGCGAAGCCGTCCGGCCCCGAGTAGTCACTCGTGGGCGCGCGCTCGTCGTCGCTCTTGCCCGCCGCCGACCGGAAGGCGCGCCGAAAAAGGGATGAGGCTACCAAATTGTTCCCCGTGCAAAGGCAGTAGAATACGGGAAACAGGTATCAGAGCATCGCCCTGAAGTTAAGTTAACATCGGGCGGCGAATCGGACTTCCGCCGATTAACGTTGCACCGCCCCCGTTAACCCTACCGATGACCTGCGGCTCCAATCGGGGCCGCTTAATCACTTCGATTTCGCCGCCGGCATCAAACCGGGGATCGACTGCTGGGCAAACGACAGCGCCATCACGTTGGTATTATCTTCCTGATGCGCTTTCGGCTGGAGCAGGAAGGCGAACGGGGCGGCGGCCGGGTCGCCGCTGATGTCGGTCCAGCGCTCGCCGAACGGGATGATCGGCCGCGGCGGGAACGAGGGCTCGGAGGTGGAGCGCGCCGTGTTGATCACGTTGAGCGGCTCGGGTCCACCCGGCTTCGGCAGGTGCAGGATGACCGGCGGAAGCTTCACGGGGAAGATCGCGAAGGGCCTCTCGATCAGCGGCGCGGCCTCAACCGGCGGGGACGTCTTGAGGTAGGCCAGCAGCTGGCCCATGGCGGCGAGCAGCTGATAGTCGGCGAAGACCGACACGCTGCGGGTCGATTCGAGGGAGACGAGCGCGCCGAACAGCTGATTGTTGGCGTTCAGGAGGTCGATCAGCGAACGCTGTCCGAGCTCGTATTCCTTGCTGTAGACGGAGATGACGCGCCGTCCGGCTTCCACATCGCGCGTCAGCGCGCCGATCCGCTCGGACGTGATGGTGCGCGCACCCCACGCCTTGTCGAGCGCCGAATAGGCTTCCCGCTGCAGGCGCGCGTGACGCTGAGTCTGCTCGATGTAGCGGTCGGCGTTCTCGGACCGGTGCCAGAGATCCTGGCCGCCGCGGAAAATGTCCCAGCTCGCGACGACCTTCACGCTTTCGTCGGTGAAGTGGCCGAACAGCAGGTCGCTGTTGTAGCCCTTCTCCACGCGGCCCTCGAGCGCCACGTTGGGGACGAACAAGCCAGCGGTGGATTTGAAATCGTACTTCGCGGCGTCGGCATCGGCCTGCGCGGCCTTGATCGTCGGATTGTATTTCAGCGCCACGGCCAGCGCGTCATCGCGCGACGGCGGCATGCTGCCGAGGCGGCCCGGCGCACGCAGATTGAACGGCTCCTGCCCGACGGCGCTGCGGTATTTGGCCTTTGCCTCGTCGAGGCTCACGCGGAAATCCGCCAGCGCGGCTTCCGCCGCCGCGACGCGCTCTTCGGCCTGCTGCAGATCGCCTTCGCCCGAACGGCCGCCGTTGTAGCGGGCGCGAACGTTGGTCAGGATCTTGCGATGGGCCGCAACGTTGTCGCTGGCGATCGCGATGAGCCGCATGAAGCGAGTCACCTCGATGTAGGCTTCGGCCGCATCGAGGGCGATCAGCTCGGTGTGCTCAAGCACACGCGCCGCCGCCGCGTCGGTTCGCGCGGCTTGGCGCCAGATCTGGTTGATCGAGGTGAAGCCGTCGAACAGCAGCTGTCTGACGACCACCGAATGCGAACGGCTGTGGAGCCATTGGTCGTTGCCCAATGGTGGAACCGGCTGATCGCGCTGATTCAGGAACTCGCGTCCGAATCGCGACTCCAGCCGCACCTGTGGCAAAAGTGTGCCCTGCTGCTGGCGGAGCTCCGCTTCCGTGGCGCGCCGGTTGGCCGCGGCTTCCGTTACGCCAGGATGGCTTTGAACCGCGTAATTGATCGCGTCGTTGATCGTGAACGGCTCGGCCCAACAGGCGCTTACCGCCGCCCCACTGAAAAGAATACAGCCAGCAATCAAGCTGCGCATCATGAACCCCCGGAGCCCCCAGAATCGCTACGGAATACCAACTGTTCCCTAGGTCACATTAGCAACGCTCCCCAGGGCCGGCAAATGATACGGAGGCTCTCTGAACAGACTTCGCCATGATTTGCTCCGATGTGTGTCGCGGAAGACACGATATTGAGCGCAGCTATCGCGCATACGACCTCGGGTTGATGGCCAACCCGATGACGCCCTTGAGGATTTGCCACCCGCCGCGCCCCGTTGCCGTGAAAAGTTCCATGTTTACCAAGACTTGCCACAATACCCACGAGTTCCACCGCATGCCCTCGGGAGTACCGTCAATGTCGTCCGACCGCATTAAGAATGCGTAAAGCGTGATGCCCGGTAGGCTGATAGGGCAAAAACGCGATGCGCCGGTCCCGACCGCGGCGAGCCGCCGCGTCTTCCCGTGGACGGACCCCTTCAGGTTCCGGTCCTGGCCTGCCGCCGCGCTGCGATTGGGCGGCATGGAGGGGGATTGGCCCCGGATCCGGCCAGCGCAGCGCGAGCGGAGGTATCAAGACGCCCGTGCGCCCGCGAAAGCGCGGAACCGCTCCGCGTCATCGTTAGGCCGGTCGTAACGCATCTCCTTAATGATGCGCGCAAAACCACGAGGGCCGGCGTGTCGGGCCGCGGCCCTCGAGGACAGG
>DASTZX010000421.1:0-15748 GCA_035764045.1 Xanthobacteraceae bacterium | reverse complement strand
GCCGCCCAGGCGACCCGAGCGGCGAGAAGCTTGGCCATGCCGGCCTCGAGATCGGAGCGCCGGCCCTTGTCCTTCTCACGCGCCGCATAATAGGTGATCTGGCGCGCGATCATGATCTCGACCGCCATCATGGCGATCTTGTCGGCGACGCGCGGGAAGGCGACGATGCTCTCGCCGAACTGCACCCGGCTCTCGGCATACTGCAGCGCCTGCTCCATCGCGGCCTGCGCCACGCCGATCGCCCGCGCGGCGGTCTGGATGCGCGCCGACTCGAAGGTCGCCATGAGCTGCTTGAAGCCCTGGCCCTCGATTCCGCCGAGCAGATTGCCGGCGTCGACCGCAAATCCGTCGAAGGCGATCTCGTATTCCTTCATGCCGCGATAGCCGAGCACCTCGATCTCGGTGCCCGACATGCCGGGCGCCGGAAACGGATCGGCATCGGTTCCGCGCGGCTTCTCGGCGAGCAGCATGGAGAGTCCCTGATAACCGGGCTCGCCGGGGTTTGTGCGCACCAGCAGCGTCATCAGGTCGGCGCGCACCGGATGGGTGATCCAGGTCTTGTTGCCGAACACCTTGTAGACGTCGCCCTCGCGGGTGGCGCGCGTCTTGAGCGAGGCCAGGTCCGAGCCGGTATTCGGCTCGGTGAACACCGCGGTCGGCAGGACCTCGCCGGAGGCGATCTTCGGCAGCCATCGGCGCTTCTGCGCTTCGGTCCCGCTGCCGAGGATGAGCTCGGCCGCGATCTCCGAGCGCGTGCCGATCGAGCCGACGCCGATATAGCCGCGCGAGAGCTCCTCGGAGACGACGCACATCGATTCCTTGCCGAGCCCCATGCCGCCGAATTCCTCCGGCAGGGTGAGGCCGAACACGCCGAGCTCGCCCATGTGAGCGATCGTCTCGAGCGGAATGTAGCTGTTGGTGCGGTGCCATCGGTGGGCATTCGGCACCACCTCGCTGTCGGCGAAGCGGCGCATCTCCTCGCGGACCTGGTCGAGCGTGTCGTCGAGCAGGCAGTCGCCGACGGTCGCGGCGTGCTGGGCCCGCATGAGCTCGACCAGGCGGGCGCGGTTCTCTGCCGAATTGCCGGCGGTGACCGCCGCCTCGAGCGCCGGCGTGACGCGCGCCGCGACTTGCGCGCGGTCGAGGCCGAGATCAGCGAGCCGGACGATCTCGCCCTGGCTCATCGGGATGCCGCCGAGGATCTGGGCGAAATATTCGGCGACGCCGATGCCCACGATCAACCGCTCGGTCTCGCCGAGCCGACCGGCGTCGGCGGCGCGGCCCGCGTAGGCGGCAAGCTGGCGCAGGGCCTGCGCATAGGTCGCGAGCCAGGCGAGGCCGTGCGCGGCGCGCTGCTCGCGGTCGAGCATGCGTCCGATGGTGCGGCCGTCCGCCGCGACGCGGGCGCGCACCGCGCGGGTCGCGTCGGCCAGCAGGGCCTCGGCGGCCGCAGTCGCCTGCGCGGCAAGCGCGACGAGGTCGGCGCCGTTACCGCCGCGGGACTGGGCTTCGGCTTGCGACATCACCATCTCCGTGGGCACGACCCTTCGACTGCGATCTCCGGTCCCGAGCGCCGTTCACTATGCGTGCACCGCACAAAATTGCAAATCCGCCATTCGGCGACATCATGGCGCGCAGCGTTGCGGCACGCGCTTGCCAATCGCGCGGCGATCCGGGAAGGCTGGGCGAATGACGCGACCGAGTCGGCCCGTGCGAATGCTTCGGCACTCCGTGCACATTGCCTATGAGGCCTATCTGGGCTTTCTGCGCGATGACGGCTGGGCGATTGCGAGCCACATCGCGCTCTCGGCACTGATGTCGCTGTTCCCGTTCCTGATCTTCATCACCGCCCTCACCGGCTTCCTGGGTACGCAGCAGCTCGCCGACCAGGTTGCGACCCTCCTGCTCGACGCCTGGCCGAAGGCCGTCGCGGCGCCGATCGCGGGAGAGATTTCGCACGTGCTGACCAATGCGCATGGCGGCCTGCTCACGGTCGGCGTGGCGCTCGCGATCTATTTCTCGTCGAGCGGCGTGGAAAGCCTGCGCATCGGCCTCAACCGTGCCTATGGGGAGAGTGAATGGCGCCCTTGGTGGCTGCTGCGGCTCGAATCGATCGGCTATGTCCTGGTCGGCGCGGCGGCCCTGATCGCGCTCTCCTTCATGATCGTCGGCGCGACCGGCACGATCGGCCAGCTCGCCCGGTCGTTCGCCTGGCTGGTGCCGATCGAGCAGAGCTTCACGGTGTGGCGTTACGGCGTCGCGAGCGTGGTGCTCCTGATCGCGCTCGTGCTGGTGCACAAATGGCTGCCGGCGGGGCGGCGCCGCCTGGTCGATGTCGCGCCCGGCATCGTGACGACGCTCATCCTGTGGATCGTCACCGGCGTCGGGTTCGGCCGCTACCTTGCGAGCTTCGCCGGGACGTACGTGTCGACCTATGCGGGCCTCGCCACCGCGATGACGGCGCTGGTCTTTCTCTATTGGACGGCGGCGAGCTTCGTCTATGGCGGCGAGCTCAACGACGCCGTGCGCAGGGCGCGCAAGGTCGACGTCTAAAGCACGTTCCGAGCCTGCGGAATCGGAACATGCTCCAGACTCATGATTGGCGCATGTCCTTATCGGCGAACCGGCGACCACCCCGGATCAAGTCCGGGGCAGGCTTTCGCCGGGACATGCGCTAGCTCTGCCATCAGCCGCCGCCCGCCTCGATGACATCCTCGAAATTGCGCAGGCCCGGGCGCTGCGCATTGACCAGCACCGCCATGTTGCCCGGCTTGTGCTGGTTCTTCCACATCATCTGGTGGGCGAGCGGGATCTTGTCCCAGGCGAAGACCTCGCTCATGCAGGGATCGATGCGGCGGTCGAGCACGAACTGGTTGGCGGCGCTCGCCTGCTTGAGGTGGGCGAAGTGCGAGCCCTGGATGCGCTTCTGCCGCATCCAGACGTAACGCGCATCGAAGGTGATGTTGTAGCCGGAGGTGCCGGCGCAGAACACGACCATGCCGCCGCGCTTGACCACCAGGCAGGAGACCGGAAAGGTCTGCTCGCCCGGATGCTCGAACACGATGTCGACGTCGCGCTTGCCGGTGATGTCCCAGATCGCCTTGCCGAACTTGCGCGCCTCCTTCACCCAGGCGTCGTATTCGGGCGTGTTGACAGTCGGCATCTGTCCCCAGCAGTGGAAATCCTTGCGATTGATCGTGCCCTTGGCGCCGAGCTGCACGACGTAGTCGCGCTTGGTCTCGTCGGAGATGATGCCGATCGCGTTCGCGCCCGCGGCGGCCGCGAGCTGCACGCCGAACACGCCGAGGCCGCCGCTGCCGCCCCACACCAGCACGTTGTCGCCGGGCTTGAGCGTGTGCGGCGGATGACCGAACAGCATGCGATAGGCGGTCGCCAGCGTGAGCGTGTAGCAGCCCGCCTCCTCCCAGGTCAGATGCCTGGGCTTCGGCATCAGCTGGCGCGACTGCACGCGGCAGAACTGGGCGAAGGAGCCGTCCGGCGTCTCGTATCCCCAGATGCGCTGCGAGGTGGACAACATCGGATCGCCGCCGTTGCAGTCCTCGTCGTCGCCGTCGTCCTGATTGCAGTGGACGATCACCTCGTCGCCGACTTTCCAGCGCTTGACCTTGCCGCCGATCGCCCAGACGACGCCGGCCGCGTCCGAGCCCGCGATGTGAAAGGGATTCTTGTGCACGTCGAGCGGCGAGATCGGGACGCCGAGGCCGGCCCAGACGCCGTTGTAGTTCACGCCGCCTGCCATGACGTAGACGAGCACTTCGTCGTCGGCGATGCGCCAGGTCGGCACCACTTCGAGCTGCATGGACGATTCGGGCGGCCCGTGGCGTTCCTTGCGGATCGCCCAGGCGTGCATTTTCGCCGGCACATGACCGAGCGGCGGCACCTCGCCGATGTCATAGAGGTCTTTGGCCGCCGCGCCGGCCGGCGTCTTGAGGTGCGTTACGGAAGCCATTGCGGTCCTCCCTGCGGGCGGACGGGTCCCCGGTCACAGAGTGTGCCTCAGGAGTTATTGCACTGCAACAATCGCGAAGCAGTGCGAAAGGTTCCTCCACATGAAGGTGCGGGGCGGGGGCGGTCGGCCCGCGAATCCGCTAGGCTCCGGTCGGCGGGGGTGGGGTCAGCAGAAAAACAGGTGTGGTCTCAACGCTCGCCGCCCCGCTCGGCGTTTGCCAGCGTCGATATCGCAATGCACAATGAAGGACCTGAGGAGCCAATCCATGCTGGGGATGCATAGTCTGATCGCGATCCTGGTCGTCGGCCTCGTTGCGGGCTGGCTGGCCAGCAAGGTCGTCAATGGAACCGGGCTCGGCATCATCGGCGACATCATCATCGGCATTCTGGGCGCCTTCGTGGGGCGCTGGCTGTTCGACCACTTCCATATCCGCATCGGCGTGAACATCTGGGTGGACGCGATCCTCACTGCGGCCGCCGGCGCCGTGGTGCTGCTGGTGGTGCTGCGCCTGGTCAGGCGTTAGGGAGACACAGGTCGGAGCGGCATGCGCGATAAGCCCTGGATCTTCCGCACCTACGCCGGCCATTCCACCGCGCGCGACTCGAACGCGCTCTATCGCAAAAATCTCGCCAAGGGGCAGACCGGCCTGTCGGTCGCATTCGACCTGCCGACGCAGACCGGCTACGACAGCGACCATCCGCAGGCGAAGGGCGAGGTCGGCAAGGTCGGCGTGCCGATCTGTCACCTCGGCGACATGCGCGCGCTGTTCGAAGGCATCCCGCTCGGCGCGATGAATACCTCGATGACCATCAACGCCACGGCGGCGTGGCTGATGGCGCTCTATGTCGCGCTGGCCGACGAGCAGGGCGTTGCGCGCGCCGCGCTGCAGGGCACGACCCAGAACGACATCATCAAGGAGTATCTCTCGCGCGGCACCTACGTGTTTCCGCCCGCGCCCTCGATGCGGCTCACCCAGGACACGATCCTGTTCGCGGCGCGGGAGATGCCGAAATGGAATCCGATGAACGTGTGCTCCTACCACCTGCAGGAGGCGGGGGCGACGCCGGTGCAGGAGCTCGCCTTCGCGCTCGCGACCGCAATCGCCGTGCTCGACAAGGTGAAGGCCTCGGGCGAGGCGCCGGACGATGAGTTCGGCGCCGTGGTGGGGCGCATCTCGTTCTTCGTCAATGCCGGGCTGCGCTTCGTCACCGAGCTTTGCAAGATGCGCGCCTTCGCGGAATTGTGGGACGAGATCACGGCGGCCCGCTACGGCGTCGCCGATCCGAAGCACCGGCTCTTTCGCTACGGCGTGCAGGTCAACTCGCTCGGCCTCACCGAGCAGCAGCCGGAGAACAACATCGCCCGCATCCTGATCGAGATGCTGGCCGTGACGCTGTCGAAGAAGGCGCGCGCGCGGGCGGTGCAGCTGCCGGCGTGGAACGAGGCGCTCGGCCTGCCCCGGCCGTGGGACCAGCAATGGTCGCTGCGGCTCCAGCAGATTCTCGCCTACGAGACCGATCTCCTCGACTACGGCGACATTTTCGACGGATCGGCCGAGATCGCGCGCAAGGTCGATGCGCTCAAGCGGGAGGTTCGCGAGGAGCTTGCCCGCATCGACCAGATGGGCGGCGCGGTTGCGGCGATCGACACCGGCTACATGAAGCAGCAGCTCGTCGAATCGAACACGCGCCGGATCGAGGCGATCGAGCGCGGCGAGCAGTCCGTGATCGGCGTCAACCGCTTCGTCGAAACCGAGGACTCGCCCTTGTCGGCCGGCCAGGATTCGATCCTCACCGTGCCGGATCACGTCGAGGCCGAGCAGATCGGCCGGCTCGAGGTGTGGCGCGCCGCGCGCGACGACAAGGCGGTCAAGGCGGCGCTCGCCGAGCTCGCCCGCGCCGCGGCCGACAACCGCAACGTCATGCCGGCCTCGATCGCCTGCGCCAAGGCCGGCGTCACCACCGGCGAATGGGGCGCGGTGCTGCGCCAGGGTTTCGGCGAGTATCGCGCGCCGACCGGGGTCGGCCGCGGCATGCGCAACGACTCGACCGGTCTCGACGACCTGCGCGCCACCGTCGACCGGGTCTCGAAGAAGCTCGGCCGGCGCATGACCTTCCTGGTCGGCAAGCCCGGGCTCGACGGCCATTCCAACGGGGCCGAGCAGATCGCGGTGCGGGCGCGCGATGCCGGCATGCAGGTGATCTACGAGGGGATCCGCCTCACCCCGGCCGAGATCGTGCAGGCGGCGAGCAAGGAGGATGTGCACGTGGTCGGGCTGTCGGTCCTTTCAGGCTCGCATCTGCCGCTGGTGAAGGACGTGGTCGCGGGGCTGCGCGAGGCCGGCCTTGACCATACGCCGGTGGTGGTCGGCGGAATCATTCCGCCCGAGGACGCGCGCGCGCTCAAGCAGTTCGGCGTCGCCGCCGTCTACACGCCGAAGGACTTCGAGCTCAACCGCATCATGGCCGATCTCGTGCAGATCGTTGAGCGGGCGAACAGCGAATAGCGAGGTAGGGAATGGCGAATGGCGAGTAGATCGAAGAACCATTCGCTATTCGCCACTCCCTATTCGCCGTACCGTCAGGTCGCCGCGAGCGTCGCCAGATAGGTGTTGAGCTTGCTCGGGCTGATCGGCTTGGTCAGGTAACCGGTCATCCCGGCGGCGCGTGCGCGCGCTTCCTCCTCGGCGCTGCTGCGGCCGGACACGCCGATCACCGGAACGCGGCCCAGCGGTCCCGCAAGCGTCCGGATGCGGCGCGTCGCCTCCATCCCGTCGATGTCCGGGAGCGTCACGTCCATCAGCACCGCATCATGGCCGCCACGCGCCGCCGCGCCGACCGCACCCTCGCCGGTGCCAACGAAGTCAACACGATGGCCGAGCTCGTTGAGGATGGTCTTGAGGATCACCCGGCCATACGGGTTGTCCTCGACGCAGAGAATGCGCAGGCTGCGGCCCGGCGCAGCGCGGCGCCCGCCCGCGGCGGCGGCGGCGGCGCGCTGCCCCTCCACGGGCTCGCGATCGGCCGCCACCACGACGCTCAGGGTGAACGTGCTGCCCTTGCCGCGGCGGCTCGCGACCTTGAGGCTGCCGCCCATGGCTTCGGCGAGCCGCTTCACGAGCACCAGCCCGAGCCCCGCGCCGCCAAAGGTGGTGGCGATGCGCGCGTTCGCCTGCGCGAACGGTCGAAACAGCCGCCGCATCTCCGTGGGCGTCATGCCGATGCCGTTGTCGACGATGGTGAAGGTGAGACGCCATCGCTCGCGGCCGGCGCGCGCCGCCGAGATGCGCAGCACGATGTCGCCGCGCTCGGTGAACTTGACGGCGTTGTCGATCAGGTTCTCGAGCGCGGCCCGCAACTGGACCGGATCGCCGATCACCTGGCCCGGGAATTCGGCCGCGATCGCGGTCTTGCAGCCGAGACCCTTGGCCTGGGCGCGGGCCGCGCAGGCGGCGGCGATGGACTGGGCGAGCGCGTGGGCATCGAAGCGCTCGCGCCGCAACGCCAGCGCGCGGGTGCCGGCCCGCGCGGCGTCGACCGCGACCGTCGTCAAGGCGACGATATGCTCGGCCGCCTCCTTGAGCGAGGCGACCCAGCGCCGCTCGCGCTCGCCGAGCTCGGACGCCGCGAGCAGCTCGCCGATGGCGATGATGCCGGTGAGCGGGGTGCGAATGTCGTGCGCGAAGCCGGCGAGCGCTGCCTCGACGGCGCGCGTCGACGCGCGGCGCCGCGGCGCCGGCTTTCGCGCTCGTGCTTTGCGTTTCGTCCGCTTGGCCATCACCACCCCTCGGCCGCAAGCATTGCATGAATATTGCGGGGGAACTACCGAGGCCGAGGCTGGTTTTAGAGCCCGGTTTTAGCGCCCATTTTCAGAGCCCTACCATGCGGCGGATGTCCGCGGGCGTAGCGCCCGCAGCGCGCAGCTCGCGCACGCCGGTCGCCTGGGTCGATTTGGCGAGCTTGCGCCCCTGCGCGTCGAGGATGAGGCGGTGGTGACGATAGGCCGGCTCAGGCAGGCCGAGCAGCACCTGCAACAGCCGGTGCAGGCTGGTGGCGGCGAAGAGGTCGCTGCCGCGCACCACGTGCGTGATGCCCTGCGCGGCGTCATCGATCACCACCGAGACATGATAGCTCGTGGGCGTCTCCTTGCGGGCGAGGACCACGTCGCCCCAGGCGGCCGGATCCGCCGCAACCGCGGTGATGGCGCCGTCCGAACCGATCTCGCGCCAGCCGAGCGGACCGGTACGCGCGAGCGCCGCCTCGATGTCGAGGCGCAGCGCATAGGGCTCGCCCGCCGCGACGCGGCGCGCGCGCTCCTCGGCGGCCAGCACCCGCGCGCGGCCCGGGTATAGGGGCGCGCCGTCCGGATCGCGCGGCCACGGCTTCTCCTGCTCGCGCGCGGCGACCAGCCGGGCGATCTCGGCGCGGCTCTCGAAGCTCGGATAGATCAGCCCCATGGCATCGAGCCGCGCGAGCGCGGAGCGATACGCTTCGAACTGGTCGGATTGCCGCCGCACCGGCTCCTCCCAGGCGAGCCCCAGCCAGGCAAGGTCCTCGTAGATCGCAAGCTCGTACTCGGGCCGGCAGCGGGTCGCATCGATGTCCTCGATGCGCAGCAGGAACCGGCCTCCCGCGGCGCGCGCGAGATCGACGTTGAGCAGCGCCGAATAGGCATGCCCGAGATGCAGGAAGCCGTTCGGGCTGGGAGCGAAGCGGAAGACGGGACGTGTCATGGTGGCGGATTCACGGTAGGGACGTTTCTTTACACGATGTCGAGGTTCCAATACCCCTGCCAATCCGTCCCGATCGAACGATTTTCCAGATCCATGACGCTTCGCCTCGAAACTCAGGATGACGTGGATTCCGGCGTGCGCCAGCTGGTCAAGCAGGACCCGCGGCTCGAGGAGATCGTGGCGGTCGCCGGCCGAATACCGCTGCGCCGCCGCCCGGGCGGGTTCGCGGGGCTCGCGCAGATCATCGTGGCGCAGCAGCTCTCGACCGCGAGCGCAGGGGCGATCTGGGCGCGGCTGACAAAAACGTTCGATCCGCTTGCGCCCGACAAGATCCGGCGCGCCCGCACCGCGACGCTGGCGCGCATCGGACTTTCGGCGGCGAAGATCCGCGCCTTCAAGGCGATCGCCGGGGCGATCCGCGACGGGCTCGACCTCGACGCCCTCGCCGACATGCCGGCGGATGAGGCGCATCGCGCGCTCACCGCGCTGCACGGCGTGGGCCCGTGGACCGCCGACATCTATCTTCTGTTCTGCCTCGGTCATGCCGATGCGTGGCCGGCCGGGGACCTCGCCGTGCAGGAAGCGATGCGGCTGGCCTTCAAGCTGGACTCTCGCCCGAGCGCGAAAGAGATGGCGCCGCTCGCCGAGGGTTGGCGGCCGCGGCGCGGGGTGGCGGCCTTGATCCTGTGGACCTACTATCGGGCGGTGAAAAAGCGCGACGCCGTTCCGATCCCACCCACACCGCCCACCCTGACTACTTCCACAGCGTGACGACGGAGCATCGATGAGTGCTGCTGAGATCGACGGTCCCCGACTGGAGCCGCGCACGGGCCCGGCCAAGCGGCTCGTCGTCTTTCTCCACGGCTACGGCGCCGACGGCAATGACCTGATCGAGATCGGCCGCGCGTGGCAGCCGCTGCTGCCCGATACGGCCTTCGTGTCGCCGCATGCGCCGCAGCCCTGCGCCGGTGCGCCGATGGGCCGGCAATGGTTTGCGCTCACCTTCCGCGATCCCGACGAGCGCTGGAACGGCGTCAATGCGGCGGCGCCGATCCTCAACCGCTTCCTCGATGCCGAGCTCGCGCGCCGGAAGCTGCCGGCCTCGGCGCTGGCCCTGGTCGGCTTCAGCCAGGGAACCATGATGGCGCTGCATGTCGGTTTGCGCCGCGCGGTCGCGCCCGCCGCGATCGTCGGCTATTCGGGGCTGTTCGTGCTGCCGAATGGCGCCGAGCCGGCCGCGGTCGCGGCCGAGATCAAATCGCGGCCGCCGGTGCTGCTCATCCACGGCGACCAGGATGAGCTCATTCCGGTGCAGGCGCTGTTCCACGCCACCCAGGCGCTGGCGGCCCTCGACATTCCGGCCGAATGGCACGTCTCGGCCGGAATCGGCCATGGAATCGACCAGGAAGGGCTGCGCCAGGGTGGCGAGTTCCTGGCCCGGCGGCGGTTCTGAGGCCGGATTCCCCGCCCGTCGGCACCCCGTCCGGTTCACGACCGTAAGCCCCGGACCGGCCTTCACAATATCATCACGCCTGAATATACAATACGACTCGGCTGGCTAGGTGTGGCTGATTAGGAGGAGCTACGGCTTGAACGGCCCGATGTCGCCGAACGGTTTCCCGGCCCTGGTACTCAACGCGGACTTCCGTCCGCTGAGCTATTACCCGCTGTCGCTCTGGTCCTGGCAGGACGCGATCAAGGCGGTGTTCCTCGAGCGCGTCAACATCGTGGCTCTGTACGAGAAGGTCGTGCACAGCCCGAGCTTCGAGATGAAGCTCCCGAGCGTCGTCTCGCTCAAGACTTTCGTGAAGCCCTCGACGCATCCGGCCTTCACGCGTTTCAATGTGTTCCTGCGCGACAAGTTCGCCTGCCAATATTGCGGCGCCGACGACGATCTCACCTTCGATCACCTGGTGCCGCGCTCGCGCGGGGGGCAGACCACGTGGATCAACGTCGTCGCGGCCTGCTCGGTGTGCAACCTGCGCAAAGGCAACATGACGATGGCCGAAGCGCGCATGTATCCGTCGCAAATGCCGTTCCAGCCGACGGTGCATCACCTGCACCGCAACGGCCGGCTGTTTCCGCCCAATTATCTGCACGATAGTTGGCTGGACTATCTGTACTGGGATACGGAACTCGATCCGTAGTTTTGGCACGTCACGCCGGCGTTGGCTTCTCGGCCCGGCGTGAACACTGGGACGCAACCCCCGACACGACTGGCGTGGATCGATCGATCCGCGCGGGGGCTTGGCTCGGCACGGCGCGACCGCACGCGCCGCGTCAGGGCCTTCGCGATGCTGCATGGGGTGGCCGATGTATCTCGCCAAATTTTTCCACCGCCCGCCCGGCGATGACGATCGCGAATTGCTGCTCATCGCCGACACCGGCTCGGGCGATGGGCACATGCTGTTCGGCTTCGTCATGAATGGAGGCGGCGAAGCGTATCTGCGGCAAGAATTTTCCGCGGCACCCGAGGCGGTGGCTGCGTTCCGCAGCGCAGTCAGGGAGCTGCGCGAGGCGGGATATGTCGAGACGATCCACACGCAGTATCAGATGCGCGCGCTGCCGACCGCTCCCAAGGCCAAGCCGGCGTGGCAGCAAGGTCTCGACGAGCTGCTGCTGTGGGCCCTGGTGAACGATGCCGCGGGCCAGTCCGCGCTCATCGACAAGCTCGCCGCAACGCCCGCCGCCCAGGAGCCGTTCTATCTCTGGCTTGCGGCGCGGCACGCGTTCGCCCTGGCGCCGAACCATGCGCGTGCGCTCGCGCGCGCCGAAAACGCTCGCGACACGCTGGGCGCCCGGCGGGCGAGCAAGACGCCACCCTATGTGTGGTCGCTCCGCCCGCTCAAGGTCGAGGCCTTCATCCAGGACCTCCTGTGCGAAATCCATTTCTCCGCCGGCCGGCCGCACGCCGCCCTCGACGCGGCCCAGCATGCCCAGGAGGTCGACGGCAACCCGTATCGGGGCGGCCGGATCGCCTGGATCCTGTGCCACTGCTTCCCGGCGCGCGAGGAGGAGGCGTTCGACCAGGCCGTCCGCTACGCGGGATCGGGCGGCTACGACGCCGTCACCGCGCTGCCGGCCTACGCGGCCTATGTGGAGCGGCGCGCGCCGGGCCCCCCCAAGGCGCGCGGCCGTGCGCCACGGCCGCGCTCATGACGGGCAGACATCGCCGACATCATCGCGGCCATCATTTCCTCGCCATTTGATGGTGTGTGCGGCGCCAGCCGGACACAGGACGCACCCATGAGCAGCAGCGATACCATCATCTTCTATCATTCGCCCCATACGCGCTCGTCGGGCACGCGCATCCTGCTCGAGGAGCTGTCCGCTCCGCACGAGATGCGCGTGGTCAACATGAAGGCCGGCGAGCAGCGCAAGCCGGCGTTCCTCGCCGTCAATCCGATGGGCAAGGTGCCGGCGATCGTTCATCGCGGCGCGCTCGTGACCGAGCAGGTGGCGATCTTCCTCTACCTCTCCGACCTGTTTCCGCGCGCCGGCCTGGCGCCGGCGCTCGACGACCCGCGGCGCGGATCCTACCTGCGCTGGATGGTCTACTACTCGTCGTGCTTCGAGCCGGCGGTGGTCGACCGCGCGCTCAAGCGCGAGACACAGCCGGCCTCGATGTCGCCCTATGGCGACTACGACACCATGCTCAAGACGCTGACCGACCAACTGGCGAAAGGCCCCTATCTCCTGGGCGAGCGCATGACCGCCGCCGACGTGCTGTGGGGGACCGCACTCGCCTGGACGACCATGTTCAAGCTGGTGCCCGAGCTGCCCGTGATCATGGACTATGTGCAGCGCCTGACCGCGCGCCCGGCCGCCACCAAGGTGAGGATGCTCGACGCCGCGCTCGCGGCCGAGCATGAGGCCGCCGCGAAGGCGGGGGTGGGTTGAAGTGCATCCTGTCATTGCGAGGCGCGCGATAGCGCGACGAAGCAATCTCAGCCCGCAGCTCATGCGCAAGTGAACTGAGATTGCTTCGCTTCGCTCGCAATGACAGGATCGCGAGGTCCATCCGGGAAAGCACATGTCGAGAATACTTTTTCCAATCCTCGCGTTTTTGCTGACGACCGTTCCGGCGCTGGCGCAACAGCGGGACGCCGCCGCCGACTACCCGAACCGCCTCGTGCGGATCATCGTCTCGGCCCCGCCGGCCGGCGGGCCCGACGTGGTGGCGCGGATCGTCGCCGAGCGGCTGCAACAGCGCTGGGGCCAGCCGGTGGTGGTCGAGAATCGTCCCGGCGCGGGCGGCACGATCGGCACCGCCGACGTCGCGGCCGCGGAGCCCGACGGCTACACCCTGCTCTCGGCCCAGCCGGGGCCGCTCACCACGCACGTGCTGCTCTACAAGAACCTGCGTTTCGACCCGAACGCGCTCGAGCCGGTCATCGTCATGACCAGGATTCCGATCGTGCTGGCGGTGCGCGCCGATCTGCCGGCGAACACGGTGGGCGAGCTGATCGCCTACGCGAAGGCCCATCCGGGCAAGATCAATTACGGCTCGCAGGGCATCGGCACCTCGCCGCATCTCACCGCCGCGCTGTTCGCCCGCCGCACCGGAACCGTGCTCACCCATGTGCCTTACCGCGGCACGGCCCAGGTCACCAACGATCTGGTGGCGGGCCATCTCGATCTTCTGTTCATCCAGCTCGATGCGGTGCGCGAGCTCTTCCACGCCGGCAAGCTCAAGATCCTGGCGGTCGCGAGCGACAAGCGCCTCGACGCGCTGCCCGGCGTCCCGAGCATCGCCGAGGCCGGCGTGCCGGATCTGCGGGTCGACACCTGGAACGCGATCGCGGCGCCGCACGGGACGCCGAAGCCGATCATCGCCAAGATCAACACGGCGATGAACGAGGTGTTCGCGCTGCCCGACGTGCGCGCCCGCCTGGCTGCCCTGAGCATGACGCCCGCAGGCGGCACGCCCGCCGACATGGCGGCATTCGTGAAGGCGGAGACGCAGCGCTGGGGCGAGGTGATCCGGGCCGCGAACATCACGATCGAGGCGAACTGACCGGCCCGGGTTGTGACTGTTTGACCGCTCCCGTATGACAACGCGCGTCCCTCTCCCCAGCCCTCCCCAGCACGGGAGGGAGCAGGCAGTGCTCATGACCGATCTCGCCGCCCTCATCCGCGACCTCGTGGTCGCCAATCGCATCCTCGCGGCCGAAAACGTTGTCGATGCCTACGGGCATGTCAGCGTGCGCCATCCGCAAAAGCCGGACCGCTTCCTGATCGCCGCCTCGCTCGCGCCCGAGCTCGTCGGCGAGGCCGACATCCTCGAGCTCAACCTCGACGGCACGCCGGTGAACCATGACGGCCGCCCGCTCTATCACGAGCGGTTCATTCATGGCGGAATCTACGAGGCGCGGCCGGATGTGCAGGCGGTCGTGCACGCCCATTCGGAGGACGTGCTGCCGTTCACCATCGCAAAGGCCCCGCTGCGGCCGGTCATCCATTCGGGCAGCTTCATCGGCGCGCATGTGCCGGTGTGGGACATCGCCGACCGGTTCGGCCCGAACACCAACATGCTGGTGACCGACATGGAGCAGGCGCGCGATCTCGCGGGCTGCCTCGGCCGCGACAACGTCGCGCTCATGCGCGGGCACGGCTTTGCGGCGGCGGCGCGCTCGCTGATCGAGGTGGTGCGCATGTCGGTCTATGTGCCGCGCAATGCGCGCGCGCTGCTCAACGGCCTGCGGCTCGGCGAGATCACGCCGCTTTCGGCCGGCGAGATCGCGGCGCGCGACGCCGGCTACAAGCCCTATTCGCTGGAAACCCGCCGCGCCTGGCGCTATTGGGCGCACAAGGCGGGCTGCGCCCATCTGGTGGAGGATCATCCGATCGACCACCAGCACAAGCCGTGGGGGGCCTGATCGATCGTCATTCCGGGGCGCGTAGGGTGGGCAAAGCGAAGCGTGCCCACCGCGACGTTCCGCGTGGGCACGGCGCGTTCCGCGCCTTTGCCCACCCTACAGACTGGATTCCGGGTTCGCGCCTGCGGCGCGCCCCGGAATGACGAAACGAGAGAAGGGTTTTAGAGAGGAAACCGCATGAACCGCGTCAAGCTCACCATCGCGACCACCGACTACGATCATTTCCGCGACTTCCGCACCGGCGCCGTGCAGGCCGAGGGAATCGAGCACACCTGGCTCACGCTCGGGCATCACGAGATCTTCTCGCGCTTCACCTTCAATCGCGAGTGGGACGTGAGCGAGCTGTCGTTCGCGAAATTCCTCGCCCAGGTGACGCGCGCGGATTCCGACATCATCGGCATTCCGGTGATCTGCTCGCGCCTCTTCCGCTTCGGCTCGTTCTACGTGAACAAGAAGAGCGGGATCAGAACCGCCAAGGACCTCAAGGGGAAGACGATCGGCTCGCCCGAATGGGCGCACACGGCGGCGGTCTACATGCGCGGCTGGCTCGGCGACGAGGCCGGGGTCTCGCTCAAGGACGTGCACTGGTACCAGGCGGGCGCGAACGAAGCGGGCCGGATCGAGAAGGTCGAGCTCAACCTGCCCAAGGACGTCAAGCTCACGCGCGTCGCCGACAAGTCGCTGAGCGAGCTTCTCGCTGCGGGCGAGATCGACTGCGCGCTGATCGCGCGGCCGCCCACCTGCTTCCTGCAGGGCCACCCGGACGTGGTGCGGCTCTATCCCAACTTCATGGAGATCGAGGAGCAGTACTACAAGGCGACCAAGGTCTTCCCGATCATGCACATCATCGCAGTCAAGCGCGCGGTGCTCGATGCGCACCCGTGGGTCGGCCGCAATCTCTACAACGCCTTCGTCGAATCGAAGCGTCGCAGCCTCGAGCGCCTGCTCGACCCGGCGGTGTCGCGCTATCCGCTGCCCTGGCTGCCGACCTACGGGCGCATGATGCGCGACATGTTCGACGGCGATCCGTTCCCGTTCGGGATCGAGGAGAACCGGCCCACCCTGGAGACCTTCCTGCGCTACACCTACGAGCAGGGCATCGCGAAGCGGCACGCCAAGCCGGAGGAGATCTTCCAGAAGGGCGTCATGGCGCCGGTGAAGGTGTGA
>DASTZX010000420.1:0-57832 GCA_035764045.1 Xanthobacteraceae bacterium | reverse complement strand
GCTCTGCTCATCGCGTCCCTCACGCCATAGTTATAGGCACGGCTATGGTAGAGCGCAAGAGAAATCGCATAGACGTGGCTATGGCCCCGAAAGTCGGAGGTTTTACCGCGAGCCGGACGCCTTGGCTGGCGGAGTCGACCGACGTTTCGCTCGCGGCTGCTCGGTCTGATGGGCTCCCATCGGTTCCGGCGAAGCTGCCATTACCTTCGACAATTCCATCCGGCGGACGAGTCGGATCGACTCGAACCAGTCTTCGGCGGTGCCGTTGGCGACGACGAGCGGTCGCGCCTTCTCGACCCACTCGGGTAGCTTGTGTGCGTGCTCCGGCCACAGGGTGCGGGCCGCGTTCTCGGCGAGGTCGAGTGGTGTCGGCGGTGACGGATTGGCTGGATGCCCTGTGTCGAGCCCATCTAACAACGTCGTCACGTTCACCCCTATGAGCTTTGCGAATCGTCGAGCGGTCGCAAAGCTTACACCGCCGGTGCCTCCAAGGAAGACGGAAAGCGAAGGCTGCTCGCGCTTTAGTTCGCGCGCGAGATCAGTGATGGTTGACCTCGTTCGTAAGAGCCACTGGCGCATCAATTCGCGGATGCGTTCGTTCTCGGTTTTCGAGAGGTCCGACATGAGCTCAAGGCTCGCACGGAAAACCATAGTAATTCCTATGACTTGTGTTTCGGAGGCGAAACCTGCTTGCCCCCCACCATAGTCATAGCTATTCCTAGACGGGTGAACACTGAGATCCCCACGCGTACGGTCGGCCGCCGACTGCTCTGCCGCGTCCTCAAAACCAGGACGCAGCGCGAAATCGCGGAAGCTTGCGGCGTCAAACAACCTTCGGTGTCCGAATGGGTGTCGGGTCGAAACCGGCCGCACCCGGATCACCGCGAGACGCTCGAAGAGCTATACGCCATTCCCCGCCACGCGTGGCTCACGCGAGCGGAGCGGCTCGCGCGAAAGAAGCAGCGCGAGGGGCGAGCGGCTCTTGCCGCGGGAGGGCCCGCGAATGGGGCTTGATCCGATCTCGGGGGAAGCCGCGCCAGTAGTCTCGATTGATCTCGGAGCGTGCTCCGCTCCGGCAACGAGTCTTCGATGCTTCGAAGCCCCTGCTTCGGCCCCCAAAGGGGGCGGCAGTGGAGGCTCGGCCGCGTTGTCGTTAGCTGGGGACTGCGCCCCAAGGAAGCAAGATAAGTGCATGCACTCCCAGGTGCGCATGGCTCATCCGGCGTGCAATCCGGTGCGCGTGTACAGGGGGCGACCGGTGTGCAGTGGGTCTTCTATTGAAGATAGGTGGCTCGATGGCTGACGAACGGCTCTTCGAATTCTTTCGCGAACAGATGCGTCTCGAGCGCCTTCGATTCGCGGCCGATCTGGTCATCTCTCGAGCGGTCGTCGAAAGCCCCGACGGTCTCGATCTAGTCCGCTCCTACACCGACGATTACGTTCGTCGCGTTGCTTTCGATCTGGTCGGCCGCAAAGCCGAGCACGTCGTGACATTCCCCACCGATTGGTGGCAACACTTCAAACAGCGCTGGTTTCCCGCGTGGGCGTTGAAGCGGTGGCCAGTGCGGTTAACCGAGGTGCGAGCAACGGCGTCGCAGCTATTCCCCGAAATCAAGCCCGCGTTTGGGCGGTACGTGGTGATCACCGGCTTCGATGGTGACGTACGGAGGCGGCTTTGACCGAGCGCTCTTTTTTTGTGGACGTCTTTGCTCGCGGCGTACACCGCCCCGCGGCGGAGCCTTCACTCTTCGACCGCGCGCGGCAAGCGGCCTCGAGTTCGGTTTTGACCGAAGGCCCGAGGGCGAGTGTTCAGGGGGGGGGGCCGCGCACGTATCACGCGATCGTGGCGGACAGAACGCTCGCCTACGACGAACTCGTGCTCGAGCTGATCGAACGGCGCGACGAGCTCGCGGCACGCGAGGACCGCACGCCGAGCGTCGCGGCCGAGCTGCTCCTTATCGACGACGCGATCCTGCCGATGCTCTCGCGCGAATGGACATTGCGTCATCGGCGCAGAGCAGAAAGGGCCGGGCTATGAGCGCAGATCAGTTTCGCGGCGAACCGTCGGACCGACTCTTGTCGGCAATCCAGAAGATTGCCCGCGCTCGCATCGCGGTGCGCGAGCACGAGACGATCGATCGCGGCTACGTCGAGGGACAGCTCGCGGGCGCATCGCGTGAGCTCACCGAAATCATCCGCTTGCTCGAAGGAGCGGAGCCGTCTTGAGGTGGGAGGACGAGCGCTACGTGCGGCTTTATTGCCGCGACACGCCCGAGTGGACATTGCTCTGCTGGCAGGCGCGAGCGCTTCACCCGCTTATCTTAAAAGAACTCGATCGCGCCGGCCTGCTCGAGCTTGGAAAGAGCGGCGTCAAAGCGCTCGCGTCCAAGCTCCGTCTGCCGCTCGAATTCGTCCGCAAGGGTCTCGAGGGTGACGCCGATAGCGGCGACGGGCTGCTCACCGACGGATGCGTCTCGATTGTCCCCGATGGCAGGGGGGGCGAGGTCCTTTGGATGCGGAACTACCTCGAAGCCCAAGAAGCGTCGCAGTCAGATGCTCAACGAAAACGCGCAGCTAGAGAGCGCGCCTCTGCCCGGGCGAAGGCGGCTTCGATAGGCCTGTCACAAAACGTGACGGGTCCGGGCGACCCCACCCAGCCGTCACCCCCTACCGGACCAAAAGCTACGGGGGAAGCTGCGGACGCGAGCGGACAGGTTGGCCCGGCCGCGACACGTCGCGTCCCGGAAGCGTCACGAAACGTCCCGCAACCGGGCCAAGTGGTCACAAGTGGTCACTCTGTGCTGAGCCTTACAGATCAGAGATCTAGATCTCCGGCGGTGGTGGTGGACGGTACTGGTGACGTCGCGCCCACGCGCCCGCCTCCCACCGCCGCCGCACCGACCGCACCGCGGATGCTCTCGGACGACGAAGCCGAGATGGCTGACGACGAGACGCTCGCGCCGGTGTTCCTGTGCGAGCTATGCAAACACGAGCAGCTAAAGCCTATTGCCGATCCGGCTTCGGCATTGGCGCTTGCTCGCCGATTCCTGACGCAGCAAACGCGCGCCGTTCCGCCGAAGCTTTCATGGGCGCTAAACTCGATCGGCGCAGCTGCGGCGGACATTGCCTCGCAGCCGGGCATGAGCGGCAAAGCCGTGATGCAGCACGTCCGCGGCTACGTTGAAAACTGCCGCGCGCCTCGCGAGCCGAGGGGGCCAGCGCCAGCACAGAGCGGGCCGCGAATCGCGTACGGTGCTGCCGCGCTTGATGCCGCGCTCGCATCGCCGGTGTCGCCCGAAGAGCGGCAACGGCAACGCGAAGAGCGCGAGAAGCGCCAAGCCGGTGCGCCCGGACTTGCGGCAGCTAGCGCGAAAGGCAGACCATGAGCAATCTCGACGCGCGCACGCCGCCGCAAGACCTCGATGCCGAGGCTTCCGTGCTCTCGGCGATTCTGAACGAGCCCGAGCGCCTCGACGCGATTGTCGACATGCTCCGGCCCGAGCATTTCTATTCAGAATCGAATCGCCGGATCTACGAAGCCGCGCTCGACCTGTCCGGCCGAGGGCAGCCGATCGACGTGGTGAGCGTTGCGGGCTTGCTGCGCGATCGCGGTCGGCTCGACCAGGTGGGCGGGTCTTCGTACCTGCGCGAGATCCTCGACGCCGTGCCGTTCGTTCTGCACCTCGAGAACTACGCGCGGCGCGTTCGTGACAAGGCTCGTCTGCGCAATCTGATTGCCGCTTCGCAGCGGCTCGCGGCCGAGGCGTACGGCGCGGTCGAAGATGTCGGAGCGTTTCTCGATAGCGCCGAGCAAGCGGTCTTCGAGATTGCGCGCGACACGGTGACGAGCTCGGTGCATCGGGTGAGCGCGGTCACGACGGCCGTGTGGGATCAGCTCGAGCTTGCGCGTAGTCGGCACGGCGTGACGGGCGTGGCTACGGGGCTCGTGGACTTCGATCGGCTCACGGGGGGCGTGCATCGAAAGCAGCTTACGGTTGTCGCCGCGCGTACGAGCATGGGCAAGACGGCGTTCGTCACCGACGTAGCGCTTCGACTTGCGGACATGGGTTTCGGCGTTGCGTTCTTCTCGCCCGAGATGACGAAAGAAGAAGTCGTGATGCGTGGCGCTTGTTCCCTGGCGCGCGTCAACATCGCCGGAGCTGTGCGCAATGCGCTGAACGACTTCGACCGCGGGGAGCTTTACGACGGCATGTCGAGAATTCATCGGATGCCGATTTGGGTCGACGATACGCCGAATCCGTCGCTGCTCGAGCTCCGCGCGAAGATCCGGCGCATCAAGGTCGAGTGCGCGAAGGAAACACTCGAAGACGGGCGGTCGCGCTCTTTGCCGCTGGTCATCGTCGACGGCCTGCAGCTTTGCAAGGGCGTGCGCGCCAAAGGCATGAGCCGCGAAGAAGAGGTCGCCTCGATTGCCCGCGGCCTGAAAGTCATCGCGAAAGAATGCGACGTTGCGCTTTGGGCGGTGGCGCAGCTGTCGCGCGCGGTCGAAATCCGAAACGCGAAAGACAATCGTCCGCGGCTCTCGGATCTTCGCGAGAGCGGCGAGATCGAGCAGTCGGCCGATAACGTGCTCTTTCTCTACCGGGACGAATATTACGACCCCGACTCGGCCGATAAGGGCATCGCCGAGCTCATTGCGGCCAAGCAGCGCAACGGGCCTCGCAACGCGGCGGTGAAGCTCGCTTTCACCGCGGCCTGTACCCGTTTTGACAATCTTGCCGGCAGTCACCACGACGCCGGTGCAGCCTGAAAGGACCATCCGGACAATGACGACATCGATCACACGAACTGAAACTTTCATGCGGCCGATCACGCTCGAGAAGAGCGCGGAGCTTTCGAAAGAGCAGTCGAACCTTGCCCTTCGTCGCATCAGCATCGAGGGAGAGAAGTCGCAAGCGGCAGCAACGTTCAACGCGCAGCTGAAAGAGATTCGAAAGAAGATCGAGACGCTCGCGAAGGCGGTGCGCGACGGCGCGATCGAAGAAACGATCGAGGTGCGCGAAGAGCACGACGTGAACGCGCGCACGGTCACGACCTACGAGGTCGAGAGCGGCACGAAGCTTCGCGATCGGCAGATGACCGACGCCGAAGTGCGGCGTGCGCTCGGCATCGACACGCCGCTATTCGATGGCGTCAGCGAGGAGCAGGCGAGTAAGCCGAAGCGAGGGCGCCGAGCGCGAACGAGCGAGCCGGATACGAGCATTCTCGACGACGAGGGCGGCGTCGACGTCGACGCGACGGCCGCGGATGATGGCGCAAGCGATACGGATCCGGCGCCACCGCCGGCCGACGACGAGCCGAAGAGCGATTACTGGTACTGCGCCCCCTGCGACAAGGTTCTCCCGGCGCGCGAGGGAGACGGCAAGAAGGTCGGCGACATGCGCCACAAGTGCGGCTGGATGATGAGCTTTAACTCCAAAGAGGGCGGCGGCGAGAGCGCAGAGCTCAACGGCCAGACGCTCACCCGAGTGCCTCGCGGCAGGGGCAAAGGGCGCAAGGCGAAGTGATGTGGAACGATCTGTCTCCGCGCGCGGGCGTCTTTCGCCGTACGGTGTATTGCGTTTCGTGGTGGCTCTATGCCCGAACGAATTGGCAATGGGCGCTCGCGCTCTGGGGTTGGTCGATTCCGAAGGGCGAAGTCTGATGAATAAGCCCGGTCGCACCCGGTTTCGCGGTGACGTGGAGTGCGCGATCTTCGTCGGCTTCAGCCTCGAAATCGTCCAGCGGTCGCAGCGTTCGCCGATGGCGGTCACCGATTTCCCCTGTTGCTTTCCCAAAGACCGGATCGCCTTTGATCGCATCGTCGACGGGGAGCGAAAGCCTGGACGCCAACCGACGCATGGCAACGTGATTGCTTGGCTTGCCCCGCGCTGGGATTGGCGCGGCGATCGGTTCGCCGAGGCGTTCGGGGACCTCGGAAAGGTGGTGCGCTGATGCGTCTGGCATTCGTCGTCCCCGGCCCCCCCGTGCCCTCGGAACGGGTGCGCAAGGTCCCCTTTCGTAAGCGTAACGGCAAGCTCGGGATCCGCGGCTTCACGCCACCGCGGAGCGTTGAGTATATGCAGCGGGTCGAAGCGTTCGCGCGGTCGGCGATGCAACAGACGCCCGCATGGCGAGCGATTGCCGAGGGCAAAGAGCCACTCCGTGTGCATCTGCATTTCGTTCGCGCGAAGTGGCTCGGCGATCTCGATAATCTGCAAAAGTCGGCGATCGACGGGCTGCAAAAAGCCGGCGTGCTGACGAACGACAATCGCATCGTGCAGATCCTCGCAAGCGTACACACCGATAAGACGGCGAAGCACCGGACCGAAATTATCCTTGAGCGGGCAACCAGAAAGCAGCCAGGGGCCCTCTGGAAGACGCTCGCCATCCTACACGGCTGGACGCCACCGAAAGGAATCGCAGCATGAGCGACCAAACACAAACGGGTGGCTCGAGCCTACCCCCCATGGTCACGCCCGCGCGCGCGTTGCCGAGCCCCGAGGAGCGTCTCGACACGGTCATCGGCATGAAGCTCGGTGGGAAGTGGAAGCATTGGGAGAGCGTCCGCGAGCTCGCCGCGCAATGGGACTGCCACCGACAGCACGTCGAATCGGCGTCGGCCGAGGCGGACCGTTGCATCTCGAGGATCTTCGCCTGCGATGACCCCGCGCGGATCGAGGAGCGAAGGGCGCTCGTGCTCGCGAACATTGAGGCAGAGCTCCGGTACCAGCAGAGCACGAAGAACCGGGCGACCGTGCCGCAACTCCTGAAGCTTCAGGCGGCCGTGATGGGCGTCATGGCCCCCATCAAACACCTGGTGGCCCACGTGAACGCTGAGAACCCGGCGGCGAAGATGTCGAACGCCGAGCTCGTGGCGGAGATTCTGAAGGGCGATCCCGAGGCGCTCGAGCGGACGCGGGCGCTCATCCTCGGGAGCAAAGACGTAGTGACGGTGCCGGCGGAGCCGGTGAAGGAGAACGGAACATGATCATCGTAGCTTTCGCGGCCGTCTTCTGGACGTTCCCGCTCATCGTGATTTCTGCCGTGCTGCGGCGAGCGCCGTTGAACGATGTTGTCGACTCGCTCGTAGCGCGAGCGATTGTCGTTACGGCCGCAGCGGTGGGCTCGGCCTATCTCGCTCATCATGGGGTGTGGTGATGCTCGTCCCCATTGAAGAGCTACGCATGCGCGGCTTCGAGGGTCACAACACGACCCGCACATTCCGCGCAGCCGACAAGCCCGATCGCGTGCTCGGCGTCGACTACGAGCGGCAGGTCGTAGTAATCGGCGAATACGAATACCCGATGGCCGCAGCCGAACGATGGAGGCCGAGCGCGGTGCCGGCGTATGGGCAGCCGGTCGTGCATGGGGGGGATATGGCCACCATCAGCGTGACGAAGCGAACGACGGCCCCCGAACCGGAGCCGGCGAAGAAAGAGAAAGGATCGAAACGATGAACGACCGAGTTTTCCCCGACCTGCACCCCGCCGGCGGTGCCGTCATCCTGCGCCGAACGCCACTCGTCGAAGACGGGATCAAGTCGCTCTCCGAAAGCGAGCAAGAGCGCGGCGAGGTTTTGGTGCTCGGCCCCGGCGCACTCACGCGAGACGGGCGCACCCGCGTGCCGATGAGCGTCGAGCCGGGCCAGACGGTGCGGTGGCTCTTCAAGGCCGAGGCGGCGAGCTTTCTTCACCGCTCGCACAGCCTCGTCATGGTGGCCGACCGCGATCTCAAGATGGTCGAAGAGGGCGGCGAGCTCCGGGCCCTGCACGACTTCGTCATTTTCCGCAAGGTCACGAGAGAGTTCCGGCCCTACGGCCGCGACGGCAAGGTCGTGGTGCCCGAATCCTCGGCCGAGGCGCAGCAATTCGGGCTCGCGGTGTCAGTCGGGCCGGGCCGCTTCACCGAAGACGGCGCCTCGCGCTTGCCAACCTCCGTGAAGCCCGGCGAACTCTTTCGCTTCATGAGCACCTACGGCGCGCCGAGCTT
This sequence comes from Xanthobacteraceae bacterium, assembly GCA_035764045.1. Classification (GTDB taxonomy): domain Bacteria; phylum Pseudomonadota; class Alphaproteobacteria; order Rhizobiales; family Xanthobacteraceae; genus JAVDCA01. The sequence goes on along the minus strand of DASTZX010000420.1, from coordinate 49,840 downwards.
CTGGCACAAGGGCATCAAGTATCACGTCATCAAAGACGAAGCGGTCACGATGATCGTGGACCCCGAGCCCGCATCGGCGGAGGAGCGAGCGTCGTGAAAGAGTGGTCCGCCATTCTCGCGTCGTTGCGATTGCCCTTGCTCGAGGGCCGCGTGCAGGTGCTGCTCGACCTCCGGCTATTCGATGACGGCACGGCCACGCTCGGGCACATCCAAGTTACGAGGTCGAAATGACCCGCACCATCCGATGCACCCTCTCCGAAGGTGGCACCGTCCCCGCCGAGCTCCCCACAGAGCAACGCGAGCGCACGCCGTGGATCGATCGCTGGACCTTCGAGCGCGGGGGGAAGCGGTACAGGGTGGCGGTCATCCCCCTCGGGCCCTGGCGCGATCAAGAGCTGCCGTGGACCGTGGCCCCCGGCGGCGTTCGCATTCAGGCCGTAAAGACCATCAGCCTACGAGAGGGCGGCGGCACCGTTCGATTACGCGAAGAGCTGCCGCCTATCGACCCCCGTGAATGGATCGAGTCGCTCGGGGACGCCGAGCGGTGGCCGGCGGGGACGGAGTTCGAGGTCGTGATTGAGGAGGTGACGACGTGATCAAGGTGCCGATTTGGAGATGTACAAAGTGCGGCGCGCATGGCTTCGACCTGCAGCCGCCAACAGTCGATCACAGCGCCGACCCGCTGCAATACCAATGCACGGGGCACTGGGTGCATGTCCAATCGAACGCTGTCGGAGCAGTTATCGAGAAAGATGCCGGCCCGAAGCCCCCCGACCCCCGCAAGCTCCGCGACTGGCAGGCGATCGAGAACGCATTGCAGGAGAACAAGGCCATCCGCAAGGCGCTGCAGGATTTGGCCCATAAGCTGGCACGCGGTAGCACTGGCGATCGAGCGATGGCGGTCCACACGCTCACTGCTGAGCGAGACGCGGATGCCGTCGTGCGGACGCTCGAATGGGTGCTCCATGAGCGGGGGACGATTGGGCGATGACGTGGCCCCCTTCGTGGCTCCTGCGCTGGCTTTTGCGGCGGGGAAGGCGGCAGGCGTGAGGCTTTACGTCTACCCCAGCCAGATCGAAATTAAGCCACCGCCGTCGCGGTATTCTCCGGAGCAGGCCGCGGCTATCGAGCGCGCGATCACCGACCGCCTGCTGCGCAACGTCGGCGAAGGGCTCGCGTCAGCGTGCTTTTGGGCGGTGACCGTCATCAAAATCGTGGAGGCGGCACGAACGAACCCCGATGTCTTGTCGCCGTTCGAGGGGTCTCTTCTAAAGCTCCTTTCGCTCTATCTCGAGTGCGTCGAATGACCCTCGACGCCGCCTCTGCCCGCGCCGAGCTCGAGCGCCGCGCCGCAACCCCGCGGTGGACTCTCGAGCAGCTGCTCACGGACCCGCGCTACTTTGCGGTGCCGACTCCCTCGCCCCTGCAGCGCGCGGTATGGCGGGCGATCGACGGGCGCCCGCTCGGTGACCTTCGATGGGAGCCGTCGGTCATTCGCTCGTTCGGCGGCCGGCTCGCGTGGGAAGCTAAGACCGTCGACGAAATCTACCGGCTCGCGGAGCACCCCGACGTCGTAGCGGCGTTCGCGGCGCTGCCGTCGGTCCCCCCCGAGGAGTTCTGGCTCATTGCGAGCGTCCGCGGCGCGAAGAGCCTCACCGCTGCGGCGCTCGCGTTCAAGGCGAGCCAGACGTGCGTCGTCGATCACCTGCTCCCGGGCGAAGTCCCGCGCCTTCCGGTGCTGTCGGTCCAAAAGGACCTGGCCGAAGCGATCATGGGTCACCTGGTCGGCCACCTGACGAGCAAGCCCGACCTTCGGGGCTTCCTGCTCGAGGAGCCGACCGGCGATACGGTCATGCTTCGGCATCCGAGCGGGCGGCCCATCGAGGTGAAGATCACCGCCGGGGCCCGGGCCGGCGCCACGCTCACCGCCCGGTGGATGATTGGCGCGATCTTCGACGAAGCGCCCCGCATGCTCGGCCAGGAAGACGGCGTGGTGAACCTCACTGACTCGCAGAATGCCGTCCGCGGGCGCATCCTGCCGGGCGGGCAGATTGCCTACCTCGGCTCGCCCTGGGCGCCATACGGGCCGGCCTACGAGGCAGTCCAGGAGCACCATGGCAAGCCCTCCGAACAGGTGCTCGTCGTCCGCGGCAAGGGCTACGACCTGAACCCCTCATGGTGGACCGAGGAGCGGGCCGAGAAGCTCCGCAAGAAGGATCCCGACGCTCACCGCACCGACGTCGAAGCCGAGTTCGCGGACCCCGAGACGGCGTTGCTCTCGTCGATCCAGCTCGAGGCGGTGACCCGAAAGGAGCCGGCGGACCTGCCGCGGCGGCCGGGCCGCGAGTACGTAGCGACGATGGACCCGGCAACGAGGGGGAACGGGTGGACCTTCTTGATCGCCGAGCGCGAGTACGACTGGGCGGACCCGAAAAATCCGCGGATGAAATTCATCGTCACCGTCGCGCGCGAATGGCGGGGCTCGAAGAGCGAGCCGCTCTCGCCCGAGAAGATCCTCGGCGAAGAGATCGCGCCCCTCTGCCGCGAATACGGCATCGACACCATCCGGGGGGACATGTGGTCCGGCGACGCGCTACGCGACATCGCCCGCCGACACGGCCTTGAGCTCGTGCTCGTTCACACCGACGAGGCGACGCGGTGGAACCGCTCGAAGTCCTTCGCGACGCGGGTCGAAGAGCGGCTTGTCGAGCTCCCCCCCCTGCCGCACCTTCGAACGGACCTGCTGAACGTCCGCAAGCGGGTGACGCAGGACTCGGTGAAAATCATCTACCCGAAGACGAGCGACGGCCGACACTGCGACTTCGCGCCGCCGACCATCCTTGCCCTCGCGCTCTACGTCGAGCCCGCGGTCGGCGAGAAGCCCGTCGACCCGCAGAAGAGCGCGAAGGAGCGCCTACAAGAGTGGCGAAGGCAGCAGGCGGCGACGGTGGACGAGGACGACGAGCGGGAGATCAAGCGCCAGGAAAAGCGGGAGTTTTGGGAAGACGACTGAACGTTCGTGTGCCATTGAATATAGGCGCGGGAGCGCGCATCGTACGCCGAATCGGGTGGGGCAAAGGGGCGTTCGATGGTTGCAGCGGAATCTCGTATTTTCGAAACGGTGCCGGAGCCGAGAGCAGTGGAGGCGCACTCCCGAGTCTTCGGCCTCGACCTGATGCGCGCGGTCGCGATCCTGCTCGTGCTGTGGGGCCACGGCGGCGTCTTCTTGCGCGACTGGGTCCGGACCGACCTCTACGAGCTCCCCGAGTTCTGCGATGGGGTGACCCTATTCTTCGTCCTCTCCGGCTTTCTCATCGGCTCGATCCTCGTGCGGACCTATTGCGAGTCGGGCCTTTCACCGCGCGCCATCGGCTCTTTCTGGCTCCGCCGGTGGTTCCGCACGCTGCCGAACTACTTTCTCGTGCTCGCAGTGCTCGCCGCCGGCTCGAAGGTTCTATCTCACCATCACGAGCCCTTCGATTGGCGGTACCTCGTCTTTTCGCAGAACCTCGCGTCACCGCACCCGGCGTTCTTTTCGGAGGCTTGGTCCCTGGCTGTCGAAGAGTGGTTCTACCTGCTGCTGCCGCTCGCCGTTGCGGGCACGGCGCTGGCCCTCCCGCGCGCGCGGCGGCGGATCGTGCTGGGTACGGTCATCGCGGTCGGCATCGTGGCGCCACTGGTCCTTCGCGGCGTCTGGGCGCTGCGGCTCGGGCCCATCGACGCGGAGACCCTCGCCCGAGCGTTCCGCAAGGTGGTGGCGACCCGGATGGACTCCATCATGTTCGGGGTCGGCGCGGCCGTACTGAAATACTACCGCGGCTCGCTCTGGCGCCGGTACGCGGGGCCCGCGTTCGCGCTCGGCGTCGTCGGCTTGCTCGCGCTCAAGGCGCGGCTCGTGCTCGGGGCTGCGGCCGAGCCGGGGCTCTTCGATGAGACTCTCGCCTTCACCGCCGCTTCGCTTTCATCCGCGTTGCTTCTTCCGTTTCTCGACCGGTGGGAGTCGGTCGACGAGCGCATCGCGCGGCCGGTTCGGTTCGTCGCCGTGACCTCGTACGCTGCCTATTTGCTCAACTACTCGTTCGTTCTCGGCGGGGTGATGGTAGTCGCCGCTCGGGTGGCGCCGCGGGTCTTCGCGGTGCCGGGCGTCGCGTATGTTGCCTTTTGGGCCCTCACGCTCGGCCTATCGTGGGCGCTCTATGCGCTCTACGAACGGCGGATGACGGCGCTGCGGGACCGGTTCGGACGCCGAGCCCGGACGAGCGAAGCCGGGCTACTTCGAGCGCGGTAGTTCTTCGAAATCGACGGGGAAGAACATCATCGGCCGCGGCAAGCAATCGTCTACCAGTCGAATAGGCACGCCGTGAAAAAAGGGAGGGCCGTCACCGGTTGCGACGAACTTGGCGCGAGTCTCGAGCTCCGCCTTGAACGCTGGCCACGCGCTGCGGCGAATCCAAATCTCCTGAATCGGTTTGCCGAGCTGCTCGATGCGCCGTAGCCAGGGGCGAATCGTTTCCGGCGTCAGAGGCGGCGGTCGGTCGCTCATGGCGTCGGGTACCCCAGCTTTGCGCACGCCTCGATGAGCCGATCGACGATGAGGCCATATCGGATTGAATGACCGGCGTACCAGCGAACCACGGTGCGCTCGCTCGTCGAAGCCTCTGCGGCCAGCTTGCGGATCTGGGTGCGTGTGACTCTCGCCCGGTCGGGCGGCGCGCCTTCGATTCTCGTGTGCAGCATGGCTTAGTCTGCTTCTCCCTGTGACACGCTGTCAAGAATCGATAGGGCATAAGCCGACGATTCTGGACTGTGCACATAGAACCGTTCACCGGTGAGGAGCATTGGACCTCGCCGAACTCGAAAAGACGATCGCGAAGCTCCGAGCGCTCGGCGTTCGGCGCTTTCGCGGAGCGCTTGCGGGTTGGCCGTCCGAAATCGAAGTCGACTTGGGAGATCTGCCGCCCGCCGCCGGGCTCACCCCGGGCCCGAGCGAAGCGAAGCGCAAAGAGGACCGCATTCGGCGCGAACTCGCCGTCGATTGGGCGCATGTCGGCGGCCCCCCTGCCCACGTGCTGAAAGAAGCATTCGGCGAAGCGGAAGGCGAGCCCTTCACGGAGCCCGATTGACCATGCCCTACGCTTCGAAAGCTCAGGTCGGCTATTTGCACGCGAAAAAGCCGGAAGTCGCGGCTCGTTTCGACAAGGAAACGCCGAAGGGCTCCTACAAGCACCTCCCCCAACATGTGGGCAAAGCGATCCACGGATTGAAGCCGCACCTCCCGAAAGGGAAGAGCGGCCGGGAGCGCTAACCCGTGAGGGCCGACTCTGTCGGCTATTCGGGTCTCGATTTCGTCGTGCCGAGCGATTCGGCCGACCTCCCTCGTTCACCCTGCCGAGCGCTGCACATTGGGGGAACTGGCACCGTCGTCGTCGACCCCGCGGACGGAAAGACGACGGCTGTAGCCATTCCGGTCGTAGCCGGCGAAACGCTGCGACTACAGGTAAAGCGTGTCCGCAAAACGGGCACCACCGCAACGCGGATCATGGCCGCGTATGGGCCCATCACGAAGCGGCCCCCGTTCGCGCCGACCGATTTCCAAACCCTTTTGCTCTGGAATCGCTCGGACAAGGTGACGCTTGCCGGCAACCTCGTCGGCACCTGGCCTGACCTATCGGGCAAAGGGCAGGACGCCACCGCGAGCGGGGCGCAGCGGCCGACCTGGATCGCCGACGCGGGCAACGGGCAGCCGGGGCTCGTCTTCGACGGTTCCGCGAACCTGATGACGTCGGCGTCAATCCTCACGCTCGGCGGGATCTCGCAGCTCACCGTCTGGTTCGCTGGCTTCGGCTCGGTCGGCGCCACCGCCGAAATCATCGAGTACGGCCCGAGCGTCGCCACGATCGCCGGGACGTGGAACCTGGTCGTAGACGCCAATAGCGCGAGCGACGTGCAGGCGACGACGCACGGCGGCGCCACGATCGCTACCGAGTTCTTTTCGCCTGGCACCTTCGCCGCACCGTCGTTTCTCGTCGTTACCTACGACATCTCGACCGCGGGGACACAGGCGGTCATTCGCTACAACGGGGCGGCGGTTTCGACGACGCACGGGGGCACCGCATCGACGGGCGCTTTTATCGACAACCTCGTCAATTACGCAAATCGATCCGGTGGGTCCTTTCTCTGGAAAGGCACGATGCAAGAGGTCGGCATCTGCACCGGGCTCCTGTCTTCTTCGCAGATTTCGCAACTCGAGACCTATCTCAAGTCTCGTTACCGGAGCTTTTAAGCCATGCGCCAAGACGACGTTGGGTATTCAGGGGCAGCGGTCGTATCGCCGAACGACTCGGCGGATTTGCCGCGTAAGCCGGCGCGAGCGCTGCACGTCGGAGCGTCGGGCACCATCGTCGTCGACCCGGCCGATGGCAAATCGTCACAGGTAGCGATTCCCGTCATCGCCGGTGAAACGCTCCGCTTGCAGGTAAAGCGCGTGTGGTCGACCGGCACCACCGTCTCTGCGAACAGTCTCGTCGCCCTCTACGGGCCGAAGGTGCCCTAACAATGGGCGCGACCCCGCAATGGTGGGACAAGAAGAAGTACCCGAATCCCTTCAAGGAGGTTTTCGGGGCCGCTCTCACCTTGCGGGACGAGCAGATTTATCGCGAGCAGCGCGCGCTCACGAACCTCTGCTATTACGGCGGCGAGCAACTGCTCGGCCTGCGCTTGCGCGATTACACGCGTCGCGGCACCGGTGAGAAGAGCTCGATCAACGCGACGGCCAACATCACCAATTCGCTGCACGCCGAGATCACGCAGCAGCGCCCGCGGATGATGATGCTCACGTCGGGCGGGGACTACAAGCTGCAGCAGGTCGCCAAAGACATCAACAAGGTTCTCGACGGCCAGAACGCCGAAGACGGCCAGGACGACCTTTCCCCGATCCTCGCTTCCGATACGCTGATTTTCGGCGACGCTTTCGAAAAGGTCTACATCGACCACGTCACCGAACGGGTCGCCGCCGATCGCGTGCTGCAATGGGAGCTCGCGGTGCCCGAGGCCGATGCGTACTACGGCCGGCCGCGCACGATGTACCACGTAACGAACGTCGACCGCGGCGTCCTCATGGCGACCTACGAGGACATGGCCGACGAGATCAAGAAAGCGTCGGGCGCGGTCAAAGACCCCTTCTTCGTGCACGACGCGCACTCGGATTTGATTCCCGTCGTCGAGGCGTACCACCTGCCGAGCCTTGCCGAGCGCGGCGATCCGGAGAGCGAAGACTACGAGGACGCGACCGACGACGGCCGGCACTTCATCTGCGTGAGCACGTGCCGCCTGTACGAAGAGCCCTGGAAAACGAACCGCTTCCCGTATTTCAATCTGAAGTGGAAGATCCCGAACCTCGGCTTTTGGTCGACCTCGCTCATCGACGAGCTGCGGAGCGAGCAGGCCGCGATCAACCGGATGGATCGGTTCATCAAAGAATCGATGGCGCGCGCGGGCCTCAAAGTGCTCGTCGACAACGGCGCAGGCGTCCTCAATTCGCACATTGACGACCTCGTCGGGACGATCATCCGCGGCAATTTTTCCAACGGCGGGATGAAGCCCGAGTGGGTGGCATACGCGACGGTCAATCCGGAGTTTTTCCAGCATCTTCAGTGGCGACTGGACACGCTCTATTCGCAAAACGGCATCAACCAGCTTTCGGCGCAGTCGCTTTTGCCCGCCCAGCTGTCGGGCTCGGGCACCTCGATCAAGGCGTACGAGCAATCGAAGAGCCGACGGTTCATCGACTTCGCGAAGCGCTACGAGCGGTTCCACCGTGCGGTCGCCGAGTACAAGCTCGAGCTCATTCGCAAAGCGTACAAGGAGACGGGCAAGTACGCCGTCACCTATCGCGGCAAGCGCCAGATCGAGATCGTCGACTGGGACGCCATCGCGAAGATCGACCCGAAGCACTACTATGTCGCGGTCTACCCGACGAGCTCGCTGCCGAGCACGCCGGCCGGGAAATTCGCGATGCTGCAGGACTGGGTGAACGCCCAGTGGATCAGCCCCGAGGACGCGAAGCGCCTCGCCGATTTCCCCGAACTCGAAGACTATACGGAGCTCGAGACCTCTTCGTACATGATCGTCCGCGAGATGATCGACGCCATTCTCGAAGAGGGCAAAGAGCAGACGCCCGAGCCGATGATGGATCTGATGCTCGCGGCGTCCGAGGGGACGAAGGCGTATCTGCTCGCGCGTCGACGCGGCTGGTACCCGCCGCAGCATCTCGATCTCTTGCGGGAGTTCGTGACGACCTGCCTCGACATGTCGAAGCCGCCCGAGCCGCCACCGGTGCCGGGAGGCGAGCCGGTCCTCGGCGGCGCTCCGCCGCCTGATGCGATGGCCGCAGCTGCGGGCGGTCCAGCGCCCGCAATGCCGCCGGGTGCTCCGCCGCCCCCGCCGGGAGTCGCAGCATGACGGTACGCGACGAGCTTCTCGAGGCGGGCGTGCTTCGGCAACCGGTGCCGCTCTGGTCCGGCCGCGCGACGCTTCGGCAAGATGCGCGTGGGCGAGCCGACGCCGCGCGCGCGATTGTCGCTGAGGGAATGGGGCAAGTCGTGCTCGAGAGCAATCTCGCCGACCCCCGTATCAAGCCTTTCGTGGAGCGGGAGCTTCAACGAATGCGATCGAGAGGTCTGTAATGCCCGGAGCCGTCGAAACCACGCAAGCCCCCGCCGCCCCCGCGGCACCCCCTCCGAACGCGGCCCCGGCCACGTCGCCTGCGCTGGCGGGCGACCCTTGGGAGCTCGCCAAGACGAACGGCCGAAAGGCGGCCGAGAAGAGCCCGCTTTCCGGGATGGAGGACGAGATCGCCGCGTCGCTCTCGAACGAGGAGGCCGCCGCGGGGACCGAAGGCGAGAAGCCCGGAGAAACCGCGGAGCCTACGAACGCGAAGGAAGGCGAGCAGCCGGCCGCGGACGCGAAGAAAGAGCCGGAGCGCGATGTCACGACGGAGCGGGTGCCGTCCAAAGAATGGGCGCGTCTTCTTGGCCGCGAAGCCGATCTGAAGAAGAAGACCGCGAACCGAAAAGCGGCGCTCGACAAGCGCGAAAGCGAGCTCAACGAACGTGCCGCCGCGGTCGACGCGAGGATCAAAGAGGCCGAAGGGAAGGTTACGCAGACCCTCGAGCGCGCGAAGGTCGTCGCGGCAATCGAGTCGTCGGACCCGTGGGAGTCCTTCCAGGCGTTCGCCGCGGCCAAAGGTTGGGACGAGACCAAAGCCCGCGAGGCGCTCGGCGTCGTCTTTCGTCGCTATGCGAACGGCGGCGCGGCGAGCGTCGATGAGCGCATCGCAGCCGTCGAGCGGCAGGCATCGACCGCGGCCGAGACGGCGGCCGAGCGTGTGCGCAAAGAGCTCGAGACGAAGCAAGCCGAGGAAAAAAAGAAGCAGGACGAAGAGCGCGCGGCAACCCAAGAAGCCGAGCGAGTGAAGCGCGCCGCCGAGGTCGGCAAAGCCGATATCACCGCAAAGTTCAATGCCGCCCTTACCGCCGGACACTTGCCATTTTTGAGGGCATTCCCTGCCGATCGCGTGTCCGAAGTCGTGTGGTCAAAGATGCTCGACCACTTCAAGCAATCGGGCGGTGAGCTGCTCGAAGTTGACAAGGTCCTTTCGGACCTGAATACTGGCGTGAAACAGGAGTACGAGCGGCTCGCCGCCCTCGACCCTGAGCGCAGCCGATCAAGCGCGGCCCAGCGATCGGAGACCGACACCGGCACAGGCGACCCTCCGAGGGCTAATCCGGTGACGCAGCGAGGAAACGGTTCCCCGCCGCGAGTCCCGACCACCGTGTCCCCACGGTTGGCCGCCGAGCGCTCCGAGGCGAAGCCCAAATCCAGCTCTGATCGAGAGGATTGGGAACTGGCGAAGACCAAGGCCAAGACGATGCCCGCACCGCGCAGGATCGTCGCGATCGAGGCCGAGCCGGACGACGAGTGATCGAGCGGTCTTCACTGCCCGCGTGAGCACAGGGTGCTCCGCGAGCGGCGGAGCCTGTCATGGGCGTGTCGTCAATTGCGACGCTCGTAAATTCGTTTCATCAATACTTCTCTCCCGATCGCATTTTCAAAATCGGTTACGACGAGCAACCGCTCGTCAAGTGGATCGACAAGCTCGCGAAGTTCCCGGGCGATTCGTTCACGTGGCCCGTGCGCTACGACCTGATGGAAGGGTCGTTCGACTTCGAGTCGGCGCTCGAGGGGAGCAACTCCTCGTCCGACGCGCAGTTCCGAATCCCGCGCGCTCGGCATTACGTGATCCTCTCGCTCGATACCGAGTCGATGGAGGCTTCGGAGGACGACGACGGCGCCTGGATCGATCTGAAGAAAGACGAGGCGGAAGCCGCGTTTTCTTCGTCGACTCAGCGGCTTGCCCATGCGCTCTTCCGGAACTCCGGCGGCGCAATCGGGCAGCGCGCGAGCATCAACAGCAATACCGTTCAGCTCGCCAACGTCGACGACGCGGTCTTTTTCAAAAAGGGCATGCGTCTTCAGGCGGCGACCACCGACGGCACGTCGGGCTCGCTCCGCGCGGGCACCTTCGCGACCGTTTCGGCGGTCAATCGGCAGCTCGGGCAAATCACCGCCCCGGACTGGGCGAACATTACCGGGTTTGCGGATAACGATTTCCTCTTCCCGAAAGGCAACTTCGGGAAAGGGGTCTTCGGCTTCGAAGCCTACATCCCGAAGACGGCGCCGACCCCGGGCGGTGGCGACAGCTTCACGCTCTCGGGGCTCGATCGGTCCGCCGACCCGAGCCGCTTGGCGGGAATGCGCTTCGACGGCTCGTCGATGGCCATCGAGGAAGCCCTCATCAAGGGCCTTGCGCAGTTCCGTCGTGAGGGGGGGACCGGCACCATCGACACCATCTGGACGAACTACGACCGGTTCGTCGAGATCGGGCTCGCGCTCGGCAGCAAGGCGATGCGCGACGAAGCGAGCACCGCCGAGTTCGGCTACGACGTGATCCGCGTGCACGCGGGCGGCAAGCCCGTGACGCTGATGGCGGACCACAACTGCCAGCCGGACACCGCATGGTGCCTGTCGAAAAAGACCATCGTCTTCCGATCGCTCGGACCGGTCCCCCGGTTCCTGCAGCGCTCGGGAGGCTCGGAGCTCATCGTCGAGCCGGCAAGCGACGGCTACCAGATGAGACTCGGTTGGAGGGGAAACAACGTCATGACGATGCCCGGCAAAAACGGTCGCATCACGCTGCCGACGGGAGGCTGAGCCATGGCTATTGTCAATCTGATCACCGAAATGGTCGGCCTCTTTCACGCCTACGATGGCGTGGGCGGCCGAAGCGTTCGCAACGAGGTCAATGCCTGCTTCGAGGAAATCTGGGATTTCACGAAGTCGGCCGCTGATTCGATGGCCACCGACGTCATCGCGGCGACGTACTTCGCGTACATCGATCGCGACGCGGAGATCATCGCCGCCTGGCTACTGCCGAGCGGCAACGCGACTGCGAACGGGAGCAACTTCGGAACATACGTGCTCAACAAGCACGATGGCGCCGGCGGCTCGCCGACGGTGGTCGGCTCGGTCGACAGTTCGGCGACGAACTTCGCGACCGGCGTCCCTCGAGCGCTCACCCTCACCGCGGCGAACGTCGGCATCACCGCGGGACAGGTGCTTTCGTTTCAGCAAACGAAAGCCGCGTCGGGCGTCATCTTGCCTGCCGCGAAGATGCTCGTCATCGGCCGGCGGAAGTGAGGGGCCATGCCGCAGAACTACAACCTCGATCACCCGTGGGTGCGCGGCAAAGAGATCCTCGTCATCAAGGGGAGCTTCGCGCCGAACGGTTCATCCACTCCCACGAATCCGACCGGCGGGCATATCAAGTCCGTCGCTTGGACGAGCACGGGTAAGTGGACGGTCACGCTTCGGGACAAAGGGATCCGAGCGATCGAAGCGTTCATGGTCTGCGCGCAGCTCAACGCGGACAACGTGGACGTGACTCTATCGCTCGGAGCCTTCACGAACGTCGGCGCCGGACAGACCGGGGATACGACGTTCATCGTGCGCAATGCGCCCGGCGGCAGCGTGGCCGACATCGCTGCCAATGCGAACAACGTGATCAGTTTCACGATCTGGGCGCGGCGGAGCGTCAACAAGTGAGCGGCGGCATCGCCGACGCCCTCCTCATCGCTGCGGGGTCGCCGAAAGGCGCCCGCGGCGACGAAGAGGAATCCGTCGAGGAAAAAGCCGAGCGGATGCCCATCTCGCCCGAGTTCGCGAGCGCGGCTCGGGACGTGTACGACGCCTTCAAGGCCGAGAACCCCGAGAAGTTCGTCGAGTGCCTGCACGACGCGATCTGCATCTACGAGCTGCAGGACCACGACGAGGGCAAGTCCGACAAGAAGAGCGACGACGACGAAGGCGACGGTTACTGACCGATGGCGAGGCTGATCAGTCTCAATACGGCTCGGAGCATGATCCGTACGCGCGCGAATAACCAGCGCGCGACGAACGACGAGATCCGCCTCGCCCTCAATGAGCACATCTGCGACCTCTGGGACACTCTGCTGCAGGTGCACGGGGACCAGTACGGCAAGGCGCTCGACCCGCTCACGATCACCACGTCCCCGACCGTTTCCCAGTACACGCTCGATGACGCCTTTCTAAAGGCGCTCGGCGTCTGGTGGGAGCGCGCAACCAATGATCACGTCGAGATCTTGCCCTACGAGCAGAACCGCGCCCGAGGACCTTCCCGCTTCTACGGCTGGAATCGGTACCAGGGCTCAATCTTCTATCGCATCGAGGGCACGGTCATTCGCTTTCAGCCGACCCCCCAGGACGTGCACACCGTCCTTATCGACTACATCCCACCGGCCTTTCAATTCGACGAGGCGACGGCGGACACCGACACCTTCGACGGCTACAACGGTTTCGAGCTCTACCCGATCTACATGACCGCGGCGGAGCTCGCGCGCGACGAGAGCGATTTCGAGCTCGTCGACCGACTCGAGGCGAAAGCTGCGGCGGTCAAAGCGCGCATCGAGAAAGTGAGCGATCGTGACCAGGCGAACGCGCCTCGGATCGCCCAGCGACGTTCGCGCGAATGGCACGCCGGTTGGCGCGACATCGAAGAGGACATCGACATCCGATGAGCCGCCCGACTCTCACGCGCCATCAGCCGGGGCCCCAGCCGAGCGGCTTCGACGTGCTCGAGGCGCAGCGCGCCAGCGGCCAGCTCACGAACGAGATGTATCGCCGCGTCCCCTGGCTCGACGGGCAGCTCCTCGACGTCGAGACGAACGCGACCACCGGCCGACTCACCGTCGGAATCTCGTTTCAGGCGGGGGTGCCGAAGCGGATCGGCCACCGGCTCGACCACCCCTATCGCGGCTTTTGGGTGGTGCGCGATTTCGGCAGCGCGGCGCAGGCGCTTCGCGAGACCGCTTCCGACGATCGCACCGTCACGCTCGTTTCGGCGACCGACTGCAAGGTCTTCCTATGGGTCTGGTGAGCCGATGCCGAGCCAACTCCTTCGCATCGACTTCGGGGCCGGCCTCGATCAGAACACCGCGCGCCAGGTGCTCGAGCCGCCGTACCTCGACCTCGCGCAAAACATCGAGTTCGATAAGGTAGGGCGCCTCGCTCGCCGATCGGGGCATGCCGCGCTCGCCATCAGCGACGAGCTCGCGACCGCCCCCACCGAAGGCGTGCGCGTCTCCTCGGTCGGCAGCCAGACGCTCATTGCCGACAACAGCGTGATGCGCCGAGCCTTCGGGCCGACGCCGTTCGCACGGCGGGCCGGAATTACCCATTGGCACACGCCGAGCCGATACTCGATTTCGAGGCCAGGAACGAAGTCGTTCGTTCTCACCGACGCCGCGGCGGTCGGCGAAATGATCTTCATGGCGTGGCAGCTCACCGGCGCCGATACGGGCATCGAGTACGCCGTTTTCGATCGCGCGAACGGCGCCATCCTCGTCCGCTCGCAGGTGATGAACGGCTTTTTGACCTCGGGCTTCGTGAGCCCCCGTGTCGTCACCGTCGGCACGCGGGTGCTCTTCTTCTACGTCGTCGTGCCCGATCGAAACATCATCTGCACCATCTACGATTCGGCGACCTGGGCGCTCGTTTCGACCACGATCATCGCGTTTGGCATCACCCTCGATCTCGCCTACGACGTGACCGGCTACGACGATACGAAAGCCTTTCTTTCGTACATTGATGCGCTTGGCGGCGTCGTTCTCGTCTCGGTCCCGGCATCGACGGGCATCCCGACCGTCGTGCAGTCCTACCCGGGGCAAAACGCGCAAAAGAGCGTCTGCCTCTTCAGCGACCGCGCGACGAGCGTCGTCGTCGGGTTCGGCGCCGCGGGTGCAACCCCCGGCCACTACGATTTTCGTTTCGCCTGGTACTCGACCGCCACCGCGAGCTCACTCATCGGCCCGATCCAGGTGCTCGCCGACAAAGTCGAAATCCCCACGTCGGCAGCCGGCATCGTCACTGCGTCGACGCCATCCGGCGCCGCGAAGTTTCTCATTCAGCGCTCTCCGACGCTCGGCCGATCGTCCGTCACCGCGGCGACAGTGACCTCTGGAGGTAGCGTCACGATCGATAAGACGCTCGCGCTCCTCAATCTGCAATCGAAGCCCTTCGCGCACGGCAGCGCCGTCTATGCGCTCCTCGGCTTCGACTCCGACACGCAAGGGGACGTCTTCACCGTCCTACTCTCCGATCCGGTATCGGGGGCGAGCTTCGTGCCGGTCGGGCGCCACGCGCCGCGCGAATCGGGCACCACCTACTTCCCGCTCGTCGCGTCGGTGGTCTCAACGGGCCCCCACCGCTTCCTTTGCCCGCTCATCGTAAAGACGCTGATCCAGCGGGTGAACACGCAAGAGTTCTTGCCCGTCTCGGGGGTCGACCTCTTCGAGCTCGATTTCGGCTCCGACCCGGCGATCGATCCGCGTGGCGTCTTCGCCCTCGGCCCCGGCCGCACCGCCTTCGCTTCCGCTTGGCCCGCCTACCACGACGGCGCGTGCCTGAATGAAGTCGCCTTCGCCTACGGTCCCGAATCGGATGACGCCGCGGTGTCCGTGTCCGCGGGGCTCGGCGGTATGGCCGCGGGCGATTACCTCTACGTCTTTCTCTATCGAGCCTCGGACAACGCGCGCGGGGTCATGCGCTCGGTCGTCTCGACTCCGGTCAAAGCCACGATCGTCAATCCGGGCGACGTGGTCAACATCACCCCGGGCGCTCTCTCGCTCGTCAACGGCTTCCAATATAATCAGGCGACGATCGGCCCGGCGCGCGCGGTCGCCTGCGACATCTACCGGACCCTCGTCAACGAGTCGGGGCCCTTCCACTACGTCGCGTCAGTCGATGCGCTCAATCCGACGACGTTCGTCGATACACAGCAAGATCTCGTTATTCAGACGAACCCGACCGTCTACACCGACGGTGGCGTGCTCGACAACGTGCCCCCGGCGCCCGCGCGGTCCGTCGTCATTGCGCAAAGCCGAGTGTTCTTCGCGTACCGGCACGAGGTTTGGTACTCGAAGCTTTTCATCGCGGGCGAGACACCCGGCTTCAATGAGCAACTCGTCGTGGCGATTGACGACGATCAAGAAATCACCGCCCTCTCGTCGCTCGACGGTCGCCCCGTCGTCTTCACCGAACGGAGCATGTACGTGCTCGACGGCGACGGCTTTGATGATCAGGGGGGCGGCTCGAACTACACGCCTCGCAAGCTGACGGCCGAGGTCGGATGTGCCGATCCGCGGAGCATCGTCACGACCGGGGACGGCATCTTCTACTTTGCCGAGCCTGGGATCCACATCCTCGACCGCTCGCTCGATGTGCAGTTCATCGGGCAGCCGGTGAAGGACGAGGTTCTCTCGTTTCCGATCCTCGTCTCGGCTGTCCACGTGCCGAATAAGAAGCGCGTTCTCTTCTTTCTGCGCAACGAGGTCGGCGAAAACCGGATCATCTCGTACGACTACAACCGCCGGCAGTGGGCGACGTGGACGAACGATGACGACACGATCGCGGCGGCGGCCCTCTCCGGTTCGGAGCTCGCCTACCTCACGACGACCGGCAAGCTCCGAATGAGCGACGACGCCGTCTGGACCGATGCGTCCGTGCCGTACGAGCACGTCGCACGCACCGCATGGATCAAGCTCGGCCAGCTGCAGGGCTACCAGCAGGTCCGGCGGGCGACCTTCTTGCTCGATCGCATCGACGACGCGGGGCTCTCGATCTCCGTCTACCACGACTATAACGATACCCAGGTCAACGAGGGCTACACGTGGACCGCAGCGGACCTCCGCGCGCTCCCTCGTCCCGAGGTATCGATCCATCTGCGAAGGCAGAAGTGCGAATCGATCGCCTTCGGCATGAGCGACACGGCCCCCGGCACGGCGGGCGCCGCGATCGTTGGCGTCGTGCTCGAACTCGAAATGAAGCGCGGCAGCTCGCGTCTTCTGCTCGACCAAACCGCGAGGAAATGACCCATGGCCCTCTTCGGACTTCTTCCGGATGCGACTGGCAATACCTCGGATCCCGATCCGTATGTCTCGCAGCTCTTGAAGCAGCCTTTCGCGTACGGCACCGGGCAGACCCCCGGGTACTACGACCAAAACGGGCAGTTTCACCCGCCGACGACGAACAACAGCGCCGCGCAGCAAATCGACAAGTACAACGTCTACAACGACCAGCTGCGTAATCAGACGGCGCCCATCCTCACGCCGACGAGCACCGCCGGGCTTGCGAACACCGTCGCCGCCGCCACCGGCCAGCAGAACCTCGATCGCACCGCCCAGCAGCAGCAGATCGCGGGGCTCACGAACGATCAGACGGGCAACAACGAAGCCGCGCTCGGCGCTCAGATCAATTCGGACCTCGCGGGCAACACCGCGGGCGCGAAGGCGCAGCAAGGCTACATCGATCGGCTCAATTCGGACCTGAACGGCGGGCAGCCTTCGGTGGCCGAGCAGCAATTGAAACAGGGCATGGCGTCCAACATGCGCAATGCTCTCTCGATTGCCGCGGGGGCGCGAGGCGGGGCCGGCAATCAGGCCGCGGCGCTTCGAACCGCGCTGAACGCGAACGCGACCACCGGGGCCAACACGAACGCGCAGGCGGGCCAGCTCCGCGCCCAGGAATACGCGCAGACCCGCGGGGAGCTCGGCCAGGCGACGACGCAGCAGCGAACCCAGCAACAGGCCGATCTCGGCATGCTCGGCTCGCTCTACGGCCAACAGCGAGGCCAGGACTTGAACGCGAAGGGCATGGCGCTCGACGCGACGGGAAACCTTCGATCGGCGGACACAGCCGGCGCAGGGCTCGCGCTTGGCGGACAGAACGCGATCGCCGGCATCAACGCGAACCAGAACGCCCAGCAAGCACAGCTCGATGCGCAAGAGCGGGCCCTGCAACTCCAAGGCTCGCTCGGCTACGGCAACCTCGAGAACCAGGTCACGAACGCCGACACGATGGCGCGGCAGTCCTATGCCGAGCTCATGAACTCGCGCGATCTCGCAGAGCGCGGACTAGCGTTCAATCAACAGCAAGCCAACACCGCGCAGAGCAACTACCAGACGCAACAGCTGCTCGGGCTCATCGGCACCGGCGCTCTTTTCGCCTCCGACGAGCGGCTCAAAACGGGCGTGCACGACGCCGATCCGAAGCTCGCCGAAGAGATGCTCTCGAAGATGCGGGCGAAGTCGTACACGTATAAGGACCCCATCTTCGGGGAGGGGGAGCAGTTCGGGATCCTCGCGCAGGCGCTCGAGAGCTCGACGCTCGGCAAGCGTCTCGTGCGGGACACGCCCGCCGGCAAAATGGTCGACGTGCCGAAGAGCGTCGGCGCTCTTTTGGCGATCGCCGCGGGCATGCACGAGCGCGTCGCGAAGCTCGAAGGGAGGGCGTAACGATGGCCAAGGCGCTCGGCTTCCGACCCGATCCGACGGGCGGCTATCACTTCGACACGCCCGACGGCGGTTCGCTCTACGCGATCGGCGACGCTGCCGATCAAGAGGCCGCGAACCGCATGGCCAACGGCTTCGATCCGTCGGTGACCAGCGGACCCGCGCCCACGAACCCCGCGATCACCGGAGCACTCGCCCCCGGGGACGACCAGCGAACGGCGGACCTCTCCGACAGCATCCGCGCGCAGCTCGGCGTCCCGAACGGCGGCGCGCCCAACATCCTCGACGCGGGGGGGCCGAGCGGCCCGGCTGTCGATCCGCGCGTCGAAGCTGCGCGCCAGAAGGCTGCCGCCGCTGCGCAGGCGCGCGATCGGTCCGCCTCGAACCTCCTCGGCATCGAGGGGCCCGCGGGTCCAAATCCGCTCGATGCTGCTCCCCCCCCGACCGATCCGCGCATCCTCGAAGCGCGGGCCAAAGCGGCAAAGGAAGGAGCAGCCAAAGGCGCGGCCGGCGGCGTTCCGGGTGCGGCTCCCGTCCCTGGTGTCACGCCCGGCGTCGGTGGCGGCCCGTCGCCCTACCCGGCCCCGCACATGACTCAAGGGGGTTTCACGCCCGCGACGCGCACCGTCGAAGGGCCGGCGCCGATTCCCGAAGAGGTGAAGCAGGCACAAGAAGAGTCGCGCTTCACCAAAGAAGGGGCGATCCAGAAGGCGGCGGAAGTCGGCAAAGACCTCGCCCAAGAGCAGTACGCGACGCACGTCAATTACCAAAACGAACTTGCTCGCATGGACGCCGAGCACACGCAGCTCGAGCGCCAGAAGCAAAAAGAGATCGACGACCACATGGCCTACGCCGATCGGATGGCGAAGGACGCGGCGAGCGGGAAGATCGATCCGGATCACGTTTGGCAGGACCGATCGAAGCCCATGTCGATCATCGGGGCGATGCTGCTCGGCGCCGCGGGACAGGGCCGGCAAGCCCTCGACTCGATCAATCAGATGATCGACACGGACATCAAGGCGCAACAGCTCAACCTGCAAAATAAGCGCGCGAGCGCGGGCGAAGCGCAGAACCTCGTGCACATTGCGCAAAAGCAGTTCGGCGACTCGCAGAGCCAATATCTCGCGGCACGCGGAGCGAAAATCCAATCGCTTATGAGCGAGCTCGAAACCGAGGCGGCGAAGTACAAGGGCACGCAGGCGGAGATCAACGCCAACGCCGCGATCGGCGACCTGCAAAAAGAGTACGCCGACAATCAACAGAAATTCGCGCTGCTCACGCAGGAAAAAACGACCTTCAAGTACGCGCCGCCGCAGATGGTCGGGGGGCCGCCGCCGACTCCGGTTCTCAAAGACGACGAGCGCTTTTTGCAGCTGCCCGATGGGACGACCATTCACGCCTCGGGCAAGGAAGAACTTGGGCGATGGAGCGAGACGCTTTCGGCTGCGGACCGAGTCAAGCGCAACGTCGATGAAGCGTCGCAGCTGCTCGCCACTCCCGGATTTACGGACGCGAAGCGCATCAATGTTCTCATCAATCAGGCTGTCAATTCGATGGGCCCTCTATCAACCGGAGGCGCTCGCGCTTCGTCCCTTGCTGAACTCGAGAAGCTGTCCAAGCAGCTCGAGACAGGAGACACGATCAGCCACGATCTAAGCGGGCAGACGCGCGCCGCACTCTCCGCATTGCGCGATGAGGCAGATGCAGCGCAAAACCGGATCTTCAACAGCGCCCGACGCTACTCGCAAGAGATCCCGGACAAGTCGGGGACCTTCGTGCACGTGCCACTCCCGCAGCAACCCGCGCGCCGAGAAAAGCTCGATCTGCAGCCGGAGAAACCCGAATGAGCGGCAAGAAGCCGAAGGCTCCGCCCACCGCCGACCCGAACGCGATCCAAGAGGCGCTCGACCAAGCGGCACCCGAATCGCCGCCAGCGGATGAAGGCGTCGTCCACGTCAAGAAGGGCAATCAGGTCTACACGCTGCCCGCGCATCAGGCCGACCAGGCGATCGTCGACGGCTACTCGATCGCGTCCGATGCCGACGTGGCGGCGGCCAAAGAGCGCGCGCGACTCGGCACCACGGGCCAGCAGCTTCGGACGGCGGTCGAACGGGCCGCCGGCACCGCCACCTTCGGGCTCTCCGATCTCGCGGCGGCTGAGATCTCGCCCGAGCTCGCCGACGAGATGCGCAAGCGAGCCGAGGTCAATCCGATCTCGGCGGGCGTCGGCAAGGTCGCCGGCTACTTCGCCCCCGGCGCTGCCGCCAAGGTGCTCAAGGGCGCCGGAGCGCTCGGCAGGGCAGCGGAGGTAGCGGCGGCCCCGCTCGAAGCCCTCTCCGGGGCAGGCAGCGCGGCGGAAAGGGTCGCCGCGGGCATCGTCGGGCAAGGAGCCAAGTCGCTCGCAGGCCGCGTGGCGCAAGCCGCCATCCCCGCTGCTGTACGCGGGGGGCTTGAAGGCGCGGCGGTCTCGACCGGCGACGCCATCAGCGAGCAAGCGCTCGGCCCCGACCACGAGCTCACCGCCGAAAAGGTCATGACGGCCGCCGCCGACGGATTCGGTGTTGGCGCTCTGCTCGGCGGCGGACTCGGCGCCGCGGGCGCTGCGGCCGGCACGGCGAAAAATGCGGTGGCCGAGCGCCTGCGCTCGCTCTTCGGCCCCCGCGACGTGGAGTCGCTTGCAGAGCGGCAGTTCGGGGAGGCCGCGCCCGGCCTCGGCGACGCGTGGGTCAAGATGTCGGCGACGCTCTCGGGCAAAGACCCCGAGGCGATCCGCGCGCTCGGGATCCAGAACCTCACCCCCGAAGCGCGCGAAGCTCGCTCAATCGCCGCGTTCGAGGGGGAGCACATCCGCGACGAGAGCGCGCGCGCGATCCGCGAGAACATCGACGAGCTCAACGCCGCAAGCCGCCGCCTCCAAGAGGAGTACATGGGCGGGCTCAAGGCCGAGCACGTCGAGCGCAACATCGAGAAAGGGGAAACCGCCCTCGCCCTACAGCGCGAGCAGGCGCAGGGGCAGCTTGGCGCGGTTCGCGAGTCGCTCGATCGAATGCTCGCCGACAAGGATGCCTATGGCCAGGTCGCCGACCTTCGAAAGCTCGATCGGCACTTGAATGTCGCGGAACGCGAAGTCGCCGACGCCTTCGCCGCGGGCAAGAACGGTCAAGCCTACGTCGCACTCGACAATTTCAAGAAGCGCCTCGGCAAGCTCGCCAAGCCGGGAACCTTCCTCACGACCTCGAGCGACATGGCCGTGACCGGCGAAGCCCGCGAGCTCTACGAAGGGCTCCGGCAATCGCTCGAGGATGAAGCCATTTGGGGGAAGACGGCACTCGACCAGCAACGTATAAACGGCGCCTGGTCGAAGTACCTCGACACGAAGCGCCTCTTCGAACAGCGCCTCTCGACGGAGCTCGGACGCGATCCGGCCAATCCCTGGGTGCGCCAACTCACCGCCGATCCGGCGAAGATCGAAGCGTACGTCAACGGCCTTACCGCGCCGCGTAACGACCTCGTTCATCAGACGATCAAGGATCACCTCGCCAACAGCCGCTCGCTCGCCGATGCGATCGGGCAGCTGAACGATCTGCCCGTCGACAAGGTCGCCGATCTCGGTCGCATCTACCGATCGAGCGACGCCTTCGACAAGACGGTCGAGAAGGCCGAAAAATCGCTCGTCCTCACGAACCAGCTTCGCTCACTCGAAGCCTCGGACCACGGCGGCATTTCGGCGATCACCGGCGGACTCGGCGGGCTCGCACTCGGGGGCCCCCTCGGCGCAGCGCTCGGCGTTGCCGCCGGCGCCCTTACCCATCCGGGGCAGGCGATCCGGCAGCTCGCGGCGATCGAACGGCTCGCGACGAAGACCGATAAGCTCGTCGACGGATCGCTTAAGGAGCTCGCGAAGAGCGCGATCAGCGCGGGCCGAGAAGCGAGCGCTGCCACCGCGCGCGGGGCTCTACGGGCCACGACCGCGCAGCTTGCCGACGACGATCGCGACCCCCACAACGTGTACGCGCAGACGACCGAGCAGCTTGCGCGGGCCAGCCAGTCCCCCGAGGCGACGCAGGGGGCGGTGCAGGCGATGATCGGCCCAGAGATGGCCCGCGAGGCGCCGAACGTCTCGTCGACCCTCACGCAGCGGAACTACCAGGCGCTTCAGTTCCTTCAGGCGAAGGCGCCGCAGACGTTTGGCGGTTCGGCGGTCGCCCCTCAGGCGAGAAAGCCAAAGCCACCCGATTCCGAGGTGAGCAAGTACGCGCGGTACGTGCGAGCAGTGCAGGACCCGCGGACGATCGTCACCGCCATCGGCAAGGGCACGCCGTCGATCGAGCAAGGCGAAGTCCTGCGCAGCCTCGCCCCGAAGCTGCACCAGGAGCTGACGACCAAGATCGTGATGCATGTCGGCAAGCTCGCGTCCGAGGGCAAGACGCTCCCATACGCAAAGCGCATTCGGCTCTCGGCCATCACCGGCGTGCCGCTCGACCGGACAATGGACCCCGCGATGATCGGGCAGCTGCAAAGCCTGCATCAGCAGATGCGCAAGTCGGGGGGCGGCGGCCCCGGTGGCGGGGCTCCGCGCGCGCCGAAACGAAAGCTCGAAATCGCCGACCGGCACGAGAGCCGCGTCGAGCAAATCTTGGGAGGTGGGTGATGCCGCCCGATCCGTTCTTTGTGGCCAACCGCGACGGCGAAGCGAAGCTCGTCCAGACGAACGACGGCTCCGAAACCAGGCACTTCTATGTCGTCGATTCGATCGCCGATCTGCGCAAATACACGGAGCGTGGCGTCCAACGCGTTTGGGTGACCGACAAGGGCCCGTATAAATGGGACGCGACGAGCACCGCGGCCGACAACGGCAATTCGGTTATCCGGCCGAATAACGTCGCGGTCACCGACCCCGGTCGATTTCTTATGACCAGTGTCGGGCTCCCGTCGTCGGCGCCCGTTCCCCCCGTCGCCGATTACCCCGCGCTCGCCGCTCTCGATCCGGCGCTCCTCAGCGAAGGCCAGACGCGCCAGGTACTTTCGGATCCTACCGACCCTTGGGTCTATTCGCTCACCGGCGCAGGCTTCGACACCGACAACACGACGATCGTGCGCCCGACGGCGATCTCGCTCGGCTCGCCCGGCCGCTTCTATCGCGCGAGCTCGAACCCGGTCATTCCTACCTTCGCGGCGCTGCGGCTCGCCCCCTCGGGCAAGCATCCGACGGTCAGCCTCAAAGCGCGCTCCACGCTCGGCGACCTTGGTGGCGGGATTTTCGATTGGAACAGCGCGAGCACCGCCGCCGACGACGATGCCACGATCATCGCCCCCACCGGGCTGGCAACCGGCCGCTGGATCCGCCGGCACGAGGGCAAAGCGAACTTGAAATGGTGGGGCGGCGGCTCGGGGGGCTCGGATCGCCTGCGCATCAACGCGGCTCTTGCATGGTGTGCAGCCAATAGCGTCACCGAGCTCCGGGTCCCGGCCGGCACCTACCAGACGGACAACACCTTCAGCGATCCGAGCCAAGGGACCTTCGTTTTCACGAACGGGAACGGTCCGATCCAAAACATTCGGATCGTGGGCGATGGCCCGACCGCAACCAAGATCGTGGGGGCGAGCGGTGACGGCGGCGCACGCGCCATGATCTTCGTGCTCGCAGCCAACATCCAAATCGACGGCTTTCACATCGAGGGCGGTTTCGGGCAAATATCGCTTCGCGACTGCCATAACGTCGCGATTCGCAATTGCGATTTTACGGTCAATGCCTCGACGGGCTCGATCGAAATTATGGGGAGCACCGACATCACCGTCGAGAATTGCACCTTCTTCGGCAAGCCGGACCTCACTCTCAACGGCCAAGACTCGCTCGTCGGTGTGCATATGACCAACGGGTCTCGCGGCGTGCGCGTCAAAAATAACCGCTTCTTCGGTTGCATGGGGGTCAACGGGACTGCGTCCGTGACGATCGACGCGCTCGGCGATGCCACCGCGGTCAATGACGGCATCATCGACGACGTCATCATCACCGGGAACGTCTTTGACGGCATGTGGTGGCTGATGCCCACGCTCGTCAGCGGCGTAAACCCATTTACCGGGACGTGCACGCTCACCTCGAATTCGCTCACCGCGACGAGCGGACCGACCTTCCGCACCTTCGACAACGGCACGACGGTGCGGCTCCTACAGACGATCCGGGCCGGGACGGGCCAATGGGCGGACCAGGGGATGATCTGGCGCGACGCGGGTGCATCGTTCCTTTCGACCGCGCTTTTGCCCGGCGACATCATCCGCGTCGGCAACACGACGGGCATCATTCGCCAGGTGCTCAACAACACCGACCTCTCGATCGAACGCTGGTTCGACACCGCGTCGCTTCGCCACGTCGCGGCGCCCGATCCAAACCAGGACGCGCTGTCCTATACGGCTTTCAAGATTTGGCGCGGCGCGGTCGGGAGCAACACCGGAACCGTCATCACGCTTAAAAACGTCTGGCACGACCTTCGAGGCACGAACCCAGCGAACTACACGACGCTTGAGGCGGCGAGCGTCTACGAGGTTATTCCGCATGCGCTTTGGGGCACGCAGGGCAACGAAGGTTGCGACCGATGGATCTGCTCCGGCAACATCTATCTCCGTAATTGGGCGGATGCGTGCTCGTTCTACGGAAATCGGATTCACGTCGGCGGGAACCACTTCGTTGATAACCAAGACGTGAGCATCACGGTCAACGGGCGAAGCCTGCCGACCGTGCTCTACTCGCCAAACTTCCCGACATGGGACGACGAGCACGGCGGCTCGGTCATTTCCGGCAACATCATCGAACGAGCCGGCACGAACGCGATCGCCTGCCTCGCTTTCAGCGGGCGCGTGGTCAATAACGTCGTGCGCGGATGGGGCTGGTCCGCCCTCTTTCAACAGCAGGCGTTTCTCATCTATGGCGGCCAGGGCATGCTCATTCAGGGCAACGCCATCAGTGGCGCGGGAATGGCCGGCGCGGCGTACGGCATGTACATCGTCGGCACGCAGTTCGCCGACGTGCTCAATAACCGCGTCGAGGGTTGCACTACCTACGGGATTTGGGTGCAGAACGCTCTATTACCTGCAACCAATACGATCTTCGCGAACCGCGGCATCACCTTTCGATTCAACCGATTCGCGCGTAACCCGACCAACATCAAAATCGATCCGGACATCACGGGCGCGAACGTCGGCAAAGTGCAGGCGCTCAACGGTGCGCCAACCGTCACGATCACCGGCACGCCGACCGCCAATAACTACTACGTCTTCATTCTCGAAATCACGACGGACGGCCCGCTCGGTACGGCGCAGTTTCGATGGTCCTCCGACCACGGGAAAACGTGGAATGGCCCGACCGCCACCGGCGCGAGCGTCGCGCTTACCGGCACCGGCCTGACGGCCGCCTTCTCGGCCGGCACCTACTTCGTGGCGGCGCAAAACGGCCGCGTGGATCAGACGGGCCATTGGTGGATCTTCGGGGCTACGAACGGCGCGCTCGACTACATCGTCAGCAACGACGGCACGAATAGGCCGCAGCGCATCCTTAGCGATGCGAGCGTGACCGTGACCCCGGGCTCCGATCTGATTTCGGAGTACGTGCTACCCGCGGCGACGCTCTCGAATAACCGCACGGTCACGCTCGGGACGAGCGGGCTCGGCTCCGATCCCGCCATCGTGTCGGTCAAGATTTTCGACACGACCGCACACACTTTTGCGGTCATCGACGGCGGACCCGGCACGCCGACGCTCTACACGCACGGATCCGGGGCTGCACCTGCCGAGTTCGTCGCGAAGTGGAACGGCACGAACTTCGTCGCCGTGTCCGTCAATAACCTTCTGTCTTGAGGTGAGGCATGTCGCAGCAAGCCGACGAAATCGCCAGACTGCTCGAGCAGCACGTGCTCACGATGGAGCAGCGAAAGCGCCTCGCGTGGGTGAGACCCCTTGCGGTCGCGATGCTCTCGCTGCTCGGCGGCGCATTCGGATCCGGCTTCGCGATGGCGATGTACCTCGGCCGGCTCGCGCGCGTCGAAGCGGTCACCGCGATCCAGGCCGATATCCGCACCATGCAACTCGACCTCGCGACCCAGCGCGAGACCATCAACGGCGTTCGGCGGGACCTCGAAATCTATCGAGAGCTCGTCGTGCAACCCCTGGGAACGATCGTGAAAGGCAAGCCATGACCGAGCATCAAAACGGTGGGACGGGGCAAGACTTCAGCGCGAAGATCGCCGACATCGATCGACGGTTGCGCAACGCGGAGCTCTTGCTCGGCGCATGCGCGCGCGGCGTGCAAGCGATTTTGCTTTCGCTCAATGCCAAGAAGGCGGCGCAAGAGATGGGCGAGGAGATCGAGCGGCTGCTCGTGCCGACGCGCCCGGAGCCGGCTCCCGATCGCGCGACCGATCCGGAAATCGACCGCGCCGAGCGTGAGACGGACTCGGCTCCTGCTCCGGAGGGACAATGAGCGTCGACATTGAAACGAACCACGCCGCGAGCATCGAGATCTCAGCCGTGAAGGGCCGCCCCGACGGCACGACCGAAGATCTCGGCGTCATCGCGTCAAGCGCAGCGCAATCGTTCGCGGATACCGGCACGGGCGCGCCGAATCCGGGCGAGGCGTGCGCAACGAAGCTACAGCAGATCGAGCCGCTCATTGAACAGCGGCCCAAACGGCCGAAGCGGAAAGGCAGCTCCCGCTCGTCTGCCCGAAGTGCAAGAGCCCGTACTGGAACCGACCTAGACAGGGCGAAAAGGCTGAAAAGCCGAAGCCGCGGCCCCGCTCGCGCTAGTCGAACGAAACCAGGTCCGCGGGCGGCCGATGGGCTGGCGATGCCGGCCCCGAACGACTTCGATAAGTCGCGGATTTGTACCGCTGACGAGATTCGTCCGACACTATGCGACATGTCGGGCACTCTTTTCTACGGCGATAACTTGGATGTGCTGCGGAGCGGGAAATTCGCATCCGAATCGGTGGATCTCATCTACCTCGATCCGCCGTTCAACTCGGACCGCAACTATAATGTTATCTACAAGCAGTCGCAGGCTCAGCACGACGCGTTCCGCGATACATGGAGCTGGGACGACGCCGCGGAAAGCGCATATCATGAGTTAACTGAGCGACCCCTTGCTGCACTCGCTGGCCTCTCGAACCTGATGCGCACATTCAAGGACGTGTTCGGCACACGCCGTCGAGACACGCTCGCATACCTTTCGATGATGGCAATTCGGCTTGTCGAGATAAGGCGTGTCCTCCGTTCGACCGGGAGTCTGTATTTGCATTGCGATCCCACAGCGAGCCACTATCTTAAAATAATCCTTGATGAAATATTCGGCCCTAGCAATTTTCGCAGCGAAATCGTGTGGAAACGAACGTTCGCTCACGGATCGGCGGACCGATGGGGTGACGTGCATGACGTTATCTTTTTCTACACAAAGAGCGACGAATACACTTGGACGAAGGCGCTCCAGCCATACGAAGAGGCTTACCTCACATCGAAGTACAGGTTTGCCGACGAACGAGGTCGCTATCGACTCGTTGTACTAACCGCGCCAGGAACTACGGCGGGGGAGTCGGGGAAGCCATGGAGAGGCTACAATCCTACGACCGCAGGCCGTCATTGGGCAGTCCCGCGAGATGCCATAGAGATAATGAGGCGTGACGGCAAAGAGATCCCTGAAGCGCTGATGGATCAGCTAGAGCTACTTTATCAAAATGGGCTCATCCGCTTCCCACAAAAGAAAGGAGGCGCTCTGGGCGTCCCTGAGGCGAAGAGATATTTGGTCGCGGATGGTCTCCCTGTCCAGGACATCATTACCGATATTGCGCCAATCAATTCGCAGGCGGCGGAGCGGCTCGGCTATCCGACGCAGAAACCGGTAGCTCTATTAGAGCGTATTTTGTCGGCTTCATCCAGGGCTGGCGATCTTGTGCTTGACCCCTTCTGCGGCTGCGGGAGCACAATTGAAGCAGCGGAGAAGCTGGGGCGCAAATGGATTGGTATCGACATAGCCATCCGAGCGATCGACATCATTAAGGATAGACTGGACGCCAACTTCCCCGGCGATCGCGTCTGGACAGAGATCGGTGAACCATCCGGAGTCGAAGGAGCCGCGCATCTGGCCGAAACCAATGCTTATGACTTTCAATGGTGGGCGGTCCGTCGATTGGGCGGCCAGCCTCCAAAAGGCGAGAAGAAGAAGGGCGGCGATGGCGGCATCGACGGAGAGATGATGCTGCGCGAGTTCAATTCACCGAAGACGCGGCGCGCGATCATCTCGGTCAAAAGCGGTCGCACGCTCACCCCGGATATGGTGAAGGCGCTAAAGAGCACGGTTGACCTAGAGAAGGCCGACTGTGGAATTCTGGTCACCATGCACCCGCCGACCCAGGGGATGAGGGATGTCGCGCGCGACTTTGGATTGCTCTCCTGGGCAAGCGACTCAGGCAAGCGCCATCACAAGATCACGATCATAACCGTTCCGGAGATCCTTGCGGGAACCGTGAGACTCCCCGGGGTGAACGTCACGCCGCGTTCCCGCTCGGCGCCCCCACCCGCCGAGCCTCGAATCGGAGAAACTTTACAAATCCCCTTCCCACCCGCGACTCCGAGCAGGATGGGTGGGCCAAAGAAAGCGAAGGGAGCCGAGGCTGCGCCGCGTCGAAAAGGCGAGCCGGTCAAGGCAATCCCGAGAGAAGTTCCCGCCAAAGTGGCCACGGCGGGACGCTCGTCAAGCAAGCCGACGCGCCGGTGATCGCGTAACATATGAGTTCACCTTTTTGGGAGGGCGCGCGACATGGCAGACATTCAGAAGGACAGTTCGGACAACATCTACATCAACGTCGGAAACGTCCGGCTCACATATGTTCGGGCGGAGCGAAGGTCGCCCGAAAAGAATTGGTCCGGCAAGGATGTGGTGCGCATCCAAGCGTATCGGAATGACCACGATGGGCCGCTGCACACCGGAGCCGAATTCCCCGTAGGGGGCGAAGGTGGTCCGTACGATGCTATGCGCTTCCTTGAGGCGTTCAGCGCGTTGTGCATCGCCGGCAGAGGCGACGGGTGACCATCAACGTCCGAGCCGTATTGAAGGCGTTCGCCCAGCTGTGCTACTTGCCCAGTTGCGGCATCCTGCCGTGACTCAGCAAGTGCCGACCGAGGGTGGCTAGACCCCCGGCCGGCGGTCCACAGGAAGGGGTACTTCCCATGAACCGTAGGAAGATCGCACGCATACGTGCGAAGTCCAAGAAACCCGAGGGGCCCACCGGCCCGAGCCACGTGGCTCTGCGGGATTTCTTCGTAGCCGCGATGCTGCCGGAGCTTCTGAAGCACCGGACCGAGGAGGGCACGTATCTCCTACCGGAGAGCGTCGCGATCCTCGCGTACCGGCAAGCCGACGCCTTGATGGCGGAGCGTAGCCGGTAGCGATTGTCACAGACCGGAGAGGGAGACCCGGGCTCCCGATCCGCGTCCGCCCAGCTTCAAGGAATTGCTGGGCAGGTGACCGAATTGGTGGGCAACCGGGTATTGGTGGGCAAAGCCGAATGGGACAAGCGGACCGACCCTGCTACTGGCGAGCTCGTCGTCGACCTCGAGCTCCGGGCGCGGCGCGCGCGTGAATGGGCGCTCTATGCGACCCCTGATCAGCCGAACATGGACGTCGACCAAATCCTCGCCCTCGTCGATCGGACTGCAACGGAGCTGCTCGCCGAGCTCGGGTGATGCAACGCCTCTGCACCGCCTGCCACGGTTCCTGCTCGAGCCGGCCGGACGACGAGGCGGCGCACCACGACGACTGCGGGCGCTGCCTCGGATGCGGAGTAGAGCCGCCTCCGGATGAGGCGCCGACCCTGCCGAGGGTCATCGTCGTGCTCCCTGAGGAGCGGCCGACGCCGACGGTAATCCCTCCCGAAGCGCGACCGAGCGGTCGGTGATCAGGTCTCCGGCAGATGCAGCAGCCGCTGTGCCGCTCGGACGAACCATTGTGATCGCGCCTCGAAGCCGCGAGCCGTGTCGATTTGATCGAGGAGCGCGACCGGCACGGTGACCGAAACGTTCACCGTCTTGCCGGCTGCGCG
Source organism: Xanthobacteraceae bacterium (assembly GCA_035764045.1). Classification (GTDB taxonomy): domain Bacteria; phylum Pseudomonadota; class Alphaproteobacteria; order Rhizobiales; family Xanthobacteraceae; genus JAVDCA01. The sequence continues at coordinate 19,831 of DASTZX010000420.1, read as the reverse complement.
GCGCTCGTCCTGGGTGCGAAATCCGCCTGGGCCTGAGGGGCTACGGCGGGGCGTCTGGGTCTCTCGTTTGCTCATGGGTATTACCTTGTGCTCCGGTGCTCGTTCGGCCCCGCGTCGCACCGCGGAGCCTGGCGGCCGTCAGAGCCCCCCGTATGGTCCGTAATGGCACGGCCCCTCGTAGCCCGAATCGCCACCCACTCCGGTAGCAGTGCCGGCGCCACGGCACACGCCACAGAAATCATGCGTAGGCATGCGCACGGTACCCCCCGCTGGGGTCACGCGCGCGAGCGCGTCGCAGCCAGACGGGCGTCCGTGCGCGTCACGCTGAACGCGCGCAGGGAACACGAGATCGCCCCGCTCTGGGAGCGCCGCCGCGACAAGCCGCGACACGAGGTAGTAGACCCCCGGGGCCGGCTCGGGGAGCCCCGTGACGGGGCCCGGATGCTCCTCGAACACCGGGATGGCCCCGATCGTGTCGACCCTCACCTCGCGCATCAATACCCGAGCGATGCCGACGCTCGGGTAGTCGCAGCCCAAGACGGTCACGGTATGCGGGGTATAATTTACGATTTTCATTTTTCCGTCCTCCCGGCGCCCTTTGGCGCTCGGAGGGACCCCGCGCTGCGGGGCCCGACCGAACGTCAGACGCGATACGTTTTGCGCGCGATCTGGCCGTCGATCTCGGCCTCGATGACGAAATCTTTCGTCGCATAGTCGTAATCGGCGGTGTTGAGATAGTCAGCCAGGACCGCTTCGGCGGTCGTCCCCGCAGGGAACTCCTTCCAGAATCGCTCGCTACCGTCGAAAACGGTCGCGTTGCCTTTTCTCGCTTGGTTCCAGCCAGTCAGATTGCTCATGGTGCCCGGTCCTTTCAGGTGCCCGGGGGCGGGCTGTCTCACCAGCGCCGCCCCGCTCACATCAATCACTATGCGCGCTATCCGGACCGCGCGCAAGATCTATTTCGATCGGGCTTGTCGATTTAACGACGCGTCCAGAATCGCCTGCTCGATCGCCCCGGCCCGCCCGCTTCGGCCGGCTGCCGCGTAACCGTCATCGACCAGCTTGGCCAGTGCCTCGACCGCTGCCGGGCGGAGATCGATCTCGATCGGGATCCAGCCCGCGGCTTTGCGCTCTGCTCTTGATTTCGACGGCCCGGATGGGCCCGAGACGCGGGGCTTGCGGGGCGACCCGGACCTCATCGTCTGCCCGTGGCGCGCCGCGCAGCCGCACGCGCTTCGCCTTCGCGGATCCTCGCCTCAGCGAGACGGTCCGCGCGCTCTTCCGCCGCTCCGTCGCGCTCCTCTTGCGCCTCCTCCTCGCGGTCGTGCTCGATAACGCGATAGCCGCGTCGTCTCACTGCATCCTCGACGTTTGCCGCGAACGCCCCGGCGTCTGCGACCTTGTCCGCGGGCAGGTGCTCGCCGAGCTCGACCCGCCACCACGCCGCGTCTTTCCACGCGGTCCGCCGCAGTCGATAGTCCGCGACGAGGGCCCCACCCGGGGCGAAAATCTGGACCGTCCGCTCGAAAGCCATACTTCCTCCATTTCCTGTTCAGTGCAAAATCGCCGAGCCCCGACGGAGCAATTCCTCAGTGACCTCGGTCTCGGAAACTGCAGATGCCCTCGCGTCGAGCGGGGCCCTCGTGTGGGTCAAGGCCATTCCCCAGTTCCCGAAGCGCTCGACCGCGACCACAAGTCGGTCGCGGTAGTCGAGACGATCGACCTCTACCTGTGGGAGAGTCCGCACGCGCTCGAGGTGAATCTCCGCCGCCGTCTTTGCCGGTGCCGCGACCTTGACCGAAGTCTTCGGCGCGGCGTACTTGCGCGCATTGGCAAGAGATTCGAGCAAATTCTTGCGCTGATGCGGAGACGGCTCCGCGGCAAGTCTCGCTTCCAGCGCGGCGATGATTTTCCCCCAGTCCGGCTTGCTCATGTCAACCAATATGCGCGCAATCCGGACCGCGCGCAAGTGGGAATCGACATGGGCTCGGTCGATTTTCTTCGGGTGGCGGGTACGTCACAGCGGCGGTCGGGGACGACCGACCGCTCGTCTGCGGCCGCGAGACAGAACTTCGCCCCCGCGACGGGACCATGGTGCCGGTGATGCCTCTCGACAAAGGCGTTAGCCTCGTCGCGCTCGATGGGGATGAGGCGGATGGTTGGCTTTGGGGGGCAGCCCCCCGAACGTTGTCCAAGTGCGCGTTTCCCTGTCCCGTCTTGGCCAGGCTCCGAACCCGTAACATCGCGAAATGACATTCAGCGGCTTGCTTTCCGCTGTCTTGAGGTGCTAGCGGGGTTACTCCCATAGGGGTTCAAGTCCCCTCCTTCGCACGGTGTTTTTGATAGGGTGGATCGCGAGACAGCATCGCGTGCCCCCCAAATGCCCCCCGAACGGGCGGCGGCGAGAGCTGCCTCGGCAGCCGCTTTCGAGGCGTGGGTGTATTTGTTGGTCGTCGTGACCTGCTTGTGCCCGACCAGGTAAGCAACCCCGGCGAGGCTCACCCCCGGCGTCTCCACGAGCTCCGTGGTCCGGCCGTGGCGGAAGTCGTAGGCGCTGGCCGCGTCCGCCTTCCAGCGCTCGAGTTCGCCTGCATCGGCCGCAGCTTGCGCCGCCTTGTCGAAGGGGACGCGCCGATCGTGCCGGCCGAAAATGATCCCCACCTCGGGGGCCCAACGGTCGAGCGCCTCGCGAGCAGCATCGGTAAGTGGAAGCTCTCGCCCGTAGCGTACCTTGTCGATGTCGTCGGTGATCGTGAGCGTCGCGCTTCCCTTCCGATAGTGGCGCGGCACCTCGAGCCGGCCAACGCTCTTTGGTCGCAAGCCGGTCTCCCAGGCGACGACGAAAAAGTCTTTCACGACGATCCGGATCTTACCGCGGCGCGCGCGGCTCGTCTCCGGTAGGTGCTTCACGATCGCTGCTCCATCGGCGTTCGTGAGGGGAACCGCCGTGCGCTTGTGCTTCCCTCTCTCCGATTCGGTGCCAACGATCGTTTTCGCAGGTGAGTCGATGTCGAAGATCTCGCCGATGTATTGCTCGGCGAGACACCAGCGCATAAAGCGCCGGAGCGTGCATAGCTCTTTCACGAGCGTTGCTCGAAGCACTTGCTTCAATCGGCCGCGCTTGTAGTCGGTCACCCGCTGCGGCGTGACACGATCCAGGCTCACGAAGAAGGGCACTAGGTGCGCGCCCATATGGATCTCATAGAGTTTCGCCGTCTCTGGCTCGACCTCACTCGCGACGGCCTCGAGCCATAGCGAGACCAGATCTTCGAGCGGCGCCCTGGGCTTCGGCGCCTGGACTACCTTCCGGTCCCACCGACCGGAAACAACCTCGGCATAGATGCGTGCTGCTTCCGCTTTCGTAACCTCTCCCGTATCTCGTCGGCCCGTGCTGATCTCGTACCGGATTTTCTGGTGACGGAAACGAACGTGCTGGACTCCGGTTTTCCGATGGGGTCGGAGCTTCCAACCCTCTGCGCTTCGAGCCATTCGTCGAGCTCCTGTCGTCGGTAGAAGAGGCGGGCGCCGATCTGGTAGGCAGGCGCGGTGACCCGGCGGCGGAACGTCCGCTCGCTCACCCGGAGGTAGGCGGCGGCCTCCTCGCGTGTCAAGAGGCCGCTCTCGACCGGCTTGGGATCACCCATCGCCCCTGCTCCCATCCGGCGGCAGGAGCCTGCACCGCACGACTCGCCTCTCGAGCGCGGATCCTGGCCCCACGAGGGTCGCCGGCACGGATCGATCGCACTCGCGGCAAGTCCACAGGCTTCCATGTGACGCTCGGTCTATCGCTGGGCAGACGCCGTCACGCGCGAACCTGGCGACCGCCTCACGAGCGTCAGCAATTGACTTCGGCTCCGCGGGAGAGGCGGGCACCGCGCAGCTGCCGTCCGGCACGACCGTGCGCATCGTCGCATCGACACCCGCCGCGCGCCCCGCCTCGAAGCCCTCCCCGTAGGCAGCCGAGTACGCATCCTCCAGCAGCCGCAGCATCCGCTCCACCGTTAGCCCGCACGGGAAGCCCGGCAGCACGTCGCCGAGCCCCGGCCCGCAGATCTCAATCCGGTGGGGACTAACCTCCAACGCCTTGTAATGCTTGTTCATGCTGCACCTCGATTCGTCCTGATCCATTCGGCGATCGCCTCTTCGGCCTCGCGCTCGGTGTCGAACGTGCCGAGGCTTTTCCCCCGGCGCTGGCCGTCGGTCGCAGGCGCGTGCGTCTCGAATCGCATTCGCCCGGAGGCCAGGCGCTTGCGCGCGATCGAGCCGGTGCCGGCGGGGCGGTGGCGATGGGGCATCGATGCTACCTGCAACCACCGGGTCATTCCGCCATCCGAGGGAATGCGGCCACAAGATGGCGGTATTGTTCCGGGAAGTGCCTGCGAAGCCAGCTCGTCCAGCCCTCGGCGGCGCCGTCAGTGTAGAGCCAGCCGCCGCTTCGCAGTCGCTCTCGCGTGAACCCTAGCGTTTCGCAGTCGTACAGAGGGTGCCACGGGATTGAATGGGCGACATGGTACGCCCACACGTCCTGTGCCGACCATCGCCCGATCGGATTCGACATCATCAACCCGTTCCCGCGCTCGTATGTAAGACCGCGCGAGCGAAACAGGATGCGGCGAGTCCGAGACTCCTCTGCCCTCATGCCAAGGATCGTGCATTGGAACCCACGTGCCTGCGCCCATTCGTCACCACGATCGCGCTTCCGCTCCTTGATGATCTTCTGGTGGGCCTGTTTTGTCCGTTCGTGGGGGAGCCCCACTTGCCTCAGCCACGCGATCGAGCCTTCCAGCGAATTGAGCGGATCCAGCACGTGCAACGTTCCCAGCGTCTGCATGAAAGCCTCAACGCGTTCACCACCGGGTAGGGCGTGCGCGACGCGCATGTGCATCATCTCGATTGGCCCGCGCTCGGAATGCGCGAGATGCGCGAGCGCTGCCGAGTCCTTTCCAAAAGACACGGCGACAACGCAGCGCAGACTAGCGGTTCGATCCAGTTCGCGCTTCGCGGTCTCCACCTTACGCCGAAAGGCTTGCGTCGTCGCCCAAGCATCGAACCGCCGCATGTCGGGCGAGGTCATGGCACCGCGCAAAGCTCCTCTGCGGTATGCCTCCAATAGGGGAATGACATCACGGCATAAGCGAGTTCCGGATCCTCCAGCCCAGGCCAATCCGGCGGCAGAGCGCGCGTCGGCTTGCCGTCTCGGACGATGGGGAATCCAGGCCCCCATGGCTCACACGGCTCGACCGACCATTGACGCACCTTGCCGCGACCAACCGACCGCTTGTGTCCCAGGTAATGGACGAGAGATAACAATTCACGGATCGGCTTGGCCTCCCCGATCGCGAACCACTCGAGTTCATCGTGCTCGACCCATGCAACCTCGCTCGGCAGCCGGAAGGATTTCGTCGGTCCGGCAGCGATGTTGATTCGCTTGAACTTTGGATCCCCGATTGCCTGCGCTTCCGGGACAGGGAAGCGTCGGTTGATGTAGCGTAGTTCGTGCTGTTCGAGGCGAGGGGCCGCGAAGGAGCACAGATGAAACCTGCCGCCAGGCTCCTTCGCGATCGGGATATCAATCTGCGCAAGCTCGCCGAATCCGGGCGGCGGGATCTGCTCGCTCTGCGCTACTGCCCAGGCGAGCAATCCATCGAGCCGTAGCGCGCCGGAGCGGAGCGAGATCGGCCCGGCGAGTCGTGCCGATATTCGTAGCGACTCACGCATTGACCGCACCGAGGAAGCTGCGAATTCGGTCCCGCCGCTCGGTCACGTGCTGCCGGAATAGCGAGCCCGCCTTCCCTGCGAGTTCGGTTGTGTCCATCGGATGCAGCCGCTCCGACGGGGAGCTGACGACGACCCCGCGAGCAGTCACCGGCTTAATGGTGCCGTGCCCTGTCCCCTTTTTCCCGCCGACTTTGGCGTTGGCTAGGAACGCGGCCACCATCGTGAGGAAGCAGTCCACGTCGAGATCCGAATAGCACGTCGCTTCGACAGCCCACGAGAAGAGCGAGCCGGAGGCGATCCGCTCAAAGGAACGCGGAAGCATCGTGCTCTTCGTCGCTTCCCGAGCGGTCGCGATATCGTCATCGTGCGCCGCCTCGCTCTGAAGCAGCCGATTTTCAGTGTCCGACGCAGCTCCAGCAGACAGGAGTTTACGTTTCCCAGGGTCGAGCGTCGGGTCCATCCGGACGCGCTGCTCGAGTTCGATGTGAGCGCGGCATGTATCGAGCGGCGCTGATTGCTCGACGTAATCGACGACCCACGTTGGGAGCAGGTGTCGCGACTCGTTGCAGATAAGCAGAGCATCCTCGACCATCAATCGGCCTGGGATCACTCTGTTGGACGCACAACCGCCGAGCAATGCGAGCCCCGGAATGAGCTCGCACATCTCGCGGTAGTCGTCGAGTTTGACCGTGCTCGCGTCCCCTGAGCCGCGACCGGTGACCATTCCACCCGCGAAGAGCAGCCGGAGCGCGGCCTCGGAGAGCGACGGATCGCTCAACATGCCCGCGGCGTCCAAGAATGCATAGGCGATCGCTTCGCGAAGCCCATGGCGGCACGTGTCCGCGGTCACGACGGGCACGTGTGCCCATCCGCCGTTAGGCGTGCGGACCTTTCGGCGAAACGAGATCGCCTGATTCCCGACTGTCTCGGCGTGATGCGCGATCGGCGTCTCCGCGCGCAGGACGAACTCAAATCGCTTTTGTTCCATCTTACCCATTACGCTACCGCTCCTTCTTTTTCGGCCGCGCGCGCCTCGCGCCGCTCCTCCACGATCTTCCTCATCAAAACGAGCAGGAACGAGTATTCCCGCTCGATCAGGTCGAGCCACTCACTTGCGCATTTGTTTTCGTGCGCGAGGTGCGTCAGCGCTAGGAGCGCTGCCGAATAGCGAGAGCTGGGTGCCGGAAGTTGTAGCATCCGCGCCATCATGGTTGCCCACTCCTCGGGGTTGCTCGTCATGCGCGCCGCCGATCGCATCCTGGTCTCGATCAGCTCGTAGTGCTTGAGAGCGTTTGCCTGCGGCGTCGATAGGTACGCGGCTCTGATCTCGAGCAACGCCTCGACCGTCGCGCTTCTTAGGCGTTCTTTCAGTTTTTCGTCGATCACGATCCCTCTCTTTCTTTGCCGCTCGCTCTGCCTTCTCGCGATCCATGCGTGCGGCCACTTCTGTTTCGTCCCTCTGCGCAAGCCATAGGGCAAGGTCGAACCACCCCGATCGCCTCTTTGCTCCGTACTCGTCTTCAAAGGCACGGATCTGATCGGCGCATCGCGAGCACGAACCCTGCCCGTACTCGCCTCGCCCGATATCTTCTTTGGTCGCCCCCGCTGTGAGCAGATCGGCCATCGCGTCGACGATGGCCCATCCGGTAGCATAATCGACGGGGATAAGAACCTCGGTTTCCTCGAACATGACGCGACCCCGGCGTGTGTTCGGCGGGTTCACGGGGCACCACGAGATCGTGTGCTTCTGTCCCGAATCGGAGATCGCCGCGAACCATGGTCCCTGTTTCGAAGCTCGCAGCCATTCGCGCATCTTGGCCTTGTCGCCCTTGTTGAGCTTGAGCCATCCGCGATCGTCCACGAGGTGCGAGTACATCCGAAGCGTGTCCGGTGGCCGTCCTCCCATGACGAGCACGCACGCAGCGCAAACGAATTGACTCTCTGGGGCACGCACTCTGGATTGGCCTACGAATTTATCTGATTGCCATTGCTGCGTATCGGCGCCGAGGTGCGCTCTCCCTCCGCACACCCAGCAATCGAATTCATCTCGCACGCTGACGCCAGCCACCTCTGGCGCGCCCATATGTGAATAAAGCAATTGCGGAGCACTCAGCACGGCATCACCCGAATCCTCCCGCAGCCGAGCGCCGTTCGACTCCCAAGCCCCATCCGCTCCGCCGCCACGAGCAGCCAATGCCCGACCGCGTTCGTCTCCACGGTCACTGACCCAGTCCAGCCCGAAGCCTCGCCGAAGTGGCCGCCGAATGGGATCCAGGTCGGCTGCGTCTCGATCTCGATCGTGTCGACACGGGCATGCTCGCGAACCCATTTCGTCCAGTCGTCCGACGGTGATAGCCGCTGGACGAAGTCGCCGATCAGCGATGCAAGCAGATGCTTGCCGGTCGGCCGTACGCACCACATGACCCCGTCCGACCGCATCAGCACCGGCGTCACCGCGTCGATGCGCAACCGCCGCCGCCCTCGCTTCTCGATTTGCGGAGCCTTGAACCGCCAGGTAGGACCGAAGCGAAACTCGGTCGGTCGGTCGAAGAGCGCGCCGCTGAATGTGCCGTTCGCGAGCCGAAGGCCGGCCGCGGTGAACCAATAGACCCCCCAGTGCTCGCCGATGCGTTCGCCGTGCGGGATGAGCGCGAAGTTCGGGAACCGCGGCCGATGCGGCTGGCCTAGGATCGCAGTCAGTGCGCCATGGAGCCCGGGCGTGTTCCGGAGCTCGATTGGCCATTGCGGCAGCGGACGATATGACACAGACATCGCTGCGCCCGGCAAATGCAGGTGATACGGAGGCGGGCCGGAAAGCCAAGGATTTTGGCGCTTGACCCCTCGGTGCTCAGCGGCCCACGATGCGCACGTCGCGCGTGTGCGCAGGACCGCAGCAACCGAAGGCGTGCGCTCTCGGCTCGCCTCGCGCTCTTGGTCTTGCCGGGCCCGACGAGCGAGTCGGCACTTGGCTGAGCAGACCACCGCGTTGGAGCTGCGGACGATGGCAGAGCCATGGCATTCCGCGCAGATGATTGTCCGTTCCTTGAAGACTACGGCTGCCATTTCAACCTTCCGTCGGTAGCGAGTCGCTACCTATTGCCAGTCGGCGCGTGCCACTCCGCGTACGCACATCGCGCCCGCACGTGCTCGAACGTAACCCGCCCCGATTCGAAGACCGCTGCGGTGAGCCGGCCCCCAGACGGCCGTCCCGTTCAATGTAGCTGATGGCGGCGGACGGCATCGATGCGGCGGCTTCCGAAGGCTTCTATTCCTCCGTCGTTGCGGCCTCATTCAACCCTTCCGGGTCGAAGTCCGAAAACGCATCCGGCAGAGCGGCCCTCATCGTTTCGACGAACTCGGCGCCGGACACATAGCCGCCCGGTGGTGGCTTCGGTGCTGTGGCTTCTTGGATGCAATCGAGCACGCATTTTTCGATCGCAACGACCGCGTTTTGTCGGAACGTATTGCCGACGGCGTGGTTGCTCGGATCACCGCCGCACGCCATTGCGTATGCGTTTACCCAATGCCAGAGCCGATGTTGCTGGTCGGGACGGAGCGCATCCGCCGTCCGCGGAGGACTCGCGGGCTCCTCGTGCGCCGAGGGCGGGGCGGAGAGGCCGCGCGTGAGAATCTTCCGAAGCAAACCGCAATTGCCCAGCGGCACCGTTGCTACACCCGGATCTTCGGCCAAGTCGATCGCGTCACGGAGAGCTTTTTCGGACCGCCCCCGCCTCTCCCGCTCGGCGGCGAGCTCGCGGCGGGCGGTGTCGCGCTGCTCTGTCATCGCCTTTGCGACGCCGGACATGAGCGTAAGGCGCACACCGGCGGCTTCGGCTGCTCGCTCCGCCTCCACCAACTTCGCCCGAGCCTCGTCCCGCTCCTTAAGGAACTCGCGCCCGATGCGGACGTGCTCGCGGTTTGCCTCCTGGGCCATCTCCACCTGGCCCCTCAGCCGCGCGATCTCCGCCTCTCGCTCAGCGCTCACCCGCTCGGCTTCGGCGGCGCGGGATTCGGCGGCGGCGGCAGCATCCTCGGCTCGCTCGATGCCATTCCCCAGATCGCCGAGCTCGCAGTTCTGCCGATTGCGTTCGGATTCGAGCTCTCGGACGCGGCGGGACAGGTCATCGACTTCTGTTTGCAAGGCTTGCTCGCGGTTCATGATGCCGGCCCTCTCTTCGCCGGGTAGATCGCGAAGTGCCCTTCCAGCCCATCCACGCTCATGGTCGCTCCGGCGAAATCGAGCCCGACGGGCAAGCCCTTGAACGCAAATGGGCGGCCGCATTGCGTGCAATGCACACGCACATCGAGCATGTAGTCTACAACCGGTCCGCCATCACCTTCGGTAATGCGCCCGATCTTCGCTTCGGTTGAAAACGCCTCGTGCTTGCAATCGCCGTCCTCGCGAGGACGGGCAAGCGATGGGCCTGTGACGCGGTACCCGCGCATCACCCACCGTCCTTCCCGCTCGCGGCGGGGGTTGGTCGAAGTTTCGCTCCGATGAGCTTCGACGACGCGATGCGCTTCAAAGCGAGCAGCGGATCCTGCGCGGTCGCTACCTTGTACCAGTCGTGAGACGCGCTCGTCTTGGGCCTCGCGTTCGGTGTCGAAGGTGCCGAGGCTTTTCCCCCGGCGCTGGCCGTCGGTCGCAGGCGCGTGCGTCTCGAATCGCATTCGCCCGGAGGCCAGGCGCTTGCGCGCGATCGAGCCGGTGCCGGCGGGGCGGTGGCGATGGGCGGGGCTTCGGGGGTCAGCCATCCCCACCCCCTTGCCGCGGCTCCGGTTTCCAATCCGTTCCCCCATATTTGCGCCGCGATGTGAGCACCGACGCCACGAGATTGCCTATGCCGTCTTCGATCGACCGCGCAGGCCCGCACAGTCCGAAGGTCGCATCCTCTCCGCAGTCCCACGAATTCTCACCCTTGCCCGGATGCGGGATCTGCTCCCCCTTCGCCATCTCGATATCGACGCGGCGGATTCGCTTAGCGAATGGCCACCGGGCGCGCTTCCAGCTCGCGATCTGAAGCTTTGCCGTCCCCCGATACGTGCGCTCCGGCATCGGCACGAGCACCTCGCGCTCCTCGACCGTTTCATCCGAATACCGTGCCTTGCCGAAGAAGATGTCGACTGGGTGAAAGCTGCCGTTTCGGTACCACGGCATTTTGCTCGACCAGCCGTTATTGTCGGTCCACAGGTTCCACCAGATGGCCCAGTCGTGAATCGAGATCCTGAACTCGCGGCCCGCGCCGAAACTGCGACATGGAAACGCGGGCCCCTCGATTCGGAGCCACACGTTTACGAACAGCAGGCAAAGACCAATGACGAGTCCCTCGTCGCGGACTATCGACCAAGAAGGGGAGCCGAAGAAATGCCATTCGAACCGCACCATTGAATATCGGCCATCGGTGCGCTCGCGGTGCCAGCACTTGTAACCCTCGCGCTTCAATTTGTCTTTCCTTCCAAGTGGGCAATCTGCTCGCGTAGCAATCGGATCATGTCTTCTCGGTTTGCATTGCTCACATAAGCGTTGAATCCTTTTGGGCCGAAGTCGAAGAGCATCAGCAAAAACCCCATTGGGGGCCCAGTCGTGGTGTCGTTCAATTCATCGGCGAGGCTCTTCCCAAGCATCGCGCAGATCGCTTCCAGTTCTTCTCGCCGCGTCATCTCGTCTCACCTCCGCCCTCGCGGGGCTCGTCTTGCGCAGACGGCGGGAATCGCCTCAGGAACACGCCAGCCGGACACTCCAGTCCCGGACGGTCATCGTGCGAGCCATCGTCACGGAGCGTGCAGAATGGGCAATCGCCACCGCCTTCGGATAGGTCGACGGCGGCCTGCCCGAGCTTTCGAAGCTCCTGGTCTCGCTCGCCATCCCCAGGAGCAGACGGCGGGAATTGGACGATGGCGGACTCGGGAGCCAGGAGCCAGCTGTCGCCAGCCCGAAACCGCACCCATGTTTCTGTTCGGAATCGGATCTGCATCATCCGCACCAACGCCTCGCCTTCCCCCGGCCGCAGCGCTTCCAGCTGGGCGCGGAGCGCATCCAGTTCGGCTAATGCCTTATCGCGTCCATCGCGTACGTGTCGCATTACCCCGGTCATCTGCGCCAGGTCAGCCGTCAGTTGCTCGGCCCGGACAGTCTCGTTGTAGGCCCGCCGCGATTCGTCGGCCGTCGCGGACCTCGCCGCATCCCGCTCCCGCGTCCGCTCTTCCAACGTTTGCGCGTAGGCCCTGGCAAGCTGCTCGGCCTTCTCGGCCCGCTCGAGGGCATCGCGGAGCTCTCCCGCGGCCCGCTCCCAGTTGGTCTTGGCGGCGTTGTGGTCCTCGCGTTCGGCGCTGAGTTCGGATTGCAGTCGCCGAATCTCGTCGATGGCAAGGCCGACGTGCTCGGCGCGTGCGTCGGCTGCTCGCATGTCGCAAAGCCGTGCAATGAGATCCGCGCGCTGCTCGGGGGTCGGGTGGTCAGGCATTGGCGATAATCTCCTTCTCGACACGGCGAAACGAGACGACCCACACCCACGGATTCGAATCCCACGAATTCGGATTCCAGCCGTTGATCTCGTTCCATAAGAAGCTGAACGCGGTGCGGTGCTTGCCGTCGGTCCAGCAGTCTCCCCCAGGGTCGTAGGCGAACGGCTTCACGCCCTCGGCCTTCGCATCCTCTTCAGTAATGTCATGCAATCGCTCGACGCGGATCTCGAGCACGTCGAGGGTGATACGCGACGCCCAGCGGGGCATATGAATCGCCGGACGCCAGCGCGCGCCCTCGGGGTCGCGCTCGTAGTCCGCTCGATAGGCCACCTCGCGGCGGTCGTCAGTGCCGGGCGGGGCGTCCCAGGTCTCACGGACCCAAAGACGATCGCCGGCCCGACCATATCGGCAATGGGCCAGCATCAACCGATCATATTCGGCGCGCATCGCCGTTTCGGTCTCGTAGATGCCGTGTCCTCCCTCGCCCCATGGGTAAAGGACTTGCCACAAGCCTTCGACGAAGACGGGCTGCACCGGGCAGATCCGCCGCGTCTGCGTCTTCCGGCTGGCGAGGATGGCTTTCACCATCGGAGCCGAAAAAAGGATCCCTCGCTCTTTCACTCGACACCGTCCCTTCCGAGCGCCGCCACCGCAATCGGGTGAAGGCCGTGGCCGCCACACGCGGAGCACTCGATCAACATGTGCACACCCCGGGTCGCGAGAATCTTCTTTGCGCCCCGACACCGCGGGCACTTGCCGAGCTCCTCGACGGCGGCTCGGAGACGGGCGTTTTCTTGTTCGAGAGTCATCGCGCCCCCTGCATGGCCTGTTCGAGCGCGCGGTTGATCTCCGCCATCCGCTGAGCGTCGCCGCCGCGGTCCGGGTGATGGAGCATCGCCAGCTGTCGGTGGGCCGCGCGTGCTTGCTCCGCCGTCGCGTACTCGCTGACCCCGAGCACCTCCCACCACGGCTTCGTCGCCCCCATCGGTGGAAGCGCCGCGAAGCCGGTAAACGCCTGCTCAAGCATGCTGCTCGCCCCGTGCCGCTGAATTGCCCGCAGCGCGTCGACCGTCGCCCCGACCGCGCGAAGATTCCACTTCACCTTCGAATACGAATCGCAAGCGATGACGAAAGCTCGGCGTTGCCCGTTGATGGTCCGGTCGAAGTACAGCGCCACGCCCGGGTCTTCGGGCTCTCGCTGGTTCGCGAGCGGAAGCCCGTCGAGACGGAGCGCGATGTTTGTTGAGAGAATGACGTTCAGGCCGCCGAGCAGCTTGATCGCTTTCAGGGTATCGTCGCGCGCGCGAAGGAACTCGGTTTGAAACTTCGCCTCGCGGCGGCGGTAGGACGGCGTCCGCGGCTGGCCTTGGGGCCAATGCAGGGGGAAGCGTTCGGCGGTCATCGTTCCTCGTATCGGCGTTGGACGCTTTTGGTGACGGCTCCCGCGACTCGAAGCCGGCCCATGACGGTCTCGACCGTCTTCGCAATGGGCAGTTTCTTCGCGTGCGCCGCTTCCTCGAGTGCCTTCTTCGAGACCGTCGGCTTCACGGCTTCGGGGAGCACTTCGCGGACGAGCTGCTCGGCCTCCGGCGTGAGCTTGATGTTTTCGATCGGGATGTCCTTGCCGGACCAAACGACACCAGGCCGAACGACGATCCCGCCGTGCTCGTCGGCATACTTCTTCAGGGCGCTCTCGACCTGCTCGCCTGCTTTCTGCACCGCCCAGAGGCGATGCAGCAACCACGCGGCGTGCTCTGGGCCAGTAATGGCGGCGGCGTCGGCGACCACCGGGAAGGCCGACGAGTCCGGTGCGGGCGCTACCTTCACCATCGCCGCCGCGGTTTCCGGGCACGAGACGAGGGCAGGGCAGCGCCGGCAATGAGCACGCGGCACGGGTGTCGAGGTTTCGCGGAGCCGCCTCGCTATTGCGACAAGTTCCGCCGCAACCGCCTCGATTTCGAACGAGTCCATTTCGGAGCTCTCGAAAAGCACGCCGCCCTCGTCGTCGACGAAGCCGATCCGTACGCGCGCGCGCTCGACGCCGAAGGTTCGTGCAGCGGCGAGCGCCAGAAATCGAAGCTGCGCGTTGCTCGCGGGCACCGTCACGTTGTCGCGGCGACCGAACTTCCAGTCGGTGATCTCGACGAGCGTTTCGCGGGCGCGCATCGGCCCGACGATGTCCATCGTCACCAGATCGGCGGTGCCTACGAATTCGCTCGGCCCCGCGGCGCTGTAGTCGCGGTGTCCAGCCAGCGGGAGCTCGCGCCCGCGATCGGTGTCCGGGTCATAAGCAAAGGCGATCTCTGCCCGCCAGCCCGGCTTGATGCGAATCTTTTCATTGAACCCATCGCAGATCCGTTTGAGACGCGGGCCGTCCTTCTCGGGATCGAGCCCATATTTCTTCGCCAGCTCGCCAAAGAACAGGGCATCGCCGTTGATGAGACTTGCGATTACCTCGTGTCCGGCCGAGCCGAATTGAGCGTCGGGGTTGGAGGTATCGACGCGAACCGCGTCCGGGCACCACGGCCAGACGCATTCGCGGGCGAGCTCCAGAGAGCTGGCGGTGGGCCCGAGCATGGCTCAGTCCTCCCCCGGCTCGCGGCCTGCCGTCGCGGCATCCTGGGCCGCCTTCTCTTTGGCCTCTTTCTCCGCTTTGAGCACGGCCGCCTTGGCCTTGTCCCAGAGCCCTTTGAGCCCCCTCCGCTGATCGTCGGAGATCTTCGCGTCTTTGATCTTGCCGGCCATCGCTTGAAGACCTTCGCGGTCTTTGACTGCGAGCACTTCCTTTTCGAGCGCGGCATACGCCTCGGATTGCGCAGCCTTTGCAGCAGCGGCGGGGCTGTCGACCTCCCACGATCGCGCGTCCTCCGGCTCTCCCATCGCATCCTCGGGCAGGTCTTCGACGTCCTGGGTGAAGATCCCCGCCGAACGTGTCGCGGAAATAACGGCGTGAATGAGTGCCCGCTTGCACGCCATCTTTTCGATGGTGTTCACCAGGCTGAAAATGTCCTCGTTCGGGAGCCGGTACTTTTTCGAGGCCCCCCGCTTCGTGTCAAACGTCTTGACCCGTAAGGTCTTTCGGTCGACGCCCGCGGGCACTTCGCTATCCCATACCCATCGCCACGCGTACCGATCTTCCTTGGAGTTGCAGGAACCAACCCCGTCGCCGATGAAACGACCATCGCGGCGGGATGTGAGGAGGCACTTTTTCCGGAAATAGAAGAGCGGCTTATCCCAGTCCTTGATCGTTTCGACGTCGTCGAACGACACCGCAAACCCATAGAGCTCGGCTAGCTTTTGGGCGCCCGGTTGGAGCAAAGTCGGCTTCTCGGTGCCGGGGATAATCCCGTAATCCAGCTTGTTCACCATGACCTGGCTGATGAACGCCTGAAGCTCTTGCATCCGCCGCAACGCTTCAGCTGGCGACACCACCATGGTCAAGCCGTGGTATTCGCTGCTCGGCGTTGTGCGGACAATCTCCGCGGTGACCGCTTGGGTCGTCATAGCGATTGCTCCTTGTTTTCAATCGGCGGCTGCTTCGCCCGCCAGTCCATGAACCGGAACCACTCCTCGGCTTCCTGCTGCCGTTGCCAGCGCAGTACGTGGCCGAGCGGATCGTCTTTGCGGAAGTGGAGGGGAGCGAGCTTGTAGAAGATCGATCCCGCCGCTCTGGCGTCGTCGAGGGCGTCGTGCGCTTTGCCGAGCGGTATCCCGTGGCGTTGCGCAGTGAGCTCGAGGCGGTGCCGCCCCTTGCCCTTCACGAACCGATCGACGACTCGAACAATTGAGAGAGCGTCGAGCCAGGGCCATGTCCAGTCCTCTCCAAACGGGGGGACGAAGTGGCGGTCGAACGGCGCGTTATACGCTGCCGGTTGCGCCCCCTTGAGCAACTCGCGCACCTTGGGCAGCGCGAACACGTCGGCCACCGAAGGCGCACCCGCCACCTGCTCGTCGGTGATGCCATGGATCGCCGTGGCTTCCGCCGGGATCGGCATCCCCGGATTCACGAGCGACCAGAACGCGCCGACCTCTTTGCAATCCTCGAAGCGGACGATCGCGATCTGGACGGGCCGATCAGTGCCGGGCCGGGTGCCGGTGGTCTCACAATCAATCCAGCACGACGGGACGACGATCCATGGTTGATGAAACAGAGAGATCATTGTACGTGTCTCCATGCGAGGCCGAGGCGGATCTTGCGGATCGTCTCGGGCGCCACGCCGTAGGCTTTGGCAATAGAGCCATCGCTGTTGGGCATCAGATCTCCAGGTCCCCGAACCGCTCGCCAGGATTCGGCGCCGGCGCGGGCTCGGTCTCGTGGTGCTCTGCCTTCGGAGCGCGGCGCACCGGGCGGAGCTTGCCGAAGGGATACCCGTAGTGCACGCCGTTGATCTCGACCGCCGCCGCGGTCTCGCCCACATGCACGACTTCGGCTTCCTGGCCGCAGAACAGAGACTCCGTGTCATCGATCGAGACGATGTCGCCCACCGCGAGCGCGACCGGCTCCGCGTTCGGCTGCGTCGGCGGTACGTTCGGCACCACGAGCTCGCTCGGGCGACTGAGGGGGTCCGCGATGGGGAGCTCGATCGGATCGATCACCGGCTCGGCGGACGGCGAAGGTCGTTCCTGCTCCGCGAGCTTCTTTTTGAATTCGTCGAGCGCATCTTCCGGCGTCCGTCGCTCATCGGTGAAGCCGAATTTCTCGTGATAGAGACGCCAGATGATCGTGCTCTGGCCGAACGAATTGCCGCGTCGAACTTCGACAGAAGTGTAGGTCTCCGACGGCACGAGCGCATCGACCTCTTTGCAAACATCCGCGAACGACATGCTCATTTCGATCCCTCCTTGCTTGCCTGGCCCGCGGCGTACGCGAGCCCCATCAACTTCTCGAGCAGCTCGCCCGTCATCCCGCACGGGAAGCCGGGCAGCTCCTCGCAGATGCCGTGCCCCGAGACCTCGAAGACGCGCGGATGGCCCGGGCGCTCGAAGACTCGGAAGAGTGAGGCGGGCGCCTCGTTTTGCTCCGAGTGCGCCACGGTTAGGCCGCCTTTCCGGCCTCGCGGCGTTCCTCGGCCTGGGTCTCGGCGTAGATGCGGGTGAGCACCATCGCGAGGTCGGCCAGGTGATGCCCGCGCACGCGTTCGGGGTTGATGCCGCGCGCCTCCAGCATGCAGCGAAGGGCGCGGACCTGTCGGTCCGAGGGGGATTCGTCCATTGTCGATAACTCCTATGTTTGAATTCGCGGAGCCGGTCGGGATCGAACCGACGCGACTGCCGGGAACCACCCGGCGACTCCTTTGCCCCGTATGCGCCCGGGGCCACGGCGGTTGAGGGATCAGCCGGAGCCGTCGCCGTCGCCGTAGCCGTCGCCGTCGCCGTAGCCGGAGCCGGAGCCGGAGCCGTCGCCGGAGCCGTCGCCGGAGCCGTAGCCGGAGCCGGAGCCGGAGCCGATCACGCCCACGTTGCTGCGCGCAGTTTCTCCGCGCCCTCGGGCGAACAATCGATGACCTCGATCGCCTCGGTCAACTCGACGCGCGACACGGTCTCGCTCACGCGAGAGCCCTTGCCGACGCCGTGATTCGCGATCTCGTGCAGGGTGTTTGCTCCCTGCCACGACCAGATGCGCCGCGCGTCCTGGAGCACGACTTCCTTTTCTTTGCGCTCGACCAGGGTGCCCACGTGGACTCCCGCGCTGTACGTACGCACCACGACATAACGTTCCGTTGCCATTCGTTGCCTCCAATCGTTGTCAGAAATCGATGTCTTCGAGGTCGTCATCGACGGCCGAAACCTGATTACGCGCACGCGCTGCCAGCACGAGCCCGATGTGCTCGCCCGCCGTAGGCTCGGCGCCGTTCGTGCAGGTGCAGCCTTCGAGGCCGCAGCCATCCGCGCACACGCACTCGTCCTTCGAATCGGCGCCGCAGCAAAGGCCGCCCGTCATCCCCTGGTCGCCGAAGTAATCGGAATCGGAATTCGCATAGAGGCCGAAGCGGGTGCTCATTTGACCGGCTCCGCAGTCGCAGCAATTCCGGCGGCAATCGCAGCGCCCTTCACCTGATTGCGAGCATGCTCACGAACGCTCGCGAGGATATGAGACAGCGCGACTGGCAGAAAGGCCGGATGGCTCGTCGCCAAGGTGTGGATGGCCCCGAGAATCATCGTGTCGTTCGAAGGGTCGGTTGCGACGGCCTTGACGAGTGCGACTACGAACCTGGCTTGTTCTTCCATGGATCTCATTTGGCCGGCGCTCCCTTCGCTCGCGGCTCACCGTCGATCGAGATCCGCTTGGTGATTGTCCAGTAACGAACCCGGTACGCCGGGAGCACACGACGAACGCCGGCGCCTTCCTTCGTCTCGACGGAGCACGCCTCGACGAAGTGCATCTCGGGATCTTCCCAGCTCTCCTCGTCGTTCGGGGTCCAGCCGGCATCGGCGACGAGCTGCTTCGCGTGCTCGAGATTGGCGGAGTCGGCGGTGCGCTTCACGACAGCCGCTCCGTTTCGTAATCGTCCCAAATCACCGCGAGCTGTTCGAAGAGCTCGCGCAAGGTGAGCCCGAGCTCTTCGGCTGCGGCATCGAGATTGCGCACTTCGGTCAACGCGAAGACCGGCGTGCCGTCCTCCGCGTGCCGGCCCACCTCGTCGAAAGGGGCCATCGCGAGGGGGCGACCGCCGCCCGTGTACCAGATGAGCCAGTCGCGATCGTCGGGGTAGAACCAGGCGGCGATCTCGCGGTCGGCGATAGCGAGAAGCGCGACGGTGCCCGCGGAGGCCGATAGCTCGCTCGAAGCGAGTCCCGCGGGCCAAGGTGCGTCGCCCACCACTCCCTTACACGGATCAACGACTCGCCCGGAGGTACTGCCTTCGGCCGGACGAATCTCCCCGCTCGTGCTTTGGAAGCTTTGAGAACCGAAAATCAGCGTCGGCGTGCTCATCGCAGGACCCCCACGAGCAACCAAGCCAAAACCCAGGCGCAGAGAGCGCCAACCACGACCGCGAACGCCGCAGCGCTGCGATCCTTGTTGCCGATAATGGTCGGGACCATCTGTTGCCGGATACGCATCGGTCGCCGCTCGAAGCAGAGCGAGCAGCAAAGCCAAGCCGACCCGCGCATCCGATACGACGCCTCCCGCTCGCGGCAGTAGGTGCAGACCTCGGTCACGATGCCACCCGCGCGATCTCCGCCTCGAACTCGTCGAGCGGGGTGCGAGCGCGAGCGGCGGCAACGAGCTCGGCCCAGGTTTCAGGGGACGGCGACTTGACCCCGACGCGCGCCGCGAGTTCATCGTTCCAAGCTTGGTCACGCTTCGCGAGCCAGTACGCGATCGTCTTCACCTCGGCCGCCGTCCGGCCGTGTGGAATGGCTGCGAGGAGCTTGGCGACTTTGCGGGCTCGATTGAGCGTCTCGAAGGGATTCACCGCCCACCTCCGACCGCCGCCATCGAGCGAACCGACTCCCGCATCGCTGCTACCGCCGGCCGACCGAAGATCCGATCGGCGAAGTCCGGGTCGAGCTCGCGCAGACGGCGCTTACCCTCCGCGATGCCCGCCTCGTCCCCCGCGCGGCGCGCCAGGATGTAGCGCTCCCACGCTCGATCCCATTCTCGCTGCGCCACCCGCCCGAACGTCGCCGCCGTCGCTCTGCTCAT
>DASTZX010000419.1:0-2111 GCA_035764045.1 Xanthobacteraceae bacterium | reverse complement strand
ACGCGCGCCATGCGCGAGTTCGTGGTCTACTGGGTCGCGCTCGCGCTCGCGGTCGCAATCCTCGGACTGATCCTGTGGCTGTTGCGCTCGCGGTACGGGCTCGCGCTCACGGCGATCCGCGACAATGAACTGGCGGCGTCCAGCAACGGCGTCGACGTGACACGGGTCAAGCTCGTGGTCTACGTCTTCACCGCCTGCGGAACCGCCATGGTGGGCGCGCTCGTGTTCCTGCAGAAGCTGCGCATTTCCCCGGATGCGGCCTTCAACGTCAACGACTGGACCGCCTTCGTCATCTTCATCACGGTGATCGGCGGCATCGGCCGCCTCGAAGGCCCGATCGTCGGGACGATCGTGTTCTTCGTCTTGCGCCAGACGCTCGCCGACCGCGGCGCGCTCTACCTCATGATGCTCGGTGCGGTCGCAATCGTCGTGATGCTGAAGGCGCCAAAAGGCCTATGGGGGCTGGTCGCCGCCAGGCTCGACTGGCAGATCTTTCCGCTGCAGCGGCGGGTGGTTTATCCATTGCCGGAACAGAGTAGAACGAAGGGTGCTCCGTCATCCTGAGGAGCCGCGCGAAGCGTGGCCTCTCGAAGGATGATCGGCCCGCTCTGTGGCCGTCCCCCTTCGAGGGCCGCGCAAGCAAGTCGGCTATAGCCGACTTGCGCTTAATCAATGCTGATCTCGGGTAAACCCGAGATCAGTGCGCGGCCGCCCAGGGTGACGGATCGAAAGAAGGAGTAGTTTCATGAGCCCGCCGGTCCGCAAGACGCCGTCGATCGCCATCGACATCCACGCCCACATGATGCTGCCGGAGGTCTATGCGGTGACCGTCGGCCACAGCGCGTTCGGCAAGTCGGTCGTCGATCCCTCGCTCAGCGCCGAGGCCGCCAAGAAGGCCAAGGAGCGCAGCGACTTCGTCGTCGCCAAGATGAGCGATGCGGCCGAGCGCATCGGCGCAATGGACAAGATGGGCGTGAACATCCAGGTGCTCTCGGCGAGCCTCGTCCACCAATGCACCTATTGGGCCGAGCCCGAGGACAGCCTGCGGCTCGAGCGCAAGCTCAACGACCGGGTGGCCGAGATGGTCGCGACCAACCCGAAGCGGCTGATCGGGCTCGGGACCGTGCCGCTGCATGCCCCGGATCTCGCCGTGCGCGAGGCGGAGCGCTGCATGAGCGAGCTCAAGCTCGCCGGCTTCAACATCTCGACTGTTGCGCGCGAGATGGAGATCGGCGACCGGCGCCTGTGGCCGTTCTGGGAGAAGGCGGCCGAGCACGGCGCCGTCGTCTATATCCATCCGGCCGGCAATCCGAGCCCGCGCTTCCAGAAGCACTTCCTGTGGAACAGCGTCGGACAGAATTTCGAGGAGTCGATGGCGATCGCCTCGTTGATGTACGAGGGCGTGCTCGAGACCTTCCGGGAGATCAGGATCTGCATATCGCATGGCGGCGGCTACATGCCGCTGTGCATGGGCCGCATCAGCCGCAACTATCTCGAGAAGCCGACGACGCGCGCCAACATGAAGAAGAGCCCGGACGAGTACCTGCGTCAGCTCTATTACGACAGCTGCGTCTACGACCACGACGTGCTGCGCCATCTCGTCGAGCGGGTGGGCGTGAGCCAGGTGATCCTCGGCTCCGATTATCCGGTCGGCGAATGGAAGCCGATCGAGTTCGTGCGCGAAACGCCCGGTCTTTCCGAGGCCGACCAGGAGAAGATCATCGGCCTGAATGCGGCACGGATGTTCGGCGTCGCGGTGCCGGCGTGAGGCGGATATCATGCCGCTGCGCCGCGATGCGCGATCGGCAAGGGCAGATATGATGAAGCATTCGACCAGACGAACTGTCATCCGCGTGGCGCTGGGCGCACCTGCGACGCTCGCAGCCTGGGCAGGGCTTGCGCGCGACGATGCGCGGGCCGAGGAATGGCCCATGCGGCCGATCAAGATGATCGTCACGCAGGCCGCCGGAGGCACGCCGGACATCATCTGCCGCGCCATCGGGGTGCGGCTCACGCGCGCGCTCGGCCAGCAGATCGTGGTCGAGAACCGGCCCGGCGCGGGCAATACCATCGGGGCGCAGGCGGCTGCGCGCGCGGCGCCCGACGGCTAC
>DASTZX010000418.1:0-2863 GCA_035764045.1 Xanthobacteraceae bacterium | reverse complement strand
CAGCAGCGCGCCGGCGAGCACCCAGGGCCAGAACACCGATGGCGGCCGCGGCAGGCCGGCGCCGGTCACCAGCGTCACGCCGGCCAGGAAGACGAGCGCGAACGGCAGACCGAACAGGAAGCGCACGTGGGTCGCGCCCACCGTGCCGAGCTTGGCGGTGAGCTCGCGCTGGGTCGCATTGCGCACGGTCTGCGCCGCGGCCGCGATGATGGTGAAGACCGCCCAGAGCCAGGGGATTGTCGTCACCGCTCACCTCTCGACACGCACGACGTCATGCCCCGTGTAAGCGGGGCATCCAGTACTCCTCGGAGGATGTGGATGGACACGGACGTCGCAGCAGTCGTCAGGGGTTACTGGATCGCCCGCTTTTTCGCGGGCGATGACGAATGAGAGGGGGCGGTGACGATCCGGGACGCATTCTGAGCAACGCTATCCCGGCCGCTTGGCGGTCATGATGTAGTTCACGTCCATGTCGGAGGACAACCGCCAGCGGTCGGCGAGCGGATTGTACACCACGCCGGTCTCGCCGAGCGGGGTGAGCCCGGCGCGGGTGAGCGCGATCTCGAGCTCGTTCGGGGTGACGAACTTGTCCCACTGGTGGGTGCCGCGCGGCAGCCAGCGCAGGATGTATTCGGCGCCGACGATCGCGAGCGCGAAGCTCTTGAGCGTTCGGTTGATGGTCGCCGCGATCATCAGCCCGCCGGGCTTCACCATGCCGGCGGTCAGCTCCACGAACAGGTTGAGGTCGGCGACGTGCTCGACGACCTCCATGGCGAGCACCACGTCGAACCGCTCTTCGACCTCCGCCAAGGCCTCCGCCGTGGTGGCACGGTAGTCGACCGCGATCCCGCTCTCGGCGGCATGCAGCCGGGCGGCCGCCACGTTCTCCTGCGCCGGATCGGCGCCGACGACCTCGGCGCCGAGGCGGGCGAGCGGCTCGGAGAGGATTCCGCCGCCGCATCCGATATCGAGGATGCGCAGGCCCGCGAGGCAGTCGAGGCGCTTGCCGTCGCGGCCGAACCGCCGGCAGGCCGCGTCGCGGATATAGCCGAGGCGCAGCGGATTGAACTTGTGCAGCGGCGCCATCTTGCCGCGCGGGTCCCACCATTCGCCGGCGAGCGCCGCAAAGCGCGCGACCTCCGCCTCGTCCACGGTCGGTGCGCCGGTGGGCGACCCCAGGCTTGCCATCGGCGATGCTCCCGTTGACGGTTGGCGCGAAAAGGGCACCCGCGGTTGCAGCGCCGGCACCCGGCCGGTATGTATACGCGCCTTTTCGGGCGGCCGCGCGGCGAACTCGTCGCGTCCGCCCCGCACCGGATGCAGGGGGCATCGACACCCATCATGGGCCGGCTGGTGATGAAATTCGGCGGCACCTCGGTCGCCGACATCGGGCACATCCGCAACGTGGCGCGCCACGTCAAGCGCGAGGTCGAGGCCGGTCACGAGGTCGCCGTGGTGGCGTCGGCCATGGCGGGAACCACCAACCGGCTGGTCGAGTGGTGCCGCGAGGCCTCGGTCCTGCACGATGCGCGCGAGTACGACGCCGTGGTGGCGTCCGGCGAGCAGGTCACCTCGGGTCTGTTGGCGATCGCATTGCAGGCGGAGGGCATCAACGCGCGCTCGTGGCAGGGCTGGCAGTTGCCGATCAGCACCTCCGAGGCGCACGCGTCGGCCCGCATCCTCGACATCAACGGCGGGGAGCTGGTCAAGCGCTTCAAGGAGCGCAGCGAGGTCGCGGTGGTCGCCGGCTTCCAGGGCGTCCATCCGGCCAGCGGCCGCATCACCACGCTCGGCCGGGGCGGCTCGGACACATCGGCGGTCGCGGTCGCGGCCGCGATCCACGCCGATCGCTGCGACATCTACACCGACGTGGACGGCGTTTACACGACCGATCCGCGGGTGGTCCCGCGGGCGCGCCGGCTCGACAAGATCGCGTTCGAAGAGATGCTGGAGATGGCCTCCCTCGGCGCCAAGGTCATGCAGGTGCGCTCGATCGAGCTCGCCATGGTGCATCAGGTGCGCGTGTTCGTGCGCTCCTCCTTCGACAAGCCCGAGGACATCGATCCCCACGTCTCGCCTCCCGGCACCCTCATCTGCGACGAGAGCGAAATCATGGAACAGCAGGTCGTCACCGGCATCGCCTTCTCCAAGGACGAGGCGCAAATCTCGATCCGGCGGGTCCAGGACAAGCCGGGGGTCGCCGCGTCGATCTTCGGCCCGCTCGCCGAAGCCAACATCAATGTCGACATGATCGTGCAGAACGTCTCCG
The DNA here is from genome assembly GCA_035764045.1 of Xanthobacteraceae bacterium. Lineage (GTDB taxonomy): Bacteria > Pseudomonadota > Alphaproteobacteria > Rhizobiales > Xanthobacteraceae > JAVDCA01. The sequence goes on along the minus strand of DASTZX010000418.1, from coordinate 594 downwards.
GCGACGGCGCGACCACCGACCTCACCTTCACGGTTCCGGCCGCCGACTACGAGCGGGCGAAGGGGACGATCGCCAAGGCGAAGGGCCGCATCGGCTTCGAACGGCTCGACGGCGCGACCGACGTCGCCAAGATCTCGGTGATCGGGATCGGGATGCGCAGCCATGCGGGCGTCGCGGCGAACGCGTTCCGGGCGCTGGCCGAGCGCGGCATCAATATCCGCGCCATCACGACGTCGGAGATCAAGTTCTCGCTGCTGATCGATGCGGCATTCACGGAACTCGCGGTCCGCACCCTGCACTCGCTCTACGGGCTCGACAAATAGCCGCTAGCCGCCCGTCGCGGCCCGTCCTCGCCTCCGCTGAGGGCATCGGCCGACGAGTTGCGGCGGTATTTGGGCGCCAGACCCGGCTTTTTCGCAGGTCTGTTCGCAATCCTCCCGCACGTTGCAAACGTATGACGGGACGGCGGGTTTTTGGCGCAATGCAGCATGCCGTTTTGCTTGCGGCACGCATGTTGCATTGGCTATAGCCCTAGTGGTGACCGCGCGGGCCGCCCCCGCGCGCAATCTCAACGATGGACAGCCGGGTTCGCTC
>DASTZX010000417.1:0-18366 GCA_035764045.1 Xanthobacteraceae bacterium | reverse complement strand
GGTCAATAGACTGGGTCAGCCCGCGGGTCTCCCGCGGCTTCTCGGAGCCCCGATTGTCATGCCGCTTGTGGCCCATCGTGATTGGGTCGAACCGATCGGCGATCGGCTTGCTCTGACGCGCCACCTCGGCCGCGATCGCGCCCGTCGCTCCCTCTGTGCAGCCGACCGGGGCATATGCCTCGGAATACCGCGCGACAAGATCGCGCGCGACTGCCGCACGAGTCTCCTCGCCACCAGTCAATCCGGGCCGGCCTAATCTTGACTCAAGAACAAAAATAGAACATTGTTCTTCTTTGGTTCTGGACCGGGGAGATCGTCATGTTCCGTGCCGTTGTCGAGGAAGCCGCTGCACTGGCCTCCATTTCGCTGTTCATCGGCATGCTGGCGGTCTGGGTCCAGGTGATCGCGACGCTGTGAGCCCGGGGCAGACCCCGGTGCGCGGCCCTTGGGCGGGCGAGGGATCGACCGGCACCCCGCCGGCGCGGAACCTGTGCATCGCGCGGGCCCGGGCGGCGGGCGCGGGTGGACAGGGCGCCGGCGGCTGCCCACTGTCGATCTTGGATTCGTCCGTCCCCGCCCGCCGTCCGAAAGCCGTCCGTGAGCGCCGTGAGCAAAAATCCTGGCTTCGTGCATCTGCACGTCCACTCCTCCTATTCGCTGCTCGAGGGGGCGCTGCCGATTGCGCGCCTGGCCGAGCTCGCCAAGGCCGACCGCCAGCCGGCGCTGGCGCTGACCGACACCGACAACATGTTCGGGGCGCTGGAATTCTCCGACAAGATGGCGGGTGCGGGCATCCAACCGATCATCGGCTGCTCGCTCGCGCTCGATTTCGGCGACCAGGACCAGGGTGCCCGGCCAGCCGGCCTCGGCGGCGCCGCGCGCGACCTGCCGCGCATCGTGCTGCTCGCCGCGCGCGAGGAAGGTTACCGCAACCTGATGCGGCTCAACTCGCGCGCCTTTCTGGGCCATACCGCGAGCGAGCCTGCCCATCTCAAGCTCGCCTGGCTCGAGGGGGCTTGCGACGGTCTGATCGCGCTCACCGGCGGGCCCGCCGGTCCGCTCGACCGCGCCATCGCGACCGGCCAGCCGCCGCTCGCCGCCGCGCGCGGGGAGGCGCTGGCGCGGCTCTTCGGCGACCGGCTCTATGTCGAGCTGCAGCGTCACGGCGACCCGCAGGAGCGCGCGATCGAGCGCGCCCTGATCGAGTTCGCCTATGAGCGGGGGCTGCCGCTCGTCGCCACCAACGAGCCGGTGTTTGCGACCGCCGACGACTACGAGGCGCACGACGCCCTGATCTGCATCGCCGACGGACGGCTCGTCGCCGAGGCCGAGCGCCGGCATCTCACCGCCGAGCACCGCTTCAAGACGCGGGCCGAGATGATGGCGCTGTTCGCCGATCTGCCGGAGGCGCTCGCCTCGACGGTGGAGATCGCCGAGCGCTGCGCATTCCGGCCGGTGGCCAGAAAGCCGATCCTGCCCCAGTTCTCGACCGGGCAAGGGGAGGGATCGAGGATCGACGAGGCGGCCGAGCTGCGTGGCCGTGCCGAGGCGGGGCTGGCGCGGCGGCTCGCCCTGCACGGCGTCGCCCATGGCTATACCGAGGAGGACTATCGCGAGCGGCTCGCCTTCGAGCTCAACGTCATCGCCAAGATGAAGTATCCCGGCTACTTCCTCATCGTCGCCGACTTCATCCAATGGGCGAAATCGCAAGGCATCCCGGTCGGGCCGGGCCGCGGCTCGGGCGCAGGGTCGCTCGTCGCCTATGCACTCACCATCACGGACCTCGACCCGATTCGCTTCGGGCTGCTGTTCGAGCGGTTCCTCAACCCCGAGCGCGTGTCGATGCCCGACTTCGACATCGACTTCTGCCAGAACCGGCGCGACGAGGTCATCCGCTACGTGCAGGAGCGCTACGGCCGCGACCAGGTCGCGCAGATCATCACCTTCGGGACGCTGCAGGCGCGCGGCGTGCTGCGCGACGTCGGCCGAGTGCTGGAAATGCCCTACGGCCAGGTCGACAAGCTGTGCAAGCTGGTGCCGCAGAACCCGGCCGCGCCTGTCACGCTCTCGCGCGCGATCGCCGACGAGCCGCGGCTGCAGGCGGCGCGCGACGATGATCCGGTGGTGGCGCGCGCCTTCGCCATCGCCCAGAAGCTCGAGGGGCTCAACCGGCACGCATCGACTCACGCGGCCGGCATCGTGATCGGCGACCGGCCGCTCGCCGAGCTGGTGCCGCTCTATCGCGATCCGAAATCCGACATGCCGGTCACCCAGTTCAACATGAAGTGGGTGGAGCAGGCGGGGCTGGTCAAGTTCGACTTCCTCGGGCTCACCACGCTGACGGTGCTCGAGACCGCGGTGCGCCTCGTCAAGCAGCGCGGCGTCGACATCGACATGGCGGCGATCCCGCTCGACGACAAGAAGACCTACGAGCAGCTGGGGAGGGCCGAGGCGGTCGGCATCTTCCAGCTGGAAAGCCAGGGCATGCGCCGCGCCCTGCTCGACATGCGTCCCGACCGGTTCGAGGACATCATCGCGCTCGTCGCGCTGTACCGGCCGGGCCCGATGGCCAATATCCCGACCTACTGCGCCCGCAAGCACGGCACCGAGCAGCCCGAATACATCCATCCCAAGCTCGAGCCGGTGCTGCGCGAGACCTTCGGCGTCATCGTCTATCAGGAACAGGTGATGCAGGCCGCGCAGGTGCTCGCCGGCTATTCGCTCGGCGAAGCGGACCTCCTGCGCCGCGCCATGGGCAAGAAGATCCGCAAGGAGATGCAGGCGCAGAGCGAGCGCTTCGTCTCCGGCGCGGTCGAGCGCGGCGTGGAGAAGAAGCAGGCGGAGGCGATCTTCGAGCTCTTGGAGCGCTTCGCCGATTACGGCTTCAACAAGAGCCACGCGGCCGCCTACGCGCTGGTCGCCTACCAGACCGCCTACATGAAGGCGAACCATCCGGTCGAGTTCCTGGCCGCGTCGATGACGCTCGCCATGGGCAACACGGACAAGCTCGCCGAATTCCGCGCCGAGGCGCTGCGCCTCGGCATCAAGGTCGAGCCGCCCTCGGTGAACCGCTCGGGGGTCGAGTTCGACGTCAACGGCAACACCATCCATTACGCGCTCGCCGCGCTCAAAGGCGTGGGCCGGCAGGCGGTCGAGGCGATCGTCGAGGCGCGCGGCAGCCGGCCGTTCGCCGACCTGGGCGACTTCGCCCGCCGTATCAACCCGCGCGCAGTCAACAAGCGGGTGCTGGAGAGCCTGGCGGCCGCCGGCGCGCTCGACTGCCTCGAGCGCGACCGCGCGCGTGCGATGGCGGCGGTCGACGTGGTGCTCGCCGCCGCCCAGCGCGCGCACGAGGCCGCGACCGTCGGGCAGAGCGAGCTGTTCGGCGGCCCGGCGGCGCCCGAGGCGCTGGCGATTCCCGCCGCCTCGGCCTGGCTGCCGGCCGAGCGCATGCAGCGGGAATTCGACGCCATCGGCTTCTTCCTCACCGGCCATCCGCTCGACGACTATGCGCCGCTGCTCAAGGCCCTGCGGGTGCAGTCATGGAGCGAGCTCGCACGCGCCGTGAAGGCGGGCGCCACCGCGGGCCGGGTCGCCGCGTTCGTGGTGTCGCGCACCGAGCGGCGCACCAAGTCGGGCAGCAAGATGGGCATCTTCGGGCTGTCCGATCCGTCGGGGCATTACGAGGCGATCATCTTCCAGGAGGGCCTCGAGCAATACCGCGACCTGCTCGAGCCCGGGACCGCCACGCTGCTCTTCCTGAGCTGCGAGGCGCAGGGCGACGACGTGCGCGCGCGCATCCAATCGGCCGAGCCGCTCGACAAGGCGGCGGCCAAGCTGCAGAAGGGCCTGCGCGTGTTCGTGCGCGACGACAAGCCGCTCGAGGCGGTGTCGAAGCGGCTCGAGGTGAAAGGCGAGGGCGAGGTCTCGATCGTGGCGCTGCTCGGCGCCGGCGCCGAGGTCGAGCTCAAGCTGCCGGGCCGCTACAAGGTCTCGCCGCAGATCGCCGGCGCCATCAAGGCGGTGCCCGGCGTGATCGAGGTGCAGGCAGTGTAAGGGCCGGCTCGCTAACTCCACGCCGGCTTTGACGAGCCGAGCTCCACCGCCGGCGAGTCCCACCGCATCGGGATCCCATCGATCGCGACCGGCGGAACGAGCCGCCGCGCTTCGCCCCACGCGGTCGCCTCGATCGCCGGCGATACATCGGCCGCGCTCTCGGGCGCGAGGGGCGGCGAGGAGACGCCTTCGCCCTCGCCGGTGAGCCACTTCGCGGTGCGGGCCAGCGAGAGGCGCGCCTGCGTTCCATGTCCGCGGGTGAGACGCACGGTGATGCCGCGGATCGCGGCCGCCGCGATCAGATAGCCCGTGGCATGGTCGAGCGCCTGCACGGGCAGCGGCACCGGCTCGTTTGCCGCCTTCCACCGCATGCCCGCCTCGGCGATCCCGGAGCTCATCTGCACCAGGCTGTCGAAGCCGCGCCGCCGCGCCCAGGGTCCCGACCATCCATAGGCATCGAGGCGAACGTCGATCAGGCCCGGCGCCAGGGCCCGCCGCGCCGCATCGTCGTAGCCGAGACGATCGAGCGCATCCGAGCGATAGCCGCATAGCAGGAGGTCGGCCTGCGCCAGCAGCCCTTCGAACGTGGCACGGCCGCCGGGATTCCGCAGGTCGAGCCGCGCGCAGCGCTTGCCGGGCGTCACCTCGGGGACGATGGCGGGCTCGTTCCAGTCGGGCGGATCGATCCGCAGCACGCTGGCGCCGAAGCCGGCGAGAAAGCGGCTGGCGATCGGGCCGGCCAGCACGCGCGTGAGGTCGAGAACGCGCAACCCGGCGAGCGGCCGGCCGGCTTGCGGGGTCCAGGTGCGCTCAGCTGCGTGCTCGGTGGCGATGATGCGCACCAGCGGCTCGGCGCCGACGGCGGCGCCTTGCGGATGGCGCGTCCACGCGGCGCTCGATCGCATCTCGGCCGCGCAGCCGCCCTCATGGACGATAGCGCTCTCGAGGTCCTCCGCGCCCCACTGCGCGACGGCGCGGGCCACGTCGGTCCGGTCGCCGGGGTGGCCGAGCACCCGCTCGGCCGCGGCCCGATGGTGTGGGGCATTGGTGTGCAGCCGGATCCAGCCGTCGGACGTGCGGTAGTCTCCGGCGAGCGAATTCCACACGCCCGGCATGCGCCAGCCGATCGGACGGATGGATTTCGCGAACCAGAAGGAGGCGAGCCGGCGATCGACCCTCACCGGCGGCATCGTTCCGCTCGCCGTCTGGGCGAGCTCGCCGATGGCGAGCGCGGCGACCCCAATGGCGGCAGCGGCGAGATCGGACACCGCGAAGGTCGACGGCAGCCCGCCGTCGCCGGCGAAGCGCAAGGCCGCGAATGACGGATCGTCACCGCCGATCGCGCGCCACGCCGCCCGGGCCATGTGCTCGGCGCGGGCGGGCAAGGGGCGTCTCCTCCGGCGATCCCGGCCGCCGCCGGGGCGTCAGCCGACGACCAGCGCGGCGTGCTCGCTCTGGCCTTCGGTGAGCCCGCGCGCCTTCATCCAGTCGTAGGCGCGGCCAAACAGCGTCGGGTCGTAATAGTCGACGTGCTTGTAGTGCACGAAGGCGCGCAGCAGCTCGCTCGGCGCGAGGGCGCCCTTGGCGTGCGCCGTCACGTGGTGGGCGTACTTGTAGAAGTCCGCGTTGATGAGATCGACCGCCGCATTCTCGGCATCGTAATAGGCCTTGCGCTGCTCGGGGGTGAGATCGGCCGCGATCACCTCGCCGCCGCGGTAGAACGAGGCGGCGATGATGTGCGCCCCTTCCTTGAGCCCGAGGCTGATGAAGGGCTCCATCACGGTGACGGCCCGGGCGCGGCCCTCCTTGAGGGCCGCCCAGCGCATCTGCGGCAGCCCGCCGTGCTCGATCTTCACGTGCTCGGAGCCGACGGCGCTTTCCAGCATCTGCAGCGTCGTATAGTGCGAGCCGGTGAGCTCCTGCACCACGACCGGGACGTCGGCGAGGTCGCGCGGGACCTGCAAGGCGTCGTCGAAGGAGAGGATGGCCTGCGCCGCCACCGCCGCGCGCAGGGCGGCGATGTTGCCGCCGCGGCTGCCGCGCTCGAGCCGGTCGATGCTCGCCCATTCGCAGACGTTGTAGCTGTCGGCCGAGCCGCAATCGAACAGCTGCTCCTTGAGCCGCGCCATGATCGGCGCAGGCTTGCCGGCATGGTCCTTCTCGCGATCCGCATAGGTGGCCGAGAAGCTCACATCGAGGCCGGCGCGGGCAAACAGCCCCTCGGCGATGCCGACGATGACCGGCAGATCGAACACCGGGTTGTTGGGCGCGATGCGAATGGCGGGAGTTTGGGTCGGGGGCATGGGATTCCTCGCAAGCTGAAGGGCCGCAGCTTAGCAGGACGGCAGCCGCCGCGCACCTCGTCCGCGCCACCGTGGCCGATTGACCGGCGCCGGTTGCGGCAGGCATATAAGGCGACCCAACAAGGAGCCTGCCCGATGGCCAACAAGCTGCGCCACATCGCGATTTCGGTGCGCGATCCGGAAGCGACCGCGAAATTCTTCGAGACGGCGTTCGGCATGACCCGCGCCGGCAACGCCCAGCGCGGCGTCTACATGACCGATGGGATCATGAACGTGGCGCTGCTCAATTTCGGCGACGAGCCGATCGCCGGGTTCGAAGGACAGAAGAACGTGACCGGCCTCATCCATTTCGGCATGTGGGTTGACAGCGTCGACCAGATCGACAAGGCGATCACGGCCGCGGGCGGCAGCTACGTGACCGGCCGCAAGGAGACCAATCCGAACGTCTATTACGAGGTCAAGTACAAGACCCCGGAGGGCATCGTGTTCGACGTCACGGAAAGCGGCTGGAAGGGCGCCGTGAAGGACGTGACGCCGGCGACGAAAGCCGCGTAAGCAGTCCCATCGCAGGCGGCACTCCATTACCGGGCCGGGCGCCAAGGCGCCCTCGGCCCTGCGACACTTTCTGGGAGCTTGGCCGACCGGCCCAACTGGAATGAACATGGCGAAGCCGGACAGAGCAATGCGTGTGGTGGTGGTCGGGGCCGGTCCGGTCGGCATGGTGTGCGCGCTCGCGCTCAACCGGCGCGGCGTGCCGGTGACCGTGTTCGAGCAGGAGCCGGCGCCGGTCGAGGATCAGCGCGCCGCCACGCTGCACCCGCCCACGCTCAGCATGCTCGACGAGCTCGACGTGACCAAGAAGATCCTGCCGCTCGGGCTGATCTCCACGACCTATCGGTTCCATGACCGGGTGAGCGGACGGGTGATCGCCGAGTTCGATCTCGACCGCATGCGCGACGAGTTCGATTTCCCCTATGTCCTGCAATACGAGCAGTACAAGCTCACCGCCTCGATCACGGCCGAGTACGCCAATGCGGCGGATTTCGACGTGCGCTTCTCCCACTGCGTCACCGGACTGACCGAGACGGCGGACGGGGTCGAGATCACCTATACGTCGCCGGACGGCGAGGGGCGGATCTCCGCCGCCTACGTGATCGGGTGCGACGGGGGCCGCAGCACGATCCGCAAGCTCGGCGGCATCGATTTCGGCGGCTTCACCTATCCGGAGAAGTTCATCAAGATCGCGACGACCTTCGACTTCGGCACCGTCAATCCCGATCTCGTGCTGCGCAACTATTTCTCCGACCCGGACGAGTGGTGCAACCTGTTCAAGGTGCGGGGCAAGCGTGAGCCCGGCTTGTGGCGCGCCATCTTCCCGGTCGCCGACGAGGAGGACGACGCCGTCGCGCTCTCGCCCGATCGCATCGAGATGCGGCTGCAGAAGTTCTTTCCCAAGCCCGGCCGCTACGAGGTCGAATACGTCAACGTCTATCCGGTGAGCCAGCGGGTCGCGGCCACCTTCCGCAAGGGCCGTGTCCTGCTCGCCGGCGACAGCGCCCACGTCAACAACCCGATCGGCGGCATGGGCATGAACGGCGGCATCCACGACGCCATCAACCTCGCCGACAAGCTCGCCCGCGTGGTCAAGGGTGAGGCAGGCGACGCGCTTCTCGATCTCTACAGCCGGCAGCGCCGCCACGCCGCGGTGGAATATGTCCAGCAGCAGACGATCGCCAACAAGAAGCTGATGGAGGAGCGCGACCCGGCGGTGCGCGCCAAGAAGTTCGACGAGCTGCGCCGCACCGCCGAGGATCCGGCCGCCGCCAAGGCCTACATGCGGCGCGCCGCTCTGCTCGACAGCCTCGACACGGCGAATTCGGTGCGGTGACGTCACCTCTCCCCGCGTGCACCGAACTCGGGCTTGCCCGAGTTCGGCATCATCAATTTGGACGAAGTCGGATAAATCCGACTTCGTCTGAGAGGTCGCCGCGCGAAGCGCGGCGGGTGAGGGGGCGTCGCCCCCGAGTCGATGCATTTCCGTTGCGGACATTCAGCGCCCCTCACCCCGACCCGCCTTCGCCCTTCGGGCTACGGCGGGCGAGGGAGCAAGCCCCGCCATAGCTTTAGCGGCGGCGGGCGACCCTCTCCCCGCAAGCGGGGAGAGGGAGAAGAGCGCGTCCTTGGCGCCCCCGTGTTCCTTCCCGTGTTCCTTCCTGTGTTCCTGTCCCGTGTTCCTTGCGCCCGGCGGTCCACCCCGCTATATAGCCGCCATCTCACACGCGGATGTTGGCTCAAACAAGCCGTCCGGTGGCGTTGGCCGGGCCGTAAGGCCTTGTGAACGCTCACAAATCCGCGGAGGACCAACCGGAGAATATCCATGTCGCTGCCCGACTATTCAATGCGCCAGCTGCTCGAGGCTGGCGTGCATTTCGGCCATCAGGCCCACCGCTGGAATCCGAAGATGGACACCTTCATCTTCGGCACCCGCAACAACATCCACATCATCGACCTCGCCCAGACGGTGCCGATGCTCCACCGCGCGCTCAGCGCGGTGAGCGACACGGTCGCCAAGGGCGGCCGCATCCTGTTCGTCGGCACCAAGCGCCAGGCGCAGGACGCGGTGGCGGAGGCCGCCAAGAAGTCGGCGCAGTACTACGTCAATTCGCGCTGGCTCGGCGGCACGCTCACCAACTGGAAGACGATCTCGGAGTCGATCAAGCGGCTGCGCAAGCTCGACGAGATGCTCGCGTCCGGCGAGGCCCAGGGCTACACCAAGAAGGAGCGCCTCACGCTCACGCGCGAGCGCGACAAGCTCAACCGCGCGCTCGGCGGCATCAAGGACATGGGCGGCCTGCCCGACCTCCTGTTCGTGATCGACACCAACAAGGAGGACATCGCGATCAAGGAGGCGCAGCGGCTCGGCATTCCGGTCGCCGCCGTGGTCGACACCAATTGCAATCCCGACGGCATCACCTATGTGGTGCCTGGTAACGACGACGCCGGCCGCGCGATCACGCTGTACTGCGACCTCATCTCGAAGGCGGCGATCGACGGCATCGGCCGGGCGCAGGGCGAGCTGGGCATCGACGTCGGCGCGGCCGCCGAGCCGGTCGCCGAGGAGGTGCCGCCGGCCGAAAAGAGCCTCGGCTTCGAGGCGCTGTCGGGGCCGCGCGGGGTCGCAGACGACCTCAAGAAGCTGCCCGCCGTTTCGCCCACGATCGAGAAGAGGCTCAACGACCTCGGCATCTTCCATTACTGGCAGATTGCCGGATTGAATCCCGAGGCGGCGCACAATGTCGGCGAGGAAGTCGGCCTTCCAGGCCGGGTCGACGGCTGGATCGCGCAGGCGAAGACCCTGAGCGCTGAAGCCGAGTAGGGCCTCCCCGCCCTGCGGCGTCAGCCGGCCGGGCCCGGCCCGGCGATCGCCTGCCGGACGTCATTGATCAAGGATTTTCACCATGGCGGACATCACGGCTTCGATGGTCAAGGACCTGCGCGAAATGACCGGCGCGGGCATGATGGACTGCAAGTCGGCGCTCTCCGAGACCAAAGGCAACATGGACGAGGCGGTCGACCTTCTGCGCAAGAAGGGTCTCGCCAAGGCGGCGAAGAAGGCCGGCCGCGTCGCCGCGGAGGGCCTCATCGCCGTCAAGGTGGCGGGCACCAAGGGCGTGACGGTCGAGGTCAATTCCGAGACCGACTTCGTCGCCCGCAACGACATGTTCCAGGGCCTGGTCAAGATGGTGGCCCAGGTGGCGCTCGACGTCGGCAGCGACATCGAGAAGATCAAGGCCGCGAAAGCCGGCAGCGTGACGGTCGAGCATGCGCTGGCGGACGCCGTCGCCACCATCGGCGAGAACATGACGCTCCGCCGCGCCGCCGCCCTGTCGGTCGGCAAGGGTGCGATCGGCAGCTATGTGCACAACTCGGTCACCGATGGGCTCGGCAAGATCGGCGTGCTGGTCGGGCTCGAAAGCCCCGGCAAGGCGGACGAGCTGACTGCGCTCGGGCGCCTGGTCGCGATGCATGTCGCGGCGTCGAATCCGCTGGCGGTCGAGCCCGCTGGCCTCGACCCGGCGACGGTCGAGCGCGAGCGCAATGTGCTCGCCGACAAGTTCCGCCAGCAGGGCAAGCCGGAAAACGTCATTGCCAAGATCGTCGAATCGGGGCTCAAGACCTTCTACAAGGATGTCTGCCTGCTCGAGCAGCCTTACGTCCACGACGACAAGAAGACGGTGGCGCAGGCGCTCAAGGAGGCCGAAGGCAAGGTCGGCGGGCCGATCAAGGTGACCGGCTTCGTGCGCTTCGCGGTCGGCGAAGGCATCGACCGGCAGGAGAACGCGTAGCGGCCGAACCCGATCGGGGGGATCGCGCAATGCCTGAGCCGAGCTATCGGCGCGTCGTCGTCAAGCTGTCGGGCGAGGCCCTCAGCGGGCCGGAGCCGTTCGGGATCCATCGGGCGACCATCGACGCCGTTGCGGCCGACCTGATCGCGGCGCGCGACCTTGGTATCACCGTGGGGGTGGTGGTGGGCGGCGGCAATGTGCTGCGCGGCGTCGAGACCTCGGCGCAAGGCGTGTCGCGACCGACCGCCGACGCCATGGGCATGCTCGCGACCGTCATGAACGCGCTCGTGCTCGAGGCGGCGCTCGAGCGCGCCGGTGCCTCCGCCCGGACGATGTCGGCCTTGGCCATGCCGCAGGTCTGCGAGACCTACGAGCGCCAGCGGGCGCTGCGCCACCTCGATGACAACCGGATCGTCATCTTCGCCGGCGGCACCGGGAACCCGTTCTTCACCACCGATACCACCGCCGTGCTGCGCGCCGCCGAGGTGGGTGGGCAGGCGGTGCTCAAGGCGACCAATGTGGACGGCGTCTACAGCGCCGACCCCAAGCTCGACCCCAAGGCCAAGCGCTACGAGCGGCTCACGCACCAGGAGGCGATCGAGCGCGACCTCAAGGTCATGGATGCCGCCGCCTTTGCGCTTGCCCGCGAAAACCGTATACCTATCATCGTGTTCTCGATCCGCGAGCGAGGCGCGATTCAGTCCGTGCTGCGCGGCAAGGGCCGATCGACCTTCGTCGGCGGTTGAGCGGACCGCGCCCGGCCGCGCAGGCCAGCTCGCGGCGGACATCCGAGGAGATGCGCTCATGGCAACCGCGACCTACGATCTCAACGAGCTCAAGCGCCGCATGCAGGGTGCGATGGGGGTGCTCAAGCAGGAGCTTGGAGGCCTGCGCACCGGCCGCGCATCGCCGCACCTGCTCGACCATGTCCAGGCGGAGGCCTATGGGAGTCACATGCCGCTCAATCAGCTGGCGACGGTCTCGGTGCCCGAGCCGCGGCTGATCTCGGTCCAAGTATGGGACAAGTCGATGGTGCACGCGGTCGAGAAGGCGATCGTCGCGGCCAATCTCGGGCTGACCCCGGCGACCGAAGGCCAGGTGATCCGGCTGCGCATTCCGGAACTCAACGAGGAACGGCGCCGCGAGCTGGTGAAGGTCGCGCATAAATATGCCGAGGCCGCCAAGGTCGCGGTCCGGCACGTGCGCCGCGACGGCCTCGATCTCATCAAGAAGCTCGAGAAAGAGCACAAGATGAGCCAGGACGACGAGAAGCGGCACTCGGGCGAGGTGCAGAAGGCGACCGATCAGATGATCGCGGAGATCGACCAGGCGTTGGCGCAAAAAGAAAAAGAGATCATGACGGTGTAGCGCCGCGCGCGGAGTCGGGTGTGGGGCGAACGCGCTCGATCCCGCCCGGGCAAACCAAGGGGCGAAGCAAGGCAGGACACAATGCCAGAGACCGAGGCGCCGTCGAAGCTCACCGGCGGGTTCGGCGCGCCACGACACGTCGCGATCATCATGGACGGTAATGGACGCTGGGCCGCCGAGCGCGGGCTGCCGCGCGCCGAAGGCCACCGCCGCGGGGTCGAGGCGTTGCGCCGGACGGTGCGGGCAGCGGGCGATCTCGGAATCGAGTATCTCACCATCTTCTCCTTCAGCGCGGAGAACTGGTCTCGCCCGCAGACCGAAGTGCGCGAGCTGATGGGCCTGCTGCGCCGCTTCGTGCGCAACGATCTCGCCGACCTGCACAAGAGCAACGTGCGGGTCCGCGTCATCGGCGAGCGCGAGGACCTCGACCCGGACATCGGCCGGCTGCTGCAGGAGGCCGAGGATCTGACCCGCCACAATACCGGGCTGGTCCTGGTGGTTGCGTTCAACTACGGCGCCCGCCAGGAGATCGCGCGCGCGGCTCGCCGGGCGGCGGCCGAGGTCGCCGCCGGACGGCTCACGGTCGAGGCGATCACCGCCGAGCGGCTCGCCTCCTATCTCGACGCACCCGACGTTCAGGATCCCGATCTCATCATCCGCACCAGCGGCGAGCAGCGCCTGTCCAACTTCCTGATGTGGCAGGCCGCCTATAGCGAGCTCGTGTTCCTGCCGATCTACTGGCCCGATTTCGACCGGCGCGCGCTCGAGGGCGCCATTCTCGAATTCCATCGCCGCGAGCGCCGGTTCGGCGGGCTCGCTGCGCGCACCGCGGCGACGTCGTGACGGGCGAGGTCCCTCCGCCGCAAGGCGGTTCCCGATCCGGCCGGATGGCCGACGGCCTCGCGCTACGAATAGCTTCGGCGGTTGTGCTCGCGCCGCTTGCGATCGGCACGGCCTATCTGGGGGGCTGGCCGTTCCTCCTCTTCTGGACCGTCGCGGTCTGCATCATCCAATGGGAATGGCGCACGATCGTCACCGATCCGAACGCCTTCGGCGCGCAGGTGGTTGGCACCGGGATCGGATTCGCCGGGATCTTTGCGATGCTGGGCCGCCTGGAAGGCGCGGCGCTCGGCCTTGCACTCGGCATCGCGGTTGAGGCCATCTTCGCCCGCCCGCGCCGCTTCTGGGCGGCGGCCGGCGTCCTCTATGCGGGGGTGCCGCTGGTCGCGTGCGTGCTGCTGCGGAGAGATGCGGGCCACGGCTTCGCGGCGATCGTGTTCCTGTTCGGCATCGTCTGGGCGAGCGATGTGTGCGGCTATTTCGCCGGCCGCCTGCTGGGCGGGCCGAAGCTGTGGCGGGCGGTCAGCCCCAACAAGACCTGGTCGGGGGCGATCGGCGGTGCGGTCGGGGCGCTTGTCGCCGGGGTCGCCATCGCGGCCTATGCGGAGCGCACCAATCCGCTCGCGATCGCGGTGCTCGCTCTCCTGCTCTCGGCCGTCTCCCAGGCCGGCGACCTGTTGGAGTCGGCGGTCAAGCGGCGGTTCGGCGTCAAGGATGCGAGCCACGTCATTCCCGGACACGGGGGCGTGATGGACCGGCTCGACGGCTTCGTGGCTGCGGCTACCGTCGCAGCCGCCATCGGCATCGCGCGTGGCGGCCTGGATGCCCCGGCGCGCGGCCTGCTGGTGTGGTAAAGACCCGAACGATCTGCAAAGAGCTTGGTGATGCGAATGACGAGCGCCGTACCGCTGTCCCGATCCGAGCGCGCGCCTGCGGCGGCGGTGCGCTCGGTGACCATTCTGGGAGCCACCGGCTCGATCGGGGCGAGCACGACCGACCTCATCAGGCGCAACCGCGGCCGGTTCCGGGTCGAAGCGGTGACGGCGGCGCGCAATGCTGCGGCGCTGGCCCAGCTGGCGCGCGAGCTCAATGCCGGCTTTGCGGCGGTTGCCGACCCGGCCTGCTACGACGAGCTCAAATCGGCCCTCGCCGGCTCCGGGATCGCTGCCGGGGCGGGCGAAGCCGCCGTGGTCGAGGCGGCGCAAAGGCCTGCCGACTGGGTGATGGGGGCGATCACCGGGGCCGCCGGCCTCAAGCCCACGCTGGCGGCAGCCGAGCGCGGGGCGGTCGTCGCGCTCGCCAACAAGGAGACGCTGGTCTGTGCGGGAGACCTGTTCATGCGACGCGCGGGGGCCGCGGGCGCCACCGTCCTGCCGGTCGATTCCGAGCATAATGCGATCTTCCAGGCGCTCAGCGCCGGCACGCGCGAGAACGTGCACCGCATCGTGCTGACCGCCTCGGGCGGACCGTTCCGCACCTGGGGGATGGATGCGATCCGCGCCGCCACGCCCGAGCAGGCGCTGCGCCATCCCAACTGGTCGATGGGGCCGAAGGTCACGATCGACTCCGCCACCCTGATGAACAAGGGCCTCGAGATCATCGAGGCGCACCACCTGTTCGACCTGCCGGCAGGCATGATCGACGTGTTCGTCCATCCGCAGTCGATCGTCCACGGCATGGTCGAATACCGCGACGGCTCGATGGTGGCGCAACTCGGCCCGACCGACATGCGGGTCCCGATCGCCCATTGCCTCGCCTGGCCCGACCGCATCGACGCGGCGACCCGGCTCGATTTCGCCCGGCTGGAAAACCTCACCTTCGAGGCCCCCGATCCGGTGCGTTTTCCGGCGCTGCGCCTGGCCCGCCTCGCGCTCGAGACCGGGGCGGGGGCGCCGACCGTGCTTAACGCCGCGAACGAGATCGCGGTCGGCGAGTTCCTCGACGGCCGCATCGGCTTTACCGGAATTCCGGCACTGGTCGAAGCGACCATCGAGGCCGCATCGGCCCGCGGCCTTTTGACCGAGCCCCAAGACCTAGAGGCGGCGCTGGGTATTGACCATACCGCACGATCTTTGGCGCGGGAGCTTGTGCCTCAAATCGCCTTAAAGGCATCTTAACGCTTCGGTAACCACGGGCCCGGGCGTCGCGGCGCTGGCTGGAGGATCGAATGACTTGGAATTTCATCGAGCATATCAGCCTGTTGGGCAATGTCGTCGTCAGCTTCGTCCTGCCCTTCCTGTTCGTTCTCACCATCATCGTCTTCTTCCACGAGCTGGGGCATTTCCTGGTCGCGCGCTGGTGCGGGATCAAGGTGCTGGTGTTTTCCGTCGGCTTCGGTCCTGAGCTGGTCGGCTTCAAAGACCGCTACGGCACGCGCTGGAAGCTGTCGGCCATTCCGCTCGGCGGCTACGTCAAGTTCTTCGGCGATGACAATGCCGCCAGCATGCCGGACGCCCGGGCGATCGAGGCGATGAGCCCCGAGGAACGCCGGGTCAGCTTCGTCCATCAGAACGTCTGGAAACGTGCGGCGGTCGTGGTGGCCGGGCCGCTGGCCAACTTCGTCCTCGCCATCGTCATCTTCGCCGCCGTGTTCATGACCTTGGGCAAGCAGGAGACCGCGCCGCGAGTCGACACGGTTCTGCCCGACAGCGCGGCGGCGGAAGCCGGCTTCCAGTCCGGCGACCTGGTGCTGTCGATCAACGGCCGCGCGATCGAGAGCTTTCGCGACATGCAGGAGATCGTCGCGGTGAGCCCAGGCGAGCGGCTCGATATCGTGGTCGATCGCGGAGGCGCCAAGGTCAATCTGCACGCGACGCCCCGGCTGACCGCCGACAAGGACATTTTCGGCAATGTTCAGCGGATCGGCCGGCTGGGCTTGAGCCAGACGAATTCGCCTAGTGATATCAAGACGATCAAATTCGGTCCTGTGGGCGCGCTGGCGGAGGCCGGGAAGCAGACCTGGTTCGTCATCGACCAGAGCGTCACCTATATCGGCAAGCTCCTGGTCGGCCGCGCCTCGACCGACCAGCTGGGCGGTCCGCTGCGAATCGCCCAGATGTCGGGGCAGGCGGCGTCGCTCGGATTCGCGACTCTCATGAATTGGGCCGGCCTGATCTCGGTTTCGATCGGGTTCCTGAACCTGTTTCCGATTCCCCTGCTCGACGGCGGACACCTTTTGTTCTACGTGATCGAGGCCGCCCGCGGCCGCCCGCTGTCGGAGCGAGTGCAGGAATTCGGGTTCCGGGTCGGGCTCGCGCTCCTGCTCATGCTCATGATCTTCACGTTCTGGAACGATATCGCCCATTTCGCGGCCTCCTGAGAGGGCCGAACGAGGGAGTGTATCGTTCCTGCAACGTCCTGAGGACGAAGGCGAATGAACCGTTAATCTGGGTTTGCGCGGAGGCGCAAAGACGTTACAAACAGATGCGGAGTCGGGGATGGGGCCCCGACGTCGCGGCCACTGGGGAGCAGGGCGCGAGCGCATGGGACGTTGCGTGCGGGGATTTTGGGGACACGCCGTTGCTTGGTTAGTCCTCGTCGGGGTTCTTTTCTGCTTGGCCGCAAGTCTCGGCACAGCCGGGACTGCGCATGCGCAGACAGCCTCGCAAATCGTGGTCGAGGGCAACCGGCGCGTGGAGGCGGACACCATCCGCTCCTATTTCCGCGGTGCCTCCGACAGCGAGCGTCTTGATGCGGCGCGCATCGACGCCGGGCTCAAGGCCCTCTATGCGACCGGCCTGTTCCAGGACGTCAAGATCAACCAGGTCGGCGGCCGGGTGGTCGTCACGGTAATCGAAAACCCGGTCATCAACCGGGTGGCGTTCGAGGGCAACAAGAAGGTCAAGGACGAACAGCTCTCGGCGGAAATCCAGTCGAAGGCGCGCGGCACCTTCTCGCGCGCGACCGTGCAGTCCGACGTCTCCCGAATCGTCGACGTCTACCATCACGGCGGACGCTACGACGTCCACGTCACCCCGAAGATCATCGATCTGCCGAACAACCGCGTCGACCTCGTGTACGAGATCAACGAGGGCGACAAGACGGGCGTCGCCAGCATCGTCTTCGTCGGCAACAAGCATTTCTCGGACTACCGCCTGCGTGACGTCATCAAGACCGGCATCACCACCTGGTGGAGCTTCCTCAAGAGCAACGACATCTATGATGCCGATCGCATCGAGGTCGATCGCGACCTGTTGCGGCGCTTCTACCTGCGCAACGGCTTTGCGGACGTGCGAATCGTCTCGGCCAACGCGGAATACGACCCGGGCCGGAAGGGATTCATCATCACCTACACGATCGAGGAGGGCGACCAGTACCGGTTCGGCACGGTCGACATCCAGTCCACCGTCAACGCCGTCCCGCCAGTCACGCTGCGTGACACGCTGCGGATGTCGACCGGCAACGTCTACAACGCCGACCTTGTGGAAAAGACCGTCGAGGATATGACCATCGGCGTCGCCAAGCGCGGCTATCCGTTCGCCACGGTCAAACCGCACGGTGACCGCGATTTCGAGCGCAAGCTCGTCAACGTGGTGTTCGTGCTGGAGGAAGGCCAGCACGCCTATATCGAGCGCATCAACATCCGCGGCAACACCAAGACGCGCGACTACGTGATCCGGCGCGAGTTCGACATCGTCGAAGGCGACGCCTACAACCACGCGCTCGTCGATCGCGCCGAGCGCCGCCTGAAGAACCTCCAATATTTCAAGACGGTCAAGATCACGACCGAGCCCGGCTCGGCGCCGGACCGCATCGTGATCAACGTCGACGTCGAGGAGCAGTCGACCGGCGAGTTCTCGTTCTCGGGCGGCTATTCGACCGCCGACGGCATCATCGGCGAGGTCGCGGTCGGCGAGCGCAATCTGCTCGGCCGCGGCCAGATCGCGCGCGCCTCGCTCCAGTACGGCTCGCGCTCGCGCGGCTTCAACCTGTCGTTTGTCGAGCCCTATATCCTGGGCGAGCGCCTGGCGCTCGGGTTCGACATCTTCGCCAAGGAGACGACGACCGCGACCTTCGTCTCCTACACGTCGAAAACCATCGGCGGCGACGTCAAGCTCGGCATCCCGATCACCGACAACATCAGCACGCAGCTGCACTACACCGCCTACCAGCAGGAAATTCAGCTGCCGACGCAGTTCAACAACTGCAACAACATCAACCCGGACTTCATCAATACGTTTCCGACGGTCGTCGGCGCGTCTGGACCGACGGCTTTCCCGGGTGGGCCCGGTCAGGTGAACATGAGCTGCTACGCCGACGGCGAGGCGTCGCTCGCGGTGCGCAAGGAGCTCGCCCAGGGTCCGGTCTTCGTGTCGTTGCTCGGCTACGGCGTGACCTACAACACGCTCGACAACAACCGCAATCCGACCAGCGGCATCATCGCCACCCTGAGCCAGGACTTCGCGGGCGTGGGCGGCGACGTCAACTTCATCAAGACCACCGGCGACTTCAAG
>DASTZX010000416.1:0-5034 GCA_035764045.1 Xanthobacteraceae bacterium | reverse complement strand
GCGATCGCGGTGCCGCTCGCGTTCCTGGTCGCCGGCGGGGTCGGCATCCTGATCGAGCGCAGCATCATCCGCTTCCTCTACGGGCGGCCGCTCGAGACGTTGCTCGCGACCTGGGGACTGTCGCTGATCCTCCAGCAGGCGGTGCGTACCGGGTTCGGGCCGAACAATCGCGAGGTCGGCTCGCCCTCCTGGATGAGCGGGGCGTTCGAGCTGGGCCAGGTCACGGTCACCTACAATCGGCTGTGGATCATCTGCTTCTCGCTCGTCGTCTTCGTGGCCCTCATCGGGCTCTTGCGCTTCACTCGCCTCGGGCTGGAGATGCGTGCGGTGACACAGAACCGCGCCATGGCGGCCGCGATGGGGATCGCCACGGCGCGTATCGATGCGCTCACCTTCGGGCTGGGCTCGGGCGTCGCGGGGCTCGCCGGAGTCGCGCTGTCGCAGATCGACAATGTCAGCCCCAATCTCGGCCAGGGCTACATCATCGACAGCTTCATGGTCGTGGTGTTCGGCGGGGTCGGCAACCTGTGGGGCACGCTGGTCGGCGCGCTGTCGCTTGGCATCGCAAACAAGTTTCTCGAGCCCTTCGCCGGCGCGGTGCTCGGCAAGATCGCGATCCTGGTCCTGATCATCCTGTTCATCCAGAAGCGCCCGCGGGGGCTCTTTGCCCTCAGGGGCCGGGCAGTCGAGGCATGACGCAGTCGTTTCTCGCTCGCTCGCTCGATCGCGGCGGCACCGCGTTCCTCGTCGTCCTGGGCGCGATCGCCATCCTGGTGCCGGCGCTCAATCTCCTGGTGCCGGCCACATCCGCGCTGCACCTGCCGACCTACCTGATGTCGCTGTTCGGCAAATACGTCTGCTACGCGCTGCTCGCGCTCGCGATTGACCTGATCTGGGGCTATTGCGGCATCCTCTCGCTGGGCCACGGTGCGTTTTTCGCGCTCGGCGGCTACGCGATGGGCATGTACCTGATGCGCCAGATCGGCGCGCGCGGCGTCTATGCCAATCCGGTGCTGCCCGACTTCATGGTGTTCCTGAACTGGCCGGAGCTGCCGGTCTACTGGTACGGCTTCCAGCATTTCGCCTACGCGGCGCTGATGGTGCTCCTCGTGCCCGGGGCGCTCGCATTCGTGTTCGGCTGGTTCGCGTTCCGCAGCCGCGTCACCGGGGTCTATCTCTCGATCATCACCCAGGCGCTGACCTACGCGCTGATGCTCGGCTTCTTCCGCAACAATTTCGGCTTCGGCGGCAATAACGGACTCACCGATTTCAAGGACATCCTCGGCTTCACCGTGCAGGCGGAAGGAACGCGTGCGGCGCTGTTCGCGATATCGGTTGTCGCCCTGATGATCGGCGTCCTGATCTGCCGCGCGATCGTCGCCTCCAAGTTCGGCAAGGTGCTGATCGCGATCCGCGACGCCGAGGCGCGCACGCGCTTCCTCGGCTATCGGGTCGAGTCCTATAAGGTCGTCGTGTTCACGCTGTCGGCCTGCATGGCGGGCGTTGCGGGCGCGCTCTATGTCCCGCAGGTCGGCATCATCAATCCGAGCGAGTTCGCGCCGGCCAATTCGATCGAGGCCGTCATCTGGGTCGCGGTCGGCGGGCGCGGCACGCTCACCGGCGCGGTGATCGGCGCCGTGCTGGTCAACTACGCCAAGACATATTTCACCAGCGGAGCGCTCGCGCCCTACTGGCTGTTCCTGCTCGGCGCCCTGTTCATCGCGGTGACCCTGGCGTTGCCGCGCGGCATCGTCGGCACGCTGCGCCATTGGCAGGTCGAGCGGCGTTCCCGCACGGCGGCGAGCGCACCCGCGGTCGCGGTCGCGGTCGCGCCGCGGCCCGCGGAGTGAGGAGCGCACGATGGACAAGGAAACACCGGCGCTGCTCTACCTCGACGGCGTCACCGTCTCGTTCGACGGGTTCAAGGCCCTCAACAACCTCTCGCTCACCATCGCGCCGGGCGAGATGCGGGCGATCATCGGCCCGAACGGCGCCGGCAAGACCACCATGATGGACGTGGTCACCGGCAAGACCCGTCCCGACAACGGCGATGCCCTGTTCGACGGCTCGTACGACCTCACCAGCCTCGACGAAACCGAGATCGCCGAGCTCGGCATCGGCCGCAAGTTCCAAAAGCCGACGGTGTTCGAGAGCCATACGGTCGAGGACAATCTGCGCCTCGCGCTCAAGGCCGACCGGCGCGCGCGCGCGACCCTGTGGTGGCGCGAGAGCGCCGCGGAGGCCGCCCGGGTGCGCGAGATCCTCGATATCATTCGCCTGCCGGCGGTGCGCGACCGGCTGGCCGGCAGCCTGTCGCACGGTCAGAAGCAGTGGCTCGAGATCGGGATGCTGCTCGCCCAGGAACCGAAGCTCTTGCTGGTGGACGAGCCGGTCGCCGGGATGACCGACGCCGAGACGCGCCAGACCGCGCAGCTCCTCAAGGCGATCAACCGCGACCGGACCGTGGTGGTGGTCGAGCACGACATGACCTTCGTGCGCGAGCTCGGCGTGCGCGTCACGGTGCTGCACGAAGGGGCGGTGCTGGCCGAAGGCTCGATCGACCAGGTCTCGGCGCATGAGCGGGTGATCGAGGTCTATCTGGGGCGGTGAACCGAGGCGGCCATGCTCGAAGCGAACGCGATCGATCTCCACTACGGCGCCGCCCAGGCATTGCGCGGGATCACGCTCACCGCCGAGCGCGGCAAGGTGACCTGCGTGCTCGGCCGCAACGGCGTCGGCAAGACCAGCCTGCTGCGCGCGCTGATCGGCGAGCACCCGATCAGCGCCGGCCGGATCCTGTGGGAAGGCGCCGACATCACGCCGCTCGCCCCCTATGAACGGGCGCGCCGCCGCATCGCCTATGTGCCGCAGGGGAGGGATATCTTTCCCCTGCTCACGGTCGAGGAGAACCTCGAGACCGGCTACGCGCCGCTCGGGCGTGACGAGCGCAGCATTCCGGACGATGTGTTTTCGCTGTTTCCGGTGCTGGGCGACATGCTGCGGCGGCGGGGCGGCGATCTCTCCGGCGGCCAGCAGCAGCAGCTCGCGATCGGCCGGGCCCTGGTGATGCGGCCGCGCCTGCTGCTGCTCGACGAGCCGACCGAAGGCATCCAGCCGTCGATCATCAAGGACATCGGCCGGGCCATCGCGTACCTGCGGGGCTTGGGCCAGATGGCGATCGTGCTGGTGGAGCAGTATCTCGACTTTGCCCGCGAGCTCGGCGATCATTTCGTCGTGATGGATCGCGGCAGCATCACCCACGCGTGCGACCGCGCCACCTTGGACGAGGGCGCCCTGCGTCGCGCCATGGCGTTGTGACGCGCCACAAGCACAGAGCGCTCCCTCCCCCGCTCGCGACTGAGGGTGGGGGCGGGGGCGCGGATTGTGCCGAGCGTTTGGCTTCCCCCTCCCTGGCCCTCCCCCGCAGGCGCGGGAGGGGACGACAACTGCGAGGCTTCGTGTCAGCCGCATCAGCAGAACAGCTCTTCGCCGCCAATCGCGCCGAGGGCCGCGTCTCGGTAGACGTCACGGCCGACGGCGGCCTGACGCGCCGGCGCCGCGTCGCCGAGCAGGGCTCGCTGCGCGTGCGCTTTCCCGGACCGGCCGGAGGCCCGCTCGAGGCCATGCTGGTGAACACGGCAGGCGGCATGGCAGGCGGCGACCGCTTTGCGGTCGAGATCGCAGCCGGCCGCGATGCGCAGCTCGTGGTCGGCACGGCCGCTGCCGAGAAGGTCTATCGCTCGACGGGGCCGGCGACCGAGGTCGCCGTCAGGCTCGCGCTCGCGGCCGGCGCCCGGCTCGCCTGGCTGCCGCAGGAGACGATCCTGTTCGACGGCGCCCGGCTCAAGCGCCGCATCGACGTCGCCATGGAGGAGGGCGCCTCGCTCGTGCTGGCCGAGGCCATGGTGCTCGGCCGGTCCGCCATGGGCGAGCGCGTCGAGGCGGGCGCGGTGATCGACCGTTGGCGCGTGCGCGTCGGCGGCCGCCTGGTCTTCGCCGAGTCGCTGCGGCTCGAGGGGGCGATCGCCACCATGCTCGGCGAGCCTGCCGTCGCGGACGGCGGTTGCGCGGTCGCGACCGTGCTGCTGGTGCCGGGCGGAAACCGCGAGGTGGCGGCCGTGCGGGCGCAGGAATTTTCCGGCGAGGTCGGCATCTCGGCCTGGAACGGAATCGCGGTTGCGCGACTTTGCGCGCCTGATGGTGCGGCGCTGCGACGCGACCTTTCGGCGCTGCTCGCGGCGGTCGAGACGGCACCGCTGCCGAAGTTGTGGGTCGATTGAGGGGAACATGAATCTCACGCCGCGCGAAAAAGACAAGCTGATGCTCGCCATGGCCGCGATCGTCGCGCGCCGGCGGCTCGACCGTGGCGTCAAGCTCAACCATCCCGAGGCGATCGCGCTGATCTCCGACTTCATTCTCGAAGGCGCGCGCGACGGCAAGAGCGTCGCCGAGCTGATGCAGGCGGGCGCGCATGTGATCAGCCGCGCCCAGGTGATGGACGGCATCGCCGAGATGATTTCCGAGATCCAGGTCGAGGCGACGTTCCCGGACGGGACGAAGCTCGTCACCGTGCACGAGCCGATACGATGACTAGCCACCGGTCATTCCGGGACGCTGCGAAGCAGCGGGCCCGGAATCCAGCCACACATGCTGCAGATGGATTCCGGGTTCGCGCCTTCGGCGCGCCCCGGAATGACAGGAGCATCCCATGACCCCCGGCGAGCTTTTCGTCCAGCCCGGCGAGATCAGCCTCAATGCCGGCCGCAAGACCGTGACGCTCACCGTCGCCAATACCGGCGACCGGCCGATCCAGGTCGGCTCGCACTATCATTTTTTCGAGGCCAATCCGGCACTGAAGTTCGATCGCAAGAGGGCCCGCGGCATGCGGCTCGATATCGCGGCCGGCACCGCGGTGCGCTTCGAGCCCGGGCAGACGCGCGATGTCACGCTGATCGCCATGGCCGGCAAGCGCACGGTCTATGGCTTTCGCGCCCAGGTCATGGGTAAGCTGTGAAGATCGAAACCAGGGGAGGG
>DASTZX010000415.1:0-14305 GCA_035764045.1 Xanthobacteraceae bacterium | reverse complement strand
TCCTATCCCACCCGCCCCGTCACCCTCGTGGTCGCCTTCACACCCGGCGGCCCGAGCGACGTGCTGTCGCGCATCGTCGGCCAGCAGCTCGAGAAGGTGCTCGGCCAGCCGTTCGTCATCGAGAACCGGCCCGGCGGCTCCGGCAACATCGCCGCCGATTACGTCGCCCATGCCAAGCCCGACGGTTACACGCTGCTGATGGGCAACAACAGCATCCTCGCCACCAACGGCGCGCTGTTCGCCAAGCTCAACTACAACGCCGAGAAGGATTTCGCCCCGATCAGCATGGTGGGCACGCAGCCCAACATCCTGGTGGTGCATCCGAGCGTGCCGGTGCACACGGTCGGCGAGCTGATCGCGCTCGCCAAGGAGAAGCCCGGGCAGCTCAACTACGGCAATTCGGGTCTCGGCGCCGCCGCCCATCTCTCGGCCGAGCTGTTCAAGTCCGAGGCCCACGTCAACATCGTCGGCATCACCTACAAGGGCGCGGCGCCGGCGCTGCAGGACGTCATCGCGGGCCGGGTGCAGGTCATGTTCGCGACCTCGGCCTCCGTGGTCGGCCACATCAAGGCCGGCCTGGTGCGGCCGATCGCGGTGACCACACTCAAGCGCTTTTCGCTCATGCCCGACCTGCCGACCGTCGCCGAGACGCTGCCCGGCTTCGACGCCACGACGTGGCACGGCCTCGTCGCGCCCGCCGGCACGCCGCCCGACGTCATCGAGACGCTGCACCGCGCGACCGTCGCGGCGCTCAACGACCCGGAGACGCGCAAGCGCCTCGCCGATCTCGGCGTCGAGGTCGCCCCCAACTCGCCGCAGGAGTTCGCGGCCTACATCAAGAGCGAGATCCCGAAGTGGACCGCGGTCGTGAAGGCGGCGGGCGCCAGGCTGGAATGAAGCTGGAATAAAGCCGGAGGAGTGGCGCGGCCCGCCGATTGCGGGCATTCTTTTCGGCACGCGGTCCTCGCGGCCCGGCCACGCGCGGAGAAAACTGATGGCAGGCGACGATCAAAAATCCGACGGCATGGGCAATCCGATCGGCGGCGGCGGCGCCGGCGCGGACATCGCCGGCCTGCGGCCGCAGCTCGCCTATACCGATCTGCGCGAATGGCTCGCCGAGGCGAAAAAGCTCGGCGAGGTGCGCGAGGCCAAGGGGCTGTCCTGGGAGAAGGACATCGGCATGGCGTCGGAGGTGATCCTCCACGACGAGAACGCGCCCTGCGTGCTGTTCACCGAGGTGCCGGGCACGCTTCCGGGCAGCAAGATCGTGGTCAACTTCTTCGGCGGGCAGCGCCAGCGCATGACGCTGGGATTCCCCTCGCATCTGAGCAAGCTCGAGCTCAGCGAAGCCTTCCGCACCCACTACATGGCGGACCTGAAGCGCATCCCGCCGCGCTACGTCAATGACGGGCCAGTATTCGAGAATACGATCACCGGCGATGCGGTCGACGTCACCATCTTTCCGACGCCGAAATGGCACGACGACGACGGCGGCCGCTACATCGGCACCGGCAGCTTCAACGTGACGCGCGATCCCGACGAGGGCTGGATCAACTGCGGCACCTACCGGGTGATGATCCACGACCAGCAGACCGTCGGCTTCTACATCTCGCCCGGCAAGCACGGCCGCATGCAGCGCGACAAGTACGAGGCGCGCAAGGAGCCGATGCCGGTCGCGATCGTGGTCGGCTGCGACCCGATGTCGTTCCTGATGGCCTCGAGCGAGGTGCCCTACGGCGTGTGCGAGTACGACGTGATCGGCGGCATCCGCGGGCAGGCCGTCGACGTGGTCAAGGCGCCGATCACCGGGCTGCCGGTGCCCGCCAATGCCGAGATCGTCATCGAGGGCTTCGTGCAGCCCGGCAACGTCAAGCCGGAAGGGCCGTTCGGCGAGTGGATGGGCTACTACGGCAGCGATGTCCGCAACGAGCCGGTGATGGACATCAAGGCGATCTATCACCGCAACGATCCGATCCTGCTCGGCTGCGCGCCGCAGCGTCCGCCCGACGAGATCGCGCGCTATCGCGCGCTCACCCGCTCCGCGATCGTGCGCGAGAACATCGTCAAGGCCGGCGTGCCCGGCGTCGTCGCCGCCTGGGCGCACGAGATCGGCACCGCGCGCCTCCTGCTCGGGGTGTCGATCACCCAGCGCTATCCCGGCCACGCCGCCCAGGCCGGCCATATCGCGGCCATGTGCCATGCCGGCGCCTATGCGGGCCGCTACATCATCGTGACCGACGAGGACATCGACGTGTCGAATCTGGAGGAGCTGATCTGGGCGATGCTCACGCGCTCCGATCCGGCGAGCTCGATCGACATCATCCGCAACGCCTGGTCGACGCCGCTCGACCCGCGCATCGAGCCCGAGCGCAAGGCCGCGGGCGACTTCACCAACAGCCGCGCCATCATCAACGCGTGCCGGCCCTGGCACTGGCGCGACAAGTATCCGAAGGTGAACGCGCCGACGCCGGAAGCCGCGCGCGAGGCGCGGCGGCGGTTCGGCTATCTGCTGAAGTGATGGTCATCGTAGGGTAGGTCAGGCGCACTCGGGCCTGAAGTGATTCGCGATAGGTCGCCGCCCGATCATGGCCGGGCTTGGCCCGGCCATCCACGTTTTCTTTCGATCACCCAAAGGAAAGACGTGGATGCGACAAGCGCGGGCATGACGGGAGCCTCGGGCGCGGGACAGCGCCGCGCTCCGCTCAACCCATCCGACGCGCTGCGCAGGATGGGGAAAGGCGCACCGGACGGAGTTCCGGCCTACTACATCTTGCGTTTGCTGCAGTGCAGCGCGATTCCCTGTTTCTACAGGCGATCTACAGGCCGGAAACAGGGACGGTTGTGAACGCAACGATCCCATATCTTGTGGGTCGCGGTCGGAGGGGAAAAAGTCCGCCGCGCGGATCGCTCAAAATGAAAAACGCCCGCGAGAGTCCTCCGGGCGCAGGCAGCCAAGACTAGAATTTCACCATCCCACAGTTCGCCCGCCCGCGCCAGCGCGGCGAAAAGTTTTGCCCGCTATTCGCCCCATCTGGCTACTCCGCCTTGATCCCCTTCTCGCGGATGATGCGGCCCCAGCGCTCGTATTCCTCCTTGAGGTAGGTCGCGAACTCCGCCGGCGTATCCACCCCCGGCACCACGCCGGTCTGCGCCAGCTTCGCGCGCACCTGCGCCTGGTGCATCACCGCCACGATCGCCGCATTGAGCTTCGCCACGACCGCGGCCGGCGTCCCGGCCGGCGCCAGCACTCCCGCCCACTGATCCGCGACCGCGTCGGCGAATCCCTGCTCCAAAAAGGTCGGCACGTCGGGGAAGATCTCCGAGCGCTGGTGCGAGGTGGCGGCGATCGGCCGGATCTTGCCGGCGCCGATCTGCGCCATCACGGTCGGGCCGTCGCCGAACAGGGAGTCGAGCTGGCCGCCGATGAGATCGGTCATCGCCGGCGCGGCGCCGCGATAGGGCACCTCGGTGAGCTTGACCCCGGCCGCCGACTGGAAGAGCTCGGCGCCCAGATGCGAGACCGAGCCGAGCCCGGTGATCGCGACGGTGATCTTGCCCGGCTTCTCGCGCGCGAGCGCCGCAAGCTCGCGCGCCGAATGGACCGGCAGCGCCGCATTGACCACCAGCATGGTGGCGTTGAATGCCACCCGGGAGACGCCGACGAAATCCTTGAGCGGATCGTAGGGCGCAGGCTTGAGATGCGGATAGACGGTGGCGACGCCCGCCGTGGTGAAATACAGCGTGTAGCCGTCCGGCGCCGCCTTGGCGACGAACTCGGCGCCGATCGCGCCGTTGGCGCCGGTGCGGTTCTCGACCACCACCGGCTGGCCGAGCGGCTCGCGCATCCGGTCGGCGAGGAGCCGCGCCATGAAGTCGGTCGTGCCCCCGGCCGCGAACCCGACCACCAGCTTGACCGTGCGCGCGGGATACTCCTCGGCGCGTGCGGCCGCGCAGGCGACGCAGAGGGCCGCCGCGAGCGCAGCCACGATGGTGAGGCAGCGGGAATGCACGCAAATCCCTCCGGGGCGATGGACGGCCGATTATGGACGGACCGCGCCGGCGCCGCCATGCGGAACCGGGCCGGATCGCTCGCGTTGGTCGGACAAATGAGCGCGCCCACGTCCCGGAGGTCGACCGCCATGGCCGGACGATTCAAGGTCGGCGATCACGTCAGCTGGAATTCCGAGGCCGGACGCGTGCGCGGCCGCATCGTCAAGGTGCATACCGGCGACGTGAACTACAAAGGCTACATCCATCATGCCAGCAAGGATGCGCCCCAATACGCGATCAAGAGCGACAAGACCGACCACATCGCCCTGCACAAGGGGACGGCGCTAAGGCGCATCCCGGCACGGCGTCCGCGCCCGAAGTGACGCTGCGCGTCTTCACCGCCCGCCCTGTTGCCGGTCATAGTCGAACTGGCCGTTCTGCCGCGCACCGTAGGACTGGCCGCCGCGCCATCGCGGATCGCCATACGGAGAGCTCCAGTCGCGTCGGCGATCGAAGCCGATGACGTCGTCGTTCCAGGTATCACCGCGCGCAATGGGGACTTCACCCGGGCGGCGCATCGCGAGCCCGCCCTGCGGCTGGTTGTTCAGCACCACGACGAACTCCGTGCGAAAGTTGGTCTCGCTGTTCAGCGGCTCATCCGAGATAATGATCGAGGATCGCGGAAGTGCCGTTGGCGCGATGCGATCGAGCACGTCCTGCGGGATGGTAATGCGGTCGAGCGCATCCTTGGCATTGTCGCCGTTGTCGATCGTGACCTCGGTCCAACGCAGACCACCCTTGGTGCGGGCCACTGCCGTGAATACGTGGGTGCCGATCGGCTTGCCGGGATTGCGGATCGTGACCGGGACCTCGATCGACGAGTCGAACATCTCGCCCCCGTACGGCCCCCGCGCATGCGTGTCGCGGCGCACGTAAAGCTTCTGCGTCGCGCGGCTGATGAAGACGGAGACCGGCTCGAGCGCGAGCTTCGCGTCCATCGCGGCCTTGGCGGCCTCGACGCGCTTCGCCTCGGTCGCCTTGGCGGCCGCTTCGGCAGCCGCGACGGCCTCCTGCTTCGTCTTTGCGTCGGCCTTGGCGGCCGCGAGCTGAGTGCCCAGTCCCTCGACTTTGGCGGCGGCCTTCTGCTTGACGTCCTCGGCCTTGGCCTTGGCTGCGTCCGTCTTGGCGGCGGCGAGCACCTTCTCGGCATAGGCGAGCTCGGCATCGACGCGGCTCTTGAGCCGCTCGAGCTTGTGCACCGCGGCCGGGGCGGCGGCGGCCTCGCGCTTGGCGGCCGTGAGCGCGGCTTTCGCGGCGTCGGCCGGCTTGGTAGTCGCGTCCGCCTCGCGGGCGAGCGCTACGGCGCGCCCCGACGCAGCGTCGATCGCCTTCTGCTTCGGCACGAACAGGAACGGATGGGAGAAGTCGACTGGCTCCGCGTCGAACGGCGAGATGATCACGCGCATGCCGATCCGCGTCTTGTCAAAGAGCTTCTCGGCGAAGCCGTACGGCATCCGCACGCACCCGTGCGACGCCGCATAGCCGGGCAGCGGCCCGCCGTGCAGTGCGATGCCGTTCCAGGTAATGCGTTGCATGTTCGGCATCCAGGCATCGTCATAGAGGGTCGAGTGGTGGTCCTTGTCCTTCTCGAGGACGGCAAAGACGCCGGCCGGCGTCTCGCGTCCCGTGGTGCCGCTCGACACCGACGCGCGCATGAACCAGCCGTCGGCATCGTAGAAGGTGACCTTCTGGTTCTTGAGCGAGACGATCGCCATGATCGGCTCGCCGGCAACGCGCGGGGCCGTCTCCTCGACGGCGCGCGCAGAACGCGCCTGAGTCACCGCGTCGGCCGGCGACGCTGCGGTCAGCGTGATCATGGCGGCGAGCGTCACGATGGCCGGGGCCCCCCGCCGCCGGATCTCGGATTGTCCGCCGAGCCGCCGCCCCTTGTTTCGCCAGCCGTCGACGGGTCCGAGACCGCCTGGAGCGCGAACGTCGATGGATTGCGCGGTCGTCAATCGATTTGTCATGCCATGTCCTGTCCGGATCCCACGGCCCGTTCCCGAGGCCATCATCACGGCCCGAGTAAACAAACAACTGCGCCGGCTGGATGGTTCCCTCTTACGGCAATCCGATCAGACGATTTGGGCGCCGCAACGGCTGAATTGCCGGATGTCGTGAGCTTAGAGCGGCTATGCCGCCTTAATTCATGCCACCGCCGTTGATCAGTCCAACTTGCACAAGTCTGTGGTTCACAGATCCAGTTGTGCATTTAAGGATTGGGCGCGGAATGAGAGGCACCCGCTCCAAAACGGTCCATCAAGGCAAGTAGCAGACCGGAGACAACGAACCCGAGATGAATCGCAAGTTGCCAGCCTACGTCTTCTTTCGGCAGGGCGCTCACGTTCAGAAAGGTGCGCAACAAGTGAATGGCGGAAATGGCCACAATCGAACTGATCAGCTTCAATTTCAGGCCGCTGAAATCAACATGCCCCATCCAGTCAGGCCGATCCTCGTGGCCCGCAACTGAATGCATCTTCGACACGAAGTTCTCGTACCCGGCAAACGCCACCATCAACGTCAGGCTGCCGAGCAGCGCCAGATCGATCAACCCCAGTACCAGCAGGACCAGATCGCGCTCTTCCATTGACAGCACTGATGGCAGTGTCAGCACAAGCTCTTCAACGAACTTGACCGTGATTACGGCAAGTATCAACAGAAGACCCACGTAGATGGGAGCCATGAACCAGCGGCCGGCAAAAAGGAGGCTTTCCAGCCATCGCTCGACCGTATTCAGTTGATGGCTCGGCATGACACCGCGACTCTTCACCGCGGCGGCGCGCCGGAAACCACGTCAATCGCCAGAGCCTGCCGTCGCGCTTCGGCGGCGGCGCGCGCCAGTTCCGTGCGCAGCTCAGCCTCGGCGATGAGGACACCCTTATCAGCGAGATCAGCGCGAACCTTTCCGATGACGTCATCGTCGCCGGGCGCTTCAAAGTCGGCGGCGATGACTGCCTTGGCATAGGTCTCGATCGCCTCGCCCGCAGCGAGGCCCATTTTGGCCGCCGCCCACAATCCGAACAAGCGGTTCCGGCGCGCGGTGATTCGGAACGCCAGCTCCTGATTGCGGCTGTACTCGGCCTCGAAGGCCCTTTCTCGCTCCTTCAGATTCGTCATGCCACACTCCTCGTTTCGCTACATGCCGTTGTGTCAGTCACGACGCTGCCCGGTGAGTTGCAGCATGATGACGAACAGATTGATGAAGTCGAGATAGAGTGCAAGCGCGCCCATCAGCGCCTTCTTGGTCAGCACATCTCCCGGATCGCTCTCGAGGTAGATCTCCTTGATGCGCTGCGTGTCCCACGCGGTGAGGCCGGTGAAAACGACGACGCCGACCACCGAGAGAGCGAACTGGAGCGCGCTCGACCCGATGAAAATGTTGACGAGGCTTGCCAGAACGATGCCGATCAGACCCATCAACAGGAAGGAGCCGAACCGAGACAAATCGCGCGCCGTTGTATAGCCGTAAAGACTCATCGCGCCGAAGGTGGCGCCGCTGATGAAGAACACGCGCGCGACGCTGGTGCCGGTATAGACCAGTAGTATGCCGGCAAGAGACAGCCCCATCAGCGCGGCGAAACCCCAAAAGCTGGCCTGTGCCGCCCCGGCGCTCATCCGGTCGATGCGAAAGCTGAGCAGTAGGACGAGGGCCAGCGGCGCGAGCATCATGACCCAGATCAATGGCGTGGCCGCGATCTGCTGATAAAGGCCTGTGGCTACGGCGGCATAAGCGACGAGCCCGGTGAGGCCGAGCCCCGCCGCCATGAAATTGTAGACCCGCAGCATGTATTGCCGCAGGCCGACATCGATCGTGCGTACGCCGCTGTAGTCGAGGGTATCCGCCATTGATCGGCGATTGACTGGGGAATTGTAGGACATATGGGGCTCCTAGGAATCGCCGCGTGGTGCCGAGGGTTGCGCCGAGGCTGAGATGACCGACGGCCGCGCGGTCTCGCTGGCGGCGAACCAATGCGGCCGGTGCCGTTCGATGCGATCGAGGATCCG
This sequence comes from Xanthobacteraceae bacterium, assembly GCA_035764045.1. Lineage (GTDB taxonomy): Bacteria > Pseudomonadota > Alphaproteobacteria > Rhizobiales > Xanthobacteraceae > JAVDCA01. The sequence continues at coordinate 6,250 of DASTZX010000415.1, read as the reverse complement.
GTTGCGCGCCCGCCGAAGCGGCGGCATGTCCTCGGCCAGCAGAAAGAGCCCAAGCGGCAGCATCCAGAGTCCGAACAGCGGCAGGATGCTGAGAAAGCCACCGCCGACGAGCAGCACGCCGGTCGGAATCCGAACCCAGCGTGACGATGGTCGGCGCAGCCATCGGGTGGGCGCCTGAACTCGATGGGGCAAGCGATCGATCAGTTTCTCGACCAGATGATGGTGCCGGGAGTGCGGACTCGGCTCGCCCGCCTGCATCGGCGCATTTGCGGTTTTTATCGCCGGCGTCATGGCGTCCTTCCGTCGAGAGCAGCCCGGATGTGCTGCAAGACTTGTTCTTCGCGCGGATCAAGACGGCAATCGGCAGCTGCGACTTCCTCTCCGATGTTGACGATGAAGGAAGCCGCCGGGCTGTCGCGATGCCGGCTGAGGCGACGGATCACTGCCCGGGATGCGCCGGGCTCTTTCAACTCGCGGACGCAGCGCTCGAAATGCGCCGTCGTGTCTTCGCGCGGGAAGACTGAAAGAAGCTCTTTGCGATCCACAAAATCGAGCAACTGGCTGCGCTCGACCGTTTGTACCCAGCCGTCAGCGCGGGCGACCAGGGCGGCCGTCGACACGATGGCGTCCAAAAGCTCGTCTTCGCGGTGTTCCAGGTATGCGGCGACCATCTCCGCTCGCCTGGCGTTTTGTCGCGTGTGCTTTCTATCCTTCGACATATCTGATCCTCTCGCTCGCATCGTGTGTGCGCCGAGAGGGCTGGCCGGTCTTGTCGGGGATTTCTGATCACAGAGCCCCACGACATCGACTGGTCCTAGCGCTTCCGCGCGCGACACAGTGATCCGACATCGCGAGGTTGCCCGACCTATGTCGAGGTCCTCGCCAGAGGGGCCCGGATCCATTTGTGCACAAGACCTATATTTCGGTCCGCGCAATTCAAGAGGGACACCCATGAGCCGTTGATGCGGCAGAATGGCGCTTTTTGGCGCCGCTCTCTCCCGGGACCAATCTGCGATCGGAGACGACGAGGGCCGCAGTAAGGGTTTAGTAGACCTACCGAATGCGTCGATGAATGTCTGCTTTCGGGGGGAGAACCGGACAGGACCCACGTACAGCCGGCATGTCCGCTTGTGACCGATGCGGTCATTGCTCGTCAGCCGGTATGGCGATTGTGTGCCGTTCGATCATCGCCGAAATGGGCGAGGTCGGGACGTGGTCATTCAGGCATCCCAGCTTTCCTCAATCCTCCGGCAAAGCGCCCAAAGTCTGCCGGCTTTCGCGTGGGATTGTACTGCCGCACCTTCGACACGCGCATCGCGGGATGCTGCGCCAAGTCCCCTGATGACCCAAGGCAGACATTATCGCGTCGCACCTTGAGCAACCGATTTGGAGTTTCGTCGGGACTTTGACCGGGGCGTGCTCAACGCGGTTTCGCGCTCGCGGCCTCGCATGCAACGATCACTTTACTCCGCCTTGATGCCGGCCGTGCGAATGACCCTGCCCCACTTCTCGGTCTCTTCGGTGATGAATTTGGCGAGCTCGGCCGGGGTGCTCGCAAAAGGCTCCAGGCCCAGCTTGGCAAGCTGGGCCTTGAACGCCGCATCCGCGAGCGCGGCATTGACGTGCTGGTTGAGGATGGCGACGATCTCCGGCGGCGTATTGGCCGGCACGCCGATGCCGGTCCATCCGGCGGCCGCATAGCCCGGCACGGATTCGCCGACGGTCGGCACGTCTGGCAGGGCGCCGACGCGCGTACTCGACGTTACGCCGAGCGGCCGCAGTTTGCCTGCGCCGATCTGCCCCACCGCCGTGGCGACAGGGAGGAAAATCACGTCAACTCGCCCGCTCAGGAGATCCGGCAATGCCACGCCGACGCCGCGATATTGCACCGCGAGCATGTCGATCCCCGTCATCGTCTTGAACAGCTCGCCATATAGCTGCGAGGGGCTGCCGGGTCCGGATGCCCCCATGTTGATCTTGCCGGCGTTGGCCTTGGCGTAGGCGATGAACTCCGTGACGGTCTTAATCGGAGACGACGGATTGACCACCATGGCGAACGGCGCACGGTCGATGCTCGCGACCGGCGTGATGTCGCGGATGAAATTGAAACTGAGTTTGTCGTAAAGAGCCGCGCTGAATGCGTTTGAGTCCCCGATTTGGAGCAGTGTGTAACCGTCCGGCGCCGCTCGCGCCACGGCCGCGGTTGCGATGTTGCTGCTGGCACCGGGACGGTTCTCGACCAGGAACTGTTGACCGAGCCGGTCCGACAGCCATGGACCGATCAGCCTCGCCGTGATGTCGCTGAACCCGCCTGGCGCCCAGCCGACGAGCAGATGAACCGGACGGGTCGGATAGGCCCGCGCCCTCGCGGCCCGCGACGCGGCGGGCAACGCAAGGGCGGCTGCTGTCAGTTTGAGGAATCGTCTGCGGTGAAGGTCCATCGTAAACCTCCGAGCTTGCGCGATTCCGGCCCAAGATGGGTCACCCGCCGTGGCCCTCGGCCGCGCCATCCGATGGCGGGGGATTCAGTAGCTCTTACGCTGGGCGCGAGCTATGATATGTCTGGACTAGAATCCATACTTAACGGGATATGCTTATGGACTTACGCCAGCTTCGTTATTTCGTCGCGGTTGCCGAAGAAGGTCACATCACAAGGGCGGCCGAGCGTCTCGATACTCAGCAGCCGCCCCTGAGCCGGCTCATCAAGACGATCGAACGAGAGCTTGACGTGCAATTATTTCGGCGGAAGCCGCGCGGCGTCGAATTGACGGAAGCCGGGCGCGCGTTCCTCGAGAAGGCTCGCACGGCGCTCGCGAATGTCGACGAAGCAGTTGTGACGGCGCGACGAACGGCACGGGGCGAGCAGGGACGGATCTGCATCGGTGTGGTGCCGTCGGCTCAATTCCATCCATTTGTTCCATCGGTCATTCGCGCGTTTCGCGAAGCCTTCCCGCTGATGTCCGTAACGCTCGAGGAGGCGCAAAGCGATGCGCTCATCCAACTGATCAAAGGCGAACAAACTGACGCAGCCTTCATCCGATCTCCTCCTGCGGATACGGCAGGTCTGCTTCTCAACCGGCTGATGGATGAAGAGCTTGTCGCCGCGATACCGAGTGGGCATCCTCTGGCGAGAGGCAAGGCCGACAGTGACGGCGCGCTTCCGCTCAAGGCATTGGCCGACGAACCATTCATAATCCTGGGTCCGCGTGCCAGGCTTGCACTCTACACCGCGACAGTTGCGGCCTGTCATGCGGCGGGGTTTGCCCCGAAAGTTGCCCAGGAGGTACCGCATCTCGCATCGGCACTCGGTTATGTTGCGGCCGGATTCGGCATTTCGTTCATTCCGGCGTCGATGCGACGAATTCAGATGCACGGCGTTTCTTACCGCCGGCTCACGGGTCCCTTGCAGCCACGCTTGCCGCTGGTCTTCGCCTCACGCCGCGGTGACGCCTCGCCTGCGCTTCGACAGTGCCTGACCCTGATCAGGCGAGCTGCCAAAGAGTTCCTCGCAGCCAAGCGAAATACGTCGCAATGATGTCGGCAAATGGCACTCAGCAGACGTACGCGGCGGTGAGCCGAACGTCCGCTTACGGCGGCACTCCGGACATTCGCGGGAGCCGATAACGTCGAATTATCGATACTCGCCGCGCTCACGAGCGCCTTGCAGTAAGAGCGCTGCATCTCTTCGCGCGGGTCTTCCCGTGTAGGCTTAAGGCTTTCAGTGCGCTTTGCGGTACGCTTATATTTCCTGAGTCCGCTTCGGGGCATCAGCGAACCTATGTTGGCGACGCCTCCCCCTGCTCACCCACGCGCGCTCGATCCGCCCCGCTCGGCGGGCCGCGGGCGACCCGTACTCGCGCATCGTGCTGCCACGCAATGGCCCCGTTCCAGCCGCTCTTGCGCCGCGTGAGTTTGCGACGCCGTCCCGTCAAAGGAAATCGGGGAAGGATCAATGTACAAGCAGACCTTGATGGCCGGCATCCTCGCCGGCGCGCTCGCACTGCCGCTGTGCGCGCAGGCGCAGGGAATCACCGGCGGTGCGCAACAGGGCATCGCGGTCGGCAACAGTGTCGCCGGACCGCCGGGAGCGGCGGTGGGAGCCGTGGTCGGCGGCGTGGTCGGCGGGGTCGTCGGCGGTGTGGTCGGCGTCACCAAGGGCGTGCTCGGCGTCGACCAGGCGAACTATTATCGGGAGGACGTGCCGCCGCCCGCGCCGCCCCCGGTCTACCGTGACCGGCCCGCGCCCCGCCACATCCGGCACGCACGCCGCGCTCACCACCCGCACGAGCGCACGCGGCGGGAACAATGGGGATAGGCAGGTTGTCGGACCAATCCTCCACACCATCCATGGAGGTCATTGTCGCCAGCGGTTGATCTGCCTCCACCGGCCGCCGGGCCTGCACGGCGGCCGTCTTGACGTCTGGTCCTGCACAAAGCCGACGCTCCGCGGCACTCTCCGGCATGTTCGCTCAGGGAGATAGACCGGACGTGACTGGATCACCCGCGGCATGTCGGCTCACGACCCAGCGAACACTACCGATAACGGGGCTTGCACGCGCGCCGATCAAGATGGTCGCGTGATCGGGAAGGCCTTGCGGACGTGCTCGGCGAGCATGTCGCAAAATGTCTTGGCATAGCGCGGTAGCGGCCGACGCTTGTCCCAGAGGATCGTCAAGGGCTCCCGCAAGAGCCTGCCCCGGTAGGTGAGACGAAGAATCCGCAGGGCATAGCGATGCGCTCGAAGCGCCGACGGGAACACCGCGATGCCATGCCCGGCCTCGGCCAGGGCCAGCAACGTATGTGGGGAACGGCTCTCGAACCGAATCTTTGGTGTGATCCCCGCCAAGCGGGCGGCGGCATCGAATGCGCGCCGAAAACCGAAGCCGCCGTCAAGCAGCAGCAATGGATGCGGTGCAAGCTCTGCAACTTCGATCGCACGCCGCCTTCCAAGCTTGAGGCCGGAAGGGCACCCGGCGAGGAGCTCGACTGGTTCCAATGGCTGCTGTCCGAAGCGCTTGTCGTCCAACCGGACCGCGTGAAGCAGATTCTGTCCAAGATGGATTTCGCCACGTTCCAGCATGGCCAGGATCTCACTGCCCGTCCCTTCGCTCACTCTCACCTCGACGCCGGGATAGCGCTCGGCGTACTTGTGCAGAAACTGCGAAAACACGCTTTCGATGTGCTGAGGAGAGGCGGCGACTTTCAGCACGCCCTTGTCTCCGCGTCGCAGCAGCTCCGCCTGCTCCCGGACAGCGCCAGCGTGAGTCAGGAGGGAGCGACATTCGCCGAGCAGCTGCTCTCCTTCGCTGGTGAGCAGAAGTCGGCGGCCGACGCGGTCGAAAAGCTTGAAGCCGAGCTCGTGCTCGAGATCACGGATCTGGCGTGACAGGGCGGGCTGCGTCAGGTGCAGGCGCACGGCCGCCTTCGACACGGTGCCCAGCTCGGCGACGGTGACGAAGGTTCGGGTGTGTCGGAGGTCCATGGGCCGCCCTTATGCAGGATCGGCATAGATGACCAGAAAAACATTAAATTGGACAGGTCACACACCCTGCACCACAACTCCGCCGCATCCCGACCGCTCCACGCCCAGGGGCCGAGTGCAATAGGAGGATGCGATGAGGCCATGCCTGATGCTTCTGCCCGCCCTTGGGCTCGGATTGGCGACAATGCAGGCCGATGCGCAAGCGTGGCCGGCGAAGCCCGTGCGAGCGATCGTGGCTGCGGGCGCAGGCAGCACGATCGACATCGTTCCACGGATCGTGTTCGAGCAGCTTTCGACCCAACTCGGCCAGCCCATCATCGTCGAGAACCGCGCCGGCGCCGGGGGCACCCTCGCGGCGCATTTCGTGGCGAGTGCGGAGCCGGATGGATACACCATCCTGGTCAATTCGGCCGCGCATACGATCGCGCCGTCGCTGTATTCCAACTTGAAATACAATCCCGCGCGCGACTTTGCCGGTATCATGCCGCTCGGGATCCTGCCGCAGGCGATGGTCGTCGCACCCTCCAGGGGTTTCAAGAGCGTCGGCGATCTCGTTGCGGCGGCCAAGGCCAAACCGGGCGCCCTGACGTTTTCCTCGGTCGGCGTTGGCAGCGCCACCCAGATGGCGGCGGAGCGCTTTCTCGCAAGTGCCGGGATCAAGGCGGTGCATGTCCCGTTCAAAGGCGGTGCCGAAGCGATGTCGGAAGTCATGGCTGGCCGGGTCGATTTCTTCTTTGGACCCGTTGGACTGGTCCTTCCGCTCGTCCG
>DASTZX010000414.1:0-11515 GCA_035764045.1 Xanthobacteraceae bacterium | reverse complement strand
CCCTTTCCCGACCTGATCTATCACGCGCAGCGCATCCACCGCGCCCATTTCGATCCGCGCGAGGTGCAGCTCTCGACGCTGTTGTCGATCAAGACCGGTGGCTGTCCGGAGGACTGCGCCTATTGTCCGCAAAGCGCCCGCTATGACACGGGCGTCACGGCCGACAAGCTGATGGACGTGGACGCCGTGCTGGCCGAGGCGCGCGCCGCGAAGGCTTCCGGCGCAAGCCGCTTCTGCATGGGCGCCGCGTGGCGCAACCCGAAGGACCGCGATCTCGATCGCGTCTGTGCGATGGTCGCCGGCGTCAAGGCGCTCGGACTCGAAACCTGCGCGACCCTCGGCATGCTCAGCGCGGGGCAGGCGCAGCGGCTCAAGGACTGCGGGCTCGACTACTACAACCACAATCTCGACACCTCGCCCGAGTTCTACGGCGAGATCATCACCACGCGCACGTTCCAGGACCGGCTCGACACGCTCGGGCACGTGCGCGGCGCCGGCATCAATGTGTGCTGCGGCGGCATCGTCGGCATGGGGGAAAGCCGAGAGGACAGGGTGGGCATGATCCTCGCCCTGGCGACCTTGCCGGCGCATCCGGAATCAGTGCCGATCAACATGCTGGTGCAAGTGGGCGGAACGCCGCTCGCCACCGGCCGCACGCTCGATCCGATCGAGTTCGTGCGCACGATCGCGGTCGCCCGCATCACCATGCCGGCCTCGGTGGTGCGGCTCTCGGCCGGTCGCGAGGACATGAGCGAGGAGACCCAGGCGCTCTGCTTCCTCGCCGGCGCCAACTCGATCTTCTGCGGCCCGAAGCTCCTGACCACGCCCAATCCCGAGCGCAATCGCGACCGCGCGCTGATGGACAAGCTCGGCATGGTGCCGATGGCGTGAGACGCCGGTCGGCTTCGACTGCGGCGTGATCAGCCGGTCGACCTCGTCTCGCCGTATTGCAGAACCTGCACCTTCTCGAGCGTGACGAGCCCGCTCGACATCATGCCGTCGAGCACGGGCAGGAAGGCGTCGATCTTCGCCTGCGAATCGACGATCTCGATCACGAGCGGGAGGTCCTGCGACAAGCGCAGGATCTTAGTGGTGTGGATGTGGCTCGAATGCCCGAAGCCCATCGGGCCGCGCAGCACGGTCGCACCGGCGAGCTGCATTTCGCGCGCCTTGAGCACGATGGCCTCATAGAGCGGCAGCCGGCCGTGCCGATCGTCCTCGCCGAAAAAGATGCGCAGCAGAACGGCGTCGCGCGGGATGTCCATGGTCACCCCCATTGCAGCGTGTTCAGGCTCGTCGCCAGCAGGTGACCGGCCCAGACCGCAAGGAGGCACAGGATCACCGAGACGACGACATTGCCTCCTGCGTACAGCCACTCGCCGTCATTCGCCAGGGTCAGGGTCTGCAGGCTGAACGAGGAGAAGGTCGTATAGCCCCCGCAGATCCCGATCATCACGAATTGCCGCGTGAGCGAGCTCGCGAAGACGCGGCCGTCGGGGCCGGTGATGGTGGCGAAGAATCCGATGATGAAGGAGCCCGAGATGTTGACCAGGATGGTTCCCCACGGGAACGTCTCGCCGATCCACCGCGCCACCAAGCCAGAGAACCAGAACCGCGCCACCCCGCCGAGCGCACTGCCAACCGCGATCCAAAGATACGTCGCCATCGCTGTCTCAACCCCGACAATAAAAAAGCCGCCCTGCGGCGGCTGCGGACGGACTCCCACCGCAGCAATCACGCGGTAGGAGTCATCAGCCATGACGGCGGTAGCCATGACGGCGGTTTCGGGGGACCCCATCCCCATCGAGTCGCAAGCTAGCCGCCGCCGGCCGCGCGCGTCAACCGCCTGTTGCGCCTGCCGTTTGTGGGCGGAACCGGGCCGGGCGCCAACCCTTTCCGAGATTTAATCCGGCGGTCAGGAGGCCGTAACGCGGGATGGCCAACTGTAGCGTTGACATCATGGATGGTGCGCGGCTTGGCGCCCGAACGATTGTAGATCGATATGGAGAAGCTCATGATTCCGGAAAATCCCCGTCAACAAACATCCTTTACGGCGCGCCGCATCGCGCTGCTGGCTTCGGTCGCCGCGGTGGGCGGCGCGCTCCTGCTCGGCGGCCCCGGCGGCTTCGATCGCACGAACCTTGCGGGCATGACCTCGCCGGCTCACGCCGCCGAGGCGGCGCAGCGCCCGGCAGGCTTTGCGGATCTCGTCGCGAAGGTGAAGCCGGCGGTGATTTCGGTACGGGTCAAGATCGAGAGCACGGCCGAGACGACCGGTTCCGGCGGCCCCAACATTCCGCTGCAGCCCGGGAGTCCGCTCGACAGGTTCTTCCAGCAGTTCGGCCAGAACCTCCCGAACGGGATGCGGCAGCCACATCGCGTCCTCCAGGGCGAAGGCTCCGGCTTCTTCATCTCGCCGGATGGCTATGCGGTGACCAACAATCACGTGGTCGATCACGCCTCGTCGGTCCAAGTGAAGACCGATGACGGCAAGACCTACACCGCCAAGGTGATCGGCACCGATCCGAAAACCGACATCGCATTGATCAAGGTCGATGCGGGCTCGCAGTTCCCGTATGTGAAGTTCGCCGACCAGACCCCGCGCGTCGGCGATTGGGTGGTCGCGGTCGGCAATCCGTTCGGCCTCGGCGGCACCGTGACGGCCGGCATCGTCTCGGCCCGCGCCCGCGATATCGGCGCCGGACCCTACGACGACTACATCCAGATCGACGCGCCCATCAACAAGGGCAACTCGGGCGGTCCCGCCTTCGACACCGAGGGCAACGTGATCGGCGTCAACACCGCGATCTACTCGCCGTCCGGCGGGTCCGTGGGCATCGGCTTCGACGTTCCGGCCGAGACCGCCAAGATGGTCGTGGCGCAGCTCAAGGAGCATGGCCACGTCACGCGCGGCTGGATGGGCGTTCAGGTTCAGCCGGTGACGCCGGAGATCGCCGACAGCCTCGGCCTCAAGGAGGCACGCGGCGCCCTCGTCGATCAGCCGCAGCCCAACAGCCCGGCCGCAAAGGCCGGCATCACGGCCGGCGACGTCATCACGGCGGTCAACGGCAAGGCCGTGAAGGACTCGCGCGATCTCGCGCGCCAGGTCGGCGCGTTGGCGCCGGGCGCGAAGGTGAAGTTCGACGTGCTGCACAACGGCCAGCAGAAGAGCGTCGATCTCACGCTCGGCACCATGCCGAACGATCGTCAGGCGAGCGCGGATGAGCACGAGCAGGGCCAGCCGTCGCACGGCGCGCCGCATCTCGGGCTGCAGCTCGCCCCCGCGAACCAGGTGGGCGGCTCCGGCGACGAGGGTGTCGCGGTGCTCGGCGTCGAGCCCGGCAGCCCCGCGGCGGAGCATGGGTTCCAGACCGGCGACGTCATTCTCGACGTCGGCGGGAAGGCGGTGAAGAGTCCGAGCGAGGTGCGCGATGCCATGGCGGCGGCGCACAGCCAAGGCAAGCACGACGTGCTGATGCGCGTGAAGACCGCGAATGCGACGCGGTTCGTCGCGGTGCCGCTCGGCTGAGCGACGTCGCAGCACGGACTGACCGATTGACGGGGACGGGCCTATGGTCCGTCCCCGTTTTCGATTCCGGTTCAGGCTCGTTTGATTTCCGCTATGCCCCGCGAAATCAGCGTAGAGCCGGCGTCGCGGAAGGTTCGACAAGTACCAGAACCAGACAAATGAAGAAGCAGAGCCGATGAATGTACGTGCGTGTGTCGGCAGCGCCGTGTTGAGTAAACCGGTACTGTCCTCACCGCCTCAAGGGCGCCGACCTTGATGGGCTCCCTAAGCGCCGCGGTTCCGCAAATGCTCTTGCGGCCGAGCGGGCGAATTCGATGAAGTGTTCGACCACGGGCGTCAGGGTCCTGTTCTTCAGGGTCACGATCGATATGGGAAATTCCCAGGTGGGCAGATCGACTGCGAGTTGGATGAGCGAGTGCTGCAACGCGAGCGATCGCGCGATCGCCGATATGTATGGTCCATTGGCGAGAAAGTGCACCCGCAGCGGCGTCGACAGCGTCACCAGATTTGCCTTCGGGAGATCGAGACCGCGCGCCTGGAACGCCTCGCGCAGCCGCCGGAAGTTCCAAGTCTCCGGTCCCTGTAGGATCCAGGGTTCATCGACCAGCTCGGCGAGATCGATCTTTCGCCGGCGCGTCCACGGGTTGTGCCGCCCCGCCGCGATGATCAGCGAGTCGGCGTGCGCTAGGTCGATCTTCAGATCTTCGGCGCGAAATTCTTCCGGCAGCGGCCGCGGCAACGGCTGGAGCACGAGATCGTACTTGCGTTCGCGCAGGCCCGGCAGCCCGGCGGTCGAGGACATGATGGTGTCGACATGCAGCGCGACGCGCGGATATTGGTTGGAGAAGCGCTCGATAAGCTGCGGCAGAAAGGTGGACGCGATCGCGTCGAGGCATTCGATTCGGATCTCGCCTTGCGCCGCATCGGCGAGGAATTCGATGTCGCGCACGCCTTGTTTGAGTTCGTCGAACGCGGCGAGACCCCGCCGCAACAGCGCTGCCCCATACGTCGTCGGCTCGACGCCGCGCCGGTTTCGGTCGAGCAGGCGGACACCGAGCGCATATTCGAGATCCGCAATGAGCTTGGAGACCGCCGGCTGCGAGACGCCGAGTTGCGCGGCCGCCTTGGCCATGCTGCCGTGGCGTACCACCGTGAAAAACGCGTACAGGTCGCGCAGCCGCAGGCGCCGCCCGATCTGCGCTTCCCAGTCGATGCCTTTCCGTCCCGGTCGCTGTGACATATTCGTTTGGTTATGAAGATAGGCCGAAATTAGATATTTTCTTTATTCCAGATCCGTTTAGCGTGCAATGCGCCTCGAGGCTCCAATCACCCCATTCACGGAGCACAAAATGTTGCCACGTAACTTATGTCTTCCGACCCTCGTCGGCGCGGCCCTCCTGGCTCTCGGAGCGAACGCCACCGCACAGGACTTCCCGGCGCATCCTATCACCATGGTGGTGCCGTTTCCGGCCGGAGGTCCGACGGATGTCATCGCCCGCGTGGTCGCCGAGCGCATGCGCGTCTCGCTGGGTCAGCCGGTCGTCATCGAGAACGCGACAGGCGCGGCGGGCAGCATCGGAGTCGGCCGCGTCGCCCGCGCGCCATCTGATGGATACACACTGAGCTTCGGCACCTGGAGCACGCACGTCGTCAATGCGGCGACCCTCACGCTCGCCTACGACACGCTCGGCGATTTCGAGCCGGTGGCGCTGGTCGCGCTCAGCCCGATGGTGATGACTGCCAGCAAGGCGTTCCCGGCGGGCAACCTCAAGGAAGCCATCGCCTGGCTCGCTGCCAACCCGGACAAGGCCGTCATCGGGACCGCCGGTGTCGGCAGCTCGCCGCACATCGCGGGAATGTTCTTCGAGAAGGAAACCGGCACGCGGCTGCGCTTCGTGCCTTATCGCGGCGTCGGCCCCGCCATGCAGGACATGCTGGCCGGCCGGGTGGACCTCATGATCGATCTGGTCGCCAATGCGCTGCCGCAGCTGCGCGCAGGCAACGTGAAGGCTTTCGCGGTGCTCAGCAAGAATCGCCTCGGAGTTGCGCCCGATCTGCCGACGGTCGACGAGGCCGGCGCGCCGGGGTTGTACGTGGCATCGTGGCAGGCGATCTGGGCGCCCAAGGGCACGCCCGCAGCCGTGATCGACAAACTCAATGCGGCGGTCGTCGACAGTCTGGCGGATGCGCAGGTGGTCGCGCGGCTCTCCGACATGGCCCAGGACATCCCCGCACGCAATGAGCAGACGCCGCAGGCGCTCGGCGCACTGCAACGGGCCGAGATGGCCAAGTGGCTGCCCATCGTCAAGACGGCTGCGGTGAAGCCCGACTGAGGCGGCAAGGCAAGCACGACGTGCTGGTGCGTGTGAAGACCGCGAATGCGACGCGGTTCGTCGCGGTACCGCTCGGCTGAGCGACTGTCGCAGCACGGACTGACCGATTGACGGGGACGGGCCTATGGTCCGTCCCCGTCTTGATTCATTCCGGGCGAGACGGATCACGGACGCTGCGTTCCGGGCCGCCGCAGCCCTCCCATGCGCGGCGGCGGCTTGAAGCGGTGCGCGGCACCTGCTTGAACCCGGGGTGGCGCGCCGATCAGGATGCGCCGCCGCACCCCGATTCGGAGCTCATGGCCCACAAGCGCAAGCCTTTCGACTGGTCGACTGCCCTGGTCACGGCCTGCGTCGTCGTTGCCGCAATCGTTGTCTTTCTGCGCGACGGGCAGGAGCGCTTCGTCGCGGTGTTCCTCAACGATGCGGATATCTTCCTCGACATCCTGCCGAAGATGGCGGCGGGCTGCCTGATCGGCGTGTTCTCGACGCTGCTCATTCCGCGCGAGATGGTGGCGCGCTGGGTCGGCGCCGAGTCGGGCTTCGTCGGGCTTTTGATCGCGACCGGCGCCGGCGTGATCATGCCGGGCGGGCCGGTCACGGTCTATCCGGTGGCAGGCGCGTTCCTCGCAGTGGGCGCCGACATCGGCGCCGCGTTGGCCTTCGTGACCAGCTGGACGCTGCTCGGCTATGCGCGCGCCCTTGTCTGGGAGCTGCCCTTCTTCGGGCCCGACTTCGTCCTCTGGCGCATGGCGATCGCCCCGCTGTTTCCGATCCTGGTCGGCCTCCTCGGGCGCCTCGTCGCCCAGGCGGCCCGGGCGCGCGGGGCGAAGCTATGATGGCCCTCGCGATCGGCGCCCTGTTGTGGGTCATTGTGGCGGCGCTCGTGCTCGTCGCCGCGATGCGCAGCGGCAGCGTGGTCGAGACCGGCCTGCGGGAAGGGGTGATCGATTTCGTGCGCCTCACTCCGCGGGTCGCGATCGGCGTGGTCGGCTCCGGCTATGTGGCGGCGGTGCTGCCGCCCGAAGTCTTGGCCGGCCTGCTCGGGCCGAAATCGGGCATCCTCGGCACGGCGATCGCGACGCTGGCGGGCGCGCTCACGCCGGGCGGGCCGGTGGTGGGGTTCTCGGTCGGCGTGGCGGCGCTCAAGAGCGGCGCCGCCGCCCCGCAGGTGATCGCCTACACCACCGCCTGGGCGCTGTTCGCGATCCAGCGCGTGGCGAGCTACGAGGTGGTGGCCATGCCGGCCCGGGTGGTGTGGCTGCGGGTGCTGGTCTCGCTGCCGGTGCCGTTCCTTGCCGCATTGGGGGCCATGCTGATCGGCAGGCCGTGACGCTCGCGCGTCAATGCACCGCCGCGCCGATCCGCGGCATGATCGCGCCCGGATGGCGGATGACCTGCGCGGCGAGCCGATGCGCGGCCGCTGCGGCCTCGGTCGGATGGGCGCCGCCGAGACGCGCCGCCAGATAGCCGGCATTGAAGCCGTCGCCGGCCGCCAGCGGATCGATCGGCTCGACCACCTGCGGCACCGGCACGTGCTCACGGCCGCCGCCCGCCGCGACCAACGCGCTGTTCGGCCCGTTCTTCACCACCACCTCGGAAATGCCGAAGGCCTGCAGGCGCTCGACCGTCGATTCCGGGCTCGGGTCGCCCCACAGGATCGCCTCGTCGTCGAAGGCGGGCAGCGCCACGTCGACGCGCTTCAAGGCTTCGATGAACACCGTGCGGGCGCGGGCGACGTCGCCCCTCCAGCCGTGCGGACGGAAGTTGCCGTCGAACGCGATACGCGCGCCGGCCTTGCGCGCCATCTCCACGACGGCGAGGAAACGGCCGAGTCCGTTGTTGGAATAGAGCGACAGTGTGACCCCACTGAAATAGATCAGCCGGGCGGCGAGCAGGCCTTCGGCGACGCGCGCCCAGTCGTCGAGCTCGAACAGCTCGCGTGCCGGCGAGGCCTCGGCCCAGTGATACACGTGGCGCGCGCCGGCGGCGTCGCTGTCGATGAGGCAGAGTCCCGGCAGACGGCCGCGCATGCGCAGCATGAGGTCGCGCCCGACGTTCTCGGCGGCGGCCAGCGCCACGATGCGGTCCGACCAGGGATCATCGCCGAGCGCGGTGGCGTAGGCGACCGGCGCGCCGGCTCGGGCGAGGTAGATCGCCGTGTTGAAGGTGTCGCCCGCGCAGCCGACCGCGAACCGCCCGTCGCCGCCGCGCGCAAGCTCGATCATCACCTCGCCGATCGCGACCACGCCCGAACGCTCGCCCGATCGGTCGGTCGCGTTCGCGCCTCCGGAATTCCCTGCGCTCGCCTGCGCCATGCACGCCCTTCGGTGTCGTCGCGCTAGTGCCGCGAACCCGAAGTTCGCACGTCATCTGGGGCAATCGCGGTTGCGAACTTCGAGTTCAACAGCGGCACTAGGATCATAGAGTTGCTAGTGTCCCTAAGATTCCGAAGTTCGCATCAGGGGTTGCCGCAAGGATGTGCGAACTTCGGAATCGGGACACTTGCTCTGCGCCCGCAGCATGGACCGCCGGCATCGCGATGGCAATTCGCTATTCAAATCCGCGCCGCCGTCGTATGCACGCAGCACGAAGCGCGATTCCGGGAGGCCGAAAGGTGAGCTGGCGGACGCGATTGGCCGCCGCGAAGCCGACGCCGGCCGTGTTCGGAATGCTGTGCGGCGCCGGCGCGGCGCTGTTCTGGGCGGCCGGTTTCGCGGCCGCACGCCACGGCATCGAACTCGGCTTCTCGCCGGCCGATCTCGCCGTGCATCGCTTCGCGTGGGCGGGCCTGTTCCTGCTGCCGTTCCTGTTGCGCGACGGCATCGGCTCGTTCGGCGGAATCGGCTGGGGACGCGCGGTGCTGCTCACGCTCGCGGGCGGTCCGCCGCTCGCCATCATCAGCTACTCGGGGTTTATCCTGGTGCCGCTCGGCCACGGCGGCGTGATCCAGCCGTCGAGCGCGGCGCTGTTCGGGCTGCTCTACGCGAGCGCGGTGCTGCACGAGCGCATGCCGCGCGAACGCGTCCTCGGCGCCATGGTGATCGTGCTCGGCCTGTGCGTGATCGGGTTCGAAGCGGTCGCCACCATCGGCCGGCATGGCCTCCTCGGCGATTTCGCCTTCGTGGCGGCGGGCTTCTGCTTTGCGACCTTCGCGATGCTGGTCAAGCTCTGGCACATTCCGCCGACGCGGGCGACCGTGATCGTGAGCGTGATGTCGCTCGCCGATGTCGTCATCCACTGGGCGCTGTTCGGCTTCGAGCGCATGGCGTCGTTCGGCCTGTGGGAGAACCTGGTGCAGGTGGTGGCGCAAGGTGCGCTCGCCGGCGCCGGTGCGATCTATCTCTTCGCCCGTGCCGTCTTCCTGCTCGGCGCGGCGCGCGCCGCCGTGTACACGTCGCTCGTTCCGCCCTTCACGCTGCTCATCGGCTTCGTGCTGCTTGGCGAGGTCCCGAGCCTGGTGCAGATCGCGGGCCTGCTGATCGTGCTGTTCGGGTTTCGGATGACCCAGCGCACGGGCTGATCAGCGCTCCTCCGACCGAACGTCGCGCGATCGAACCTCGCCCGTGGGGCGATCGGCGTTCGCGGTCCCGCTTCTGTACCGGCCGACCGCCGCACCGATTGCGATGCCGAGGCCGATGCACAGAGCGAACACCACGACCACCTCGCCGCCATGGAGATGCATGTGCGGATGGCGGCGGAGCAGCAGCAGCGCGAGCACGAGCCCGCCGACCGCGCCCCAGGTCGCGCCCACCCGCACCGACGAGGCCAGCGCGCTCATGAGGCGCGGCCCGCGGGGCGGGCGGCGATGCGGGGCAATGTTGCGCGGGTGCGGCAGCTGTGCGGCAGCAGCGCCTGCGCTGCGCGCATGTCCTGGGCGGCCATGGTTCTCTCCCTGCCCCGATCAATAGCGTGCAATGCCGCGGATGCCAAACCGGAACCGGCATGCGCGGGAGGGGTTGTTTCCTGGGCGAGAATACGGAGGTCTGTGATGCGCCGCATGGCCGTTGGCGTGCTCGCGGTGGGAGCGCTGCTATTTGCCGCGGATTGCGCGGTCGCGCGGACGCACCATCATGCGGCCGTGCCGGCGCGGACCTCCCATCATGCGGCCGCCGATGATGCGGTCGCGCCGGAGCTGGGGCGTCTCCCGAAGGGCGTCGACCCGGCCGTGCTCAAGGCCGGCGTCCTGCTCGACCGGGCGGGCTTCTCGCCCGGTGCGATCGACGGCCGGCCGGGCGACAATTTCCGCAAGGCGCTCGCCGCGTTCCAGAACCAGAACGGACTGAACGCGAGCGGCAAGCTCGATGCGCAGACCTGGGACAAGCTCAACGCGCTCGCGCAGGAGCCGGTGCTGGTCGACTATGAGATCACGCCGGCCGACCTGAAGGGGCCGTTCGTGAAGAAGATTCCCAGCAAGCTCGAAGAGGAGGCGAAGCTGCCAGAGCTCGCCTATACCGGCCCGCCCGAAGAGCTGGCCGAGCGATTCCACATGTCGGAAGGCCTGCTGAAAGCGCTCAACCGCAACGCCAAGTTCGACATCGCCGGGACACGCATCCGCGTCGCGAACGTGGCGGCCCAGCCGCAGGATGAGACGGCCGGCACGACCGCGTCGGCATCTGACACGGCGCCGTCGCCTAAGGCTTCGGATTCCAAGGCTGCAGATTCCAATTCCAAGGTTGCAGATTCCAAGGCTTCAGATTCCAAGGCGGCAGATTCCAAGGCTTCGGACTCCAACGCTTCAGAATCCAAGGCTCCGGACTCGAAGGCTTCGGACTCGGCGCCGTCGTTAAAGGGCGCCGCCGGTTCAGGCGCAGCCCCGAAGGTCGCGCGCATCGAGGTCGACAAGTCCGCGCGCGCGGTGCGCGCCTTCGACAAGGACGGCCAACTGGTAGCCTTCTATCCGGCGTCGATCGGCAGTGAGGAAAAGCCCGCGCCGAGCGGAACGTTCAAGGTAAAAGGCGTGGCGCACAATCCGAGCTACCACTACGATCCCAAGTTCAAGTTCAAGGGGGTCAAGGCGCAGCACAAGTTCACCGTCAAACCGGGACCGAACAATCCGGTCGGGGCGGTTTGGATCGATCTCACCGCACCATCCTACGGCATTCACGGAACGCCCGATCCGGACAAGATCGGCAAGACGGAATCGCACGGCTGCATCCGGCTCACCAACTGGGACGCGCTCGCGCTCGCCAAGATGGTGCACAAGGGCACGCAGGTGGATTTCAAGGACTGATGCGCGCGGCTGTGAGGCGGGCCGAACACTGCTGACCGGCCCCCCCCCCCGCGCGAATAGCGGGGAAATCTCGTCATTGTCCTTGCGTTCGGAGCCGAACTGCGCGAGGTATAAATTCTAGTCTCGCGTCCGTGCGCGCCCGGAGGGTCCCTCGCGGGCGCATTTGTTTTTTTGCGATGGCAACGTCCGCTCGCGGCGCTCCAATTCCTCTCAATCCGGGTGACCCCCGAAAGGCAAAAATGGGGTCAGACGATTCCCCTGTTGATCGCCTGTAGATCGCCTGTTGTTGCAGGAAATGCAAAACTGCAGTTAGCGGCAACTGTTCATGTGCTTGTTTAAGGTGCATTCCTCCGCCCTCATCCTGAGGAGCTCGGCCGCAGGCCGAGCGTCTCGAAGGATGGCCGCGGGGCCATGCGGCGCCGC
>DASTZX010000413.1:0-5434 GCA_035764045.1 Xanthobacteraceae bacterium | reverse complement strand
GGGCGTGTAGGTCGGCTTGTGCTTGCCGCGCAGCCGCATCGCCACAATCGAGGCGAGGCGTCCGACGACGAGGCCCTGGGCGTCGATCATCACCCACTTCTTCTCGACGTCGGCCGGCTTGGCCGAATAGGTTTTCATGGGGTCGCATCCATCAAATCGCGGCGCCGCAGCGGTGCAGCGCTCGTTGAGCGGCTTCTAGCCTGCGCCCGCATGCGGGTCAACGACCAACGTCATATAAAAGATCAAGAATATCAGATACTTAAATTTTAGGTTCAATATTACCAGCAGATAATCATTTGCTCTGCGGTGGAATTGAATAGGTCGACGTTGCATGCGCGACCGGCGCGTCTTCACCCTCGGAGGAGATCGCCACCGAGCCAACCGCCAATCGCTTGCCGAGCTTCAGGAGCGCGCAATCCGCGACCAAGGCGCCGGGAGCCGGTTTGCGCAAGAAATTGATGTTGAGGCTGGTGGTGACCGCGAGCGGCACCCAGCCGATCGCGGCTAGGACCGCGACATACATGCTGACGTCCGCCAGCATCATCAGGGTCGGCCCCGAAACCGTGCCGCCCGGGCGGGTCGACCCCGCCGGAGGGACGAGCCGGACCCGCGCACGGCCGTTGTCCGCTTCGAGAATGGTGAGCCCGCTCCCAGGAAAGAAGGCTTCCGGGAACTCGCCCGCGAGCCGCTCCTCGAGCTCGCCCACCGTCAGTGCCGCCGGCATGCCACCTCCCCTGCCCGATGCTCGCGCCGTCTGCGCGTTCCGATACAATGGGCGTGCCTGTCCCGGAAGAGTAAGCGACAACAATGGCCGCGCCGACATCCGCGCCACCCTCCGCATCCCGCTCTGCGCCGCAAGGCGCAGCGCCGCTCCTGCATGAGCGCGGCGACGGCATCGCCGTTCTCACCCTCAACCGGCCGGAGCGACGCAACACGTTGTCCGAGGCGATGCTGGCCGCGCTCGCCGAAGCCCTGGCCGCGATCGCGCAGGACAACACGGTGCGTGCCGTCGTCATCGCGAGCAGCGGGCCCGCCTTCTGCGCCGGTCACGATCTCAAGGAGCTCATGGCCCATCGCAACGATCGCGACCGCGGCAAGGCCTATTTCCGGCACATCATGGAGACGTGCAGCGCCTTGATGCAGTCGATCGTCCGGCTGCCGCAGCCGGTCATCGCCGCCGTGCAGGGCCCCGCAACGGCAGCAGGCTGCCAGCTGGTCGCGAGCTGCGATCTTGCCGTCGCCTCCTCGCGCGCCGGATTCTGCACGCCCGGCGTCGACATCGGCCTGTTCTGCTCGACGCCGATGGTCGCGCTCACGCGCAATGTCGCGCGCAAGCATGCGATGGACATGCTGCTCACCGGCGACACGATCTCCGCCGAGCACGCTGCCCGCATCGGGCTGGTCAATCGCGTCGTTCCTCCCGGTGAGGAGACACACGAGGCGCTCAAGCTCGGGCGCCAGATCGCGGGCAAATCCGCCGTGACCGTGCGGCTCGGCAAGGAGGCGTTTTATCGCCAGAGCGACATGAACCTGGCCGATGCGTACCGCTTCGCGTCGCAAGTCATGGTGGAGAACATGCTCCAGAATGACGCAGCGGAAGGTATCAGCGCCTTCCTGGAAAAGCGTCCGCCCAAGTGGGAGGACCGCTGACGCGGGAGCTCAAGCGCTGCCACGATCGCCATCGCGATCAGGCCGCAACCATCGGACTCTCGCTCTGTCTCTCGCGCACGCGCCATCTCCGGTGGAGGAACCTCAATTCCGCTTGCGCGCGATCCCGGTTGCGTCATGCTGCACGCGGCTGGCGTTGAGGGCGGTGGACCGCGTCGGGGGCTTTTTGCACATCCACCGAGGGGAGAAGGCGATGTCGATCAAGTTGGTGATCGCGACCGTGTGTGCGCTCGGCGTGCTGGGCGGCTGGTCGGATGGGGTGCGCGCCGAGAGTCAGAACGATCGGGACGCCTGCATCGGCGATGTGCACGCCCACTGCGGAGAGTACATCCCGGACCGCGAAGCGATCATCCAGTGTCTCAAGCAAAAGGTGAAACAGCTCAGCCCGGCCTGCCGCACCGTCATGACCCGGCCGTATCGGAAGGACGCTGCGCGCAACTGATCCGGGTGCCCTTTTCATCGCGCCGCCGGCCCCCTATTTTCGCTCAAGGGTTTTTCCGGCGGTGCGATGGTCCACGACAGCTACGACGACGGGTATATCCGCGGCATCCTCAATACGGTGAAGACGATTGCCATGGTCGGCGTCTCCGCCAAGGAGAGCCGGCCGAGCTATTTTGCGTTCAAATATCTGCTCGAGCGGGGCTACCGCATGATCCCGGTCAATCCCGGGCTGGCCGGAGGCGAACTGCTCGGGCAGAAGGTCTACGCCAAGCTCGCCGACATCCCGGGGCCGGTCGACATGGTCGACATCTTCCGCGCTTCGCCCTACGCGCTCGGCATCGTCGAGGAGGCGCTCAAGTTGCAGCCGCCACCGCGCGTCGTCTGGATGCAGCTCGGCATCCGCAATGATGCCGCCGCAGCGCTCGCCGAGGCGAACGGCATGAAGGTGGTGATGAACCGCTGCCCCAAGATCGAGTATGGCCGCCTGTCCTCGGAAATTTCCTGGATGGGGGTCAACTCGCGCACGCTGACGTCCAGGAGGGCGCAGATCTCCGGCCGCGGCATCCAGCGCATGTCGCTCAACCGCACGACCACCGCCGGCGGCGCCACGCCCGCCGCCGAGCGCGCATTCCGCAGCGAGGAGCCCGGTCGCTGACCGCTGCGCGGCCGGCCTCGCTCTCCCCGAAAGCCCTCGTTCGTCTCCTCCCCCGATCGGTCGAGGGCCGGGACCCGGTTTTGCCTTCATGACACGGGCGGCCCCCTGCCGCCTTGACGCCCGGACCGGGTCGGATAAACCCCTTGATCCGCGGGTTTTCCGCCGCCGGCGCAACTCTGCTGTCACGGGGATTTTCAATGACCGAACGCAGTCCGGGCTTTTCGACGCTCGCCATTCACGCGGGCGCCCAGCCCGATCCGACCACCGGGGCGCGCGCGACGCCGATCTACCAGACCACGTCGTTCGTGTTCGAGGACGTGGATCACGCCGCCTCGCTGTTCGGCCTGCAGACGTTCGGCAACATCTATACGCGCATCGGCAATCCCACCAATGCGGTGCTCGAGGAGCGCGTCGCCGCTCTCGAGGGGGGCACCGCCGGCCTTGCGGTCGCCTCCGGCCATGCCGCGCAGGTGCTGGTGATGCACGTGCTGATGAAGCCGGGCGACGAGTTCGTCGCCGCCAAGAAGCTCTACGGCGGCTCGATCAACCAGTTCAACCACTCGTTCAAGAATTTCGGCTGGAACGTGGTGTGGGCCGATCCGGACGATATCGGCACCTTCGAGCGCGCGGTCAGCCCCAAGACCAAGGCGATCTTCGTCGAGTCGATCGCCAACCCGGGCGGCGTGATCACCGACCTCGAGGCGGTCGCGAACATCGCCCGCCGCGCCGGCGTGCCGCTGATCGTCGACAACACCCTGGCGACGCCGTACCTGTGCAAGCCGATCGACTACGGCGCCGACGTCGTCGTCCATTCGCTCACGAAATTCCTCGGCGGCCACGGCAATTCGATCGGCGGCCTGATCGTCGACGGCGGCACCTTCAACTGGTCGCGTGAGAACCGCTATCCGATGCTCTCCGAGCCGCGGCCCGAATATCATGGCATCGTGCTGCACGAGACCTTCGGCAACTTTGCCTTCGCGATCGCCTGCCGGGTGCTGAGCCTGCGCGACATGGGGCCGGCGCTCGCGCCGTTCAACGCTTTCCTGTTCATCACCGGCATCGAGACGCTGCCGCTGCGCATGCAGCGCCACTGCGACAACGCGCTCGCGGTGGCCGAATGGCTCGCCAAGCACCCGAAGGTCGCCTGGGTGAGCTATCCGGGCCTGCCCGGCGACCGCTATTACAATCTCGCCAAGAAATACGCGCCCAAGGGCGCGGGCGCGGTGTTCACCTTCGGCCTCAAGGGCGGCTATGACGCGGGGGTCAAGCTCGTCTCGAACGTCAAGCTGTTCTCCCACCTCGCCAACATCGGCGACACCCGTTCGCTGATCATCCATCCGGCCTCGACCACCCACCGCCAGCTCTCGGACGCCCAGAAGGTGCAGGCCGGCGCCGGCCCCGACGTGGTGCGGCTTTCGATCGGCCTGGAGGATCAGGCCGACATCATCGCCGATCTCGAGCAGGCGCTCGCCGACGCCTGAGCGGCGGCATAGACCCGCGCGGCGTGCAGGGTGGCGAGCGTGAGCACCGCGAGCGCCATCGCCTGATGCGCGAGCGAGAGCGCCAGCGGCGCCTGCGCGAGCAACGTCCAGATTCCGAGCGAAGCTTGCAGCGTCACGCCGAGCGCGAGCGCGACCGCCCCGCCGGCGACCGCACGCACCCGCAGCGCGTCGGCCGCATGCAGGAGTGCGACGACGAAGATCGTGTAGGCGAGCATGCGGTGATCGAACTGTACCGTGAGCGTGTTCTCGAAGAAGTTCCGCCACAGCGGGGAATCGAACAAGAGACGGTCGGCCGTGGGCACGAAGCGTCCGTCAATCGTCGGCCAGGTGTTGTAGACGAGCCCGGCGCGCAGCCCCGCGACCAGCGCGCCGAGATAGATCTGCCCGAGCACCAGCGCGAGCAGCCCGAACGCGCCGACGCGCAGGCGCGCCGGAATGAGCTCGCCGACGGCAGGGCGGTCGCGCAGCTGCTCCGCCGTCCAGACGATCGCGGCGTAGATCAGACAGGCCAGCGTGAGGTGGAACGCGAGGCGATATTGCGACACCTCGGTGCGCCCGGCGAGACCGGAGGCCACCATCCACCAGCCGACCCCGCCCTGCACCGCGCCGAGCCCGAAAATGACCCACAGCGGACGGCGCAGCGCGGGCTCGATCGCGCCGCGCCACAGGAACCAGAGGAACGGCAGCAGGAAGGCTGCGCCGATCAGCCGTCCCAGCAGCCGATGCGCCCATTCCCACCAGAAGATGGTCTTGAACTCGGACAGCGACATGCCGCGGTTGACGAGCTTGTACTGCGGAATGGCCTTGTACTTGTCGAACTCGGATTGCCAGGCGGCCTCGGACAGCGGCGGGATGGCGCCGCTGACGGGCTGCCACTCGGTGATCGAGAGGCCCGATTCCGTGAGCCGCGTCGCGCCGCCGACCAGCACCATGGCCACGATCAGAGCCGCGACTGCAAGCAGCCACAGCCGAACGGCGTGGCGGCGCGTGGCATGATGGGAGGTGGGCTCTCGCATGGCGACCGGCTGCCCGCCCATATATCGAGCCCGCGCCGCGCCCGCAACGCGCACCGCTGCCGAAGCTGCTGGAACTCGTGATGGCCGATTGATAGAAGCCCGGCCATGTCGATCCGCATCCGCAAGCTCATCGGCGCGGTCGCGCTCCTCAC
>DASTZX010000412.1:0-11520 GCA_035764045.1 Xanthobacteraceae bacterium | reverse complement strand
TGGCACGCTCGTTCGTGCAGTCCGGCGTCATGCCCGAGAAGCCCGACATGAGCAAGCTCTACACCGAGCAGTTCCTGCCGAAGAAATAGCCGTTCGCTAGTGCCGCGAACCCGAAGTTCGCACATCATCTGCGGCAAGTGTCGTTGCGAACTTCGGGTTAAAAGGCGGCACTAGGATCATAGAGTTGCTAGTGTCCCTGAGATTCCGAAGTTCGCTTCAGAGATCGCTGGAAGGATGTGCGAACTTCGGAATCGGGACACTAGCGGGGCCGACCTCCGGGGATTGCACGTGGCAATACCGGTCGGAGCCGTGTAAACTCGTTTCAGCCGCAACTACAAGCGGGATGTCGCCATGGACGCCAAGGTCAAGGCCAAGCGCGCCGCCGAGGAAACGCCGCGAAAAGCCGGGGCCGAACACGCCTCCGCGGTGCAGTACCAATCGGGGTTCGGCAACCAGTTCGCCACCGAGGCACTGCCCGGCGCCCTGCCGGTCGGCCGCAACAGCCCGCAGAAGCCGCCTTACGGTCTTTATGCCGAGCAGATCTCCGGGACGGCCTTCACGGCGCCGCGGCATGAGAACCGGCGTACCTGGACCTATCGCATCAAGCCCTCGGTGGTGCACCGGCCCTATACGCGGACCGACAACGGGCTGATCCGCAGCGCGCCATTCGACGAGGTCGAGGCGACACCCTCGCAGCTGCGCTGGTCGCCGTTTCCGATCCCGGAGAAGCCGACCGACTTCATTGGCGGAATGGTGACGCTGGGCGGCAACGGCAATGTCGCCTTGCAGAGCGGCATGGCGGCGCACGTCTACGCCGCCAATGCGTCGATGAGCGACCGCTATTTCTACAACGCCGACGGCGAGATGCTGGTGCTGCCGCAGCAGGGGCGCGCATGCTTCGTCACCGAGCTCGGCGTGCTCGATGTGGCACCGGGCGAGATCGCCCTCCTGCCGCGCGGCCTGCGCTTCCGCGTCGAGCTGCCGGACGGGCCGTCGCGCGGCTACATCTGCGAGAACTACGGCGCGCCGCTGCGCCTGCCCGAGCTCGGGCCGCTCGGCGCCAATGGCCTCGCCAATCAACGCGACTTCCTGGCGCCGGTCGCCGGCTACGAAGACAAGGAGGCGCCGTGCACGCTGGTGGCGAAATTCCAGGGCAACCTGTGGGCGGCGGAGATGAAGCACTCGCCGCTCGATGTAGTCGCGTGGCACGGCAACTTCGCGCCATACAAATACGACCTCAAGCGCTTCATGGCGATCGGCACCGTGAGCTTCGATCACCCCGATCCGTCGATCTACAGCGTGCTCACCGCGCCGTCCGACACCCACGGCGTCGCCAACATTGATTTCGTGATCTTCCCGCCGCGTTGGCTCGTCGGCGAGGATACGTTCCGGCCGCCCTGGTACCACCGTAACGTGATGACGGAATTCATGGGACTGCTGTACGGCGCCTACGACGCCAAAGCCGAGGGATTCCTGCCGGGCGGCGCCAGCCTGCACAACTGCATGAGCGCACACGGCCCCGATGCCGAAACGCACGAGCGGGCGACCAATGCGGAGCTCAAACCGCACAAGCTCACCGACACGATGGCGTTCATGTTCGAGAGCCGTTTCGCCATGCGGCTCACCCGCTACGCGGTGGAGTCCTCCGAGCTGCAGCAGGATTATTTCGAGGGCTGGCAGGACCTGAAGCGGCGCTTTCCGGGGACGTGACCATCCTGAGGTCATTCCGGGGCGCGCCGAAGGCGCGAGCCCCGAATCCATAGGACCCAATCGACTATTCCGCAAAATCATTGGATTCCGGGTTCGCCGGCTGCGCCGGCGCCCCGGAATGACGAAAGAGAGGGATCAGCGTGGAGCAGCAGAGCCTGAACGGAAAGGTCGCGGTGGTGACCGGCGCGAGCAGCGGGATCGGCGCCGCCACGGCGCGGCTGTTCGCGGCGGAAGGCGCGACCGTCTATGTGGGCTACAACAAGGGGCGCGAGCGGGCCGAGACGATCGTCGCTGGCTTGCCCGGCAAAGGCCACGCACCGATCCGCATCGTCCTGGAGGATTCGGCCACCATTCGCGAGGCCGCCAGGATGGTCGGCGATGCGCATGGCCGGGCCGATGTGGTGGTCAACTCGGCCGGCTTCACCAGACCGGTGCCGCATGGCGACCTCGAGACGCTCACCGACGAGCTGCTCGACGCGCTGATGGTTGCCAATGTGCGCGGTCCGTTCGCGATGATCCGCGCCTTTGCGCCGCTGCTCAAGGCAAGCGGCGCCGGGGTCGTCATCAACGTCTCGTCGATCTCGGGTTTCACGGGTTCCGGCTCGAGCGTCGGCTATTGCGCCGCCAAGGGCGCCCTCGACACCATGACGATGGCACTCGGGCGCGCGCTTGGCCCCGAGATCCGCGTGCTGTCCGTCTCACCCGGCGCGGTCAATACCGATTTCGTCGCCGGGCGCGGACTGCCGCAGCTCGAGAAGATCGCGCAGGCCACGCCCCTCAAGACTGTGGTCGAGCCCGACCACGTCGCGCGGGCGATCCTGGCCGGCGTGACGCTGCTCACCGTCACCACCGGCGCGATCATCGTCGCGGACGGCGGGCGGTTTCTCAACTGAAAATGCCGAGGCGACACGATGGTCCCGCTCGACGAAACCCATGACCCTGCCCGCAAGAGCTGGGTCGCTACCGCCAATGCGCCCGACTGCGATTTCCCGATCCAGAACCTGCCCTTCGGTGTCTTTCGTCCCCGCGGCGATGACGCCGCGCCCACGGTCGGGGTGGCGATCGGCGATCAGATCCTCGACGTCGCGGCGGTGACGCCCTTCGTCGGCGAAGCGGCGCGGCGGGCGGCAAACGCGTGCGCGTCGGCGCAGCTCAATGGCCTGATGGGGCTGGGGCCGGCGGCCTGGGCGGACTTGCGGCGCGCGCTCTCGCGGCTGCTCAGCGAGCCGGGCGAGCGCGATCGCGTGGAAAAATTCCTCACCCCGATCGCGGCTGCGGAGCTGGCGGTGCCGGTCGATGTGCCCAACTTCACCGATTTCTTCGCCTCGATCTTCCACGCCACCAATGCGGGCCGGCTGTTCCGGCCCGACAATCCGCTCAACCCGAACTATAAATATGTGCCCGTCGCCTATCACAGCCGCGCCTCATCGATCGTCGCGAGCGGCGTGCCGGTGCGCCGGCCGTCCGGCCAGTCGAAGGCGCCGAACGAGGCGGCGCCGGTGTACCGGCCGAGCCGCAGCCTCGATTACGAGCTCGAGCTCGGCTTCTATATCGGCGTGCCGTCCGGGCTCGGCGAGCCTTTGCGGGTCGGCAAGGCGCGCGAGCACATTTTCGGGTTCTGCCTCCTCAACGACTGGTCGGCTCGCGACATCCAGGCCTGGGAGGCGCAGCCGCTCGGGCCGTTCCTCGGCAAGAGCTTTGCAACCACGGTTTCGCCCTGGGTGGTGACGAGTGCGGCGCTCGCGCCCTATCGCACCAACGCATTCGCGCGCCCCGCCGGCGATCCGGCGCCCTTGCCGCATCTTGCGGACGCCGGTGATGCGCAAAGCGGAGGGCTCGACATCGCGCTCGAGGTGCTGTTGGTGACCGACAAGATGCGGGCCGCCGGCGCGGCGCCGGCGCGGCTCAGCCACAGCTCCGCCGCGACGCTCTATTGGACCGTGGCGCAGATGGTGGCGCATCACACCAGCAACGGCTGCAACCTCGAAATCGGCGACCTCATGGCGACCGGCACCTGCTCCGGGCCTCAGGACGAGAGCCGCAGCTGCCTGCTCGAGCTCACGTCGCGCGGGTCGAAGCCGCTCACCCTGCCGAACGGCGAGACGCGCGGCTTCCTCGAGGATGGCGACGAGGTGATATTCCGGGCGCATTGCGAAGCTCCCGGCCGTCGGCGAATCGGCTTCGGCGAGTGCCGCGCCGTGATCGCGCCCGCGCGCGGTTGACAATGCCGGAGGGGGCATGACGATCGACATCCACGGCCATTTCGTCGACCCGCATTATCTCGACGAGCTCACCCGGGTGATGGCGCTCGACATCGAGACGACTGCCGACGGCAAGACGCTAATGCGGCACAAGGGCTACACGCTCGCCTGGACGCGGCCCGACATGTTCGACATGGGCCATCGGCTGCGCGACATGGACGCCAAGGGAATCGATGTGCGCGTGCTCAGCGTCTCGACACCGAGCGTCTATCCGTGGACCGGCGCGGCGCAGATCCGCATGGCCCGGCATGTGAACGACATGCTGGCCAAGGACTGCCGCGCCCATCCGGATCGCTTCGTCGGTTTCGCGAGCCTGCCGCTGCACGATATCGAGGCCTCGCTCGCCGAGATCGACCGTGCGGTCGGCGAGCTCGGCATGAAAGGGGTCGCGATCGGCTCGAATATCGGCGGACCGCCGCTCAACGATGCGCGGTTCGAGCCGCTGTGGGCGAAGATCAATGCGCTGCGCCTGCCGGTGTTCGAGCATCCCATGTTCCCGGGCGATACCTCGGACATGGGCGAATTCGAGTTGCCGCTGCGAGTCGGGCTGATCTTCGACACGACGCTGGTCGCGGCGCGGCTGATCTATGGCGGCGTGTTCGAGCGCTACCCGGATTTTCCCTACATCCTGGCGCACACCGGCGGCGCGCTGATGATGCTGCTGGAGCGGCTCGACAACGGCTATCGGCTGTTTCCCGATTGCCGCAAGTTCATCACCCGGCTGCCGAGCGAATACGCCAAGCGGCTCTATTACGACACCTGCGCGTTCGGCGAGGGAGCGCTGATGCTCGCCATCGGCTCGGTCGGGCCCTCGCAGATCCTGTTCGGCACCGACGATCCCTTCAT
The DNA here is from genome assembly GCA_035764045.1 of Xanthobacteraceae bacterium. Lineage (GTDB taxonomy): Bacteria > Pseudomonadota > Alphaproteobacteria > Rhizobiales > Xanthobacteraceae > JAVDCA01. Next base: position 6,703 of record DASTZX010000412.1, on the reverse strand, counting down.
CGGCGCCGACACCAAGCACGTCGCCAAGCTGCCGATCGCCGAGGCCGAGAAGAAGACGATCCTCGGCGGCAACGCCGCGCAGATGCTGGGGCTCGGGTAAGCTCATTCGTCATGCCCCGCGCAAGCGGGGCATCCAGTACTCCTGTCGGTGCGGCGAGTCTCCTGGATTGCCCGCTTTCGCGGGCAATGACGTCCGGATAGACAGTGCGCGATGAAAATCCTCCACGCGGTGCTGAGCCAAGGCTTTTACGGCAGCGAGCGGCACTGCATCGAGCTCGCGACCGCGCAGGCGCGGGTCGGGCACGAGGTCGTGGTGGTGATCCACGGCGGAGATTCGCCTTGCGCGCGCGCCTTTCGGGACGAGATCGCCGCCACGCAGGCAGCGATGTCCCGCAAGGGCGGCGCCGGCGCGATCCGGTTGATCGTGATGCCCCGCCGGCTGCCGGCCGCTCTCCATCGGGCCTTCGCGCTCTGGACTCTGATCCGCCTGCGGCCGCACATCGTGCATACCCATCTCAATCCGGCGGCGCGGCGGATTGGACGGATCGCGCAGATGCGCGGCATCCCCCACGTCGCGGCGCTGCATATCCGGTACGAGCCGCGCGAGCACGGCGGCTGTGACGGCTTGATCTGCGTCGCCGCGTGGCAGCGCGCGACGGTCGATGCGACATTCCGCGGCGAGGTCGCAGTCGTCGGGGGCTGGGTTCCGGCAACCATTCACGCCGCGCTCGCCTGTCTGACGCCGCAGGAGGTCGCGCAGCTGCGAGCCCGGTGGCGCGCCGACGATCGGACGATCGTCTTCGGCAGTGTCGGACGCCTGATCGCCGAAAAGGGCATGGATGTGCTCATCGGTGCCTTTCGGGCGGCATTCCGGCAAGGCGATGAGCCGGTCCGCCTCGTCATTGCGGGCGACGGGCCGCAACAGCGCGAATTGCAGCAGCTTGCCGCCGGCGACGCGCGCATTGCGTTCATCGGCACGCTGCCTGAGATCGCCCCGGTCTATCGCGCCTTCGACATTTACGTGAGCGCCGCGCGCTTCGAGCCGTTCGGGCTCACCATCCTGGAAGCCATGGATGCGGGCTGCGCGCTCGTGGTCACGCGGACCGAGGGGCCGCGCGAGTTCCTCAAAGAGGAGCGCGTGCTGTGGGCCGAGCCGAGTGACGTCACAATGCTGGCGGCGCAACTTTCCGCGGCCGCGGCGCGGGGCCGCCAGCGGATACCCTATGATCTGACGCGGTTCGCCCGGGCGCACGCCGTGGCGGGGATCGAAGCGTTCTATGCCGCGGTTCTGGCCCGGCGGAAATGACCGGGTGGCCCGCTTTGGCGGGAGCTGATGCAGAAAGGATCAGCGGTTCAAAAATTCCGAGGCGCCGTAGAGCGCACGGAAATCGAGCCCTTGGGCCGCGAACGCTTCGGTCGCGCCCTCCTCGCGATCGACGATCGTGAGCACGAAGGCAATCTCGCCACCCGCCTCGCGCACCGCTTCGACCGCCTTCATGGCCGAGCCGCCCGTCGTGGTGACGTCCTCGACGATGACGACGCGCTTGCCCTGAAGCGTCTCGCCCGGCATCAGCCCCTCGACCGAGAGCCGCGCGCCGTGCTCCTTGGGCTTCTTGCGGACGAAGAACGCCTGCACGGGTATGCCCGCCATGTGGCTGAGCTGCGCGACGGCGCCCGCGATCGGCACCGCACCCATCTCGAGCCCGCCGATGCAGTCGATACGCTCGCCCGCGAGCGCGTCCAAGGTGAGCTGGGCGAGCAGGGCCGCGCCCTCGGCGTCGAGCATCGCGGGCTTCAGGTTGAAGTAGAAGTTGCTGGTCCGGCCGGAGGCGAGCTTGACCTCGCCATAGCCGAAGGACCGGAGATGGATGATGTCGCGCAGCCGCGCGCGCGCGGCTGTGGTCTCCGGCAGCGCATTGAGCGTCGGCGCGGAACTGCGGGTCGAGGATCGGGACGGGACGGCCATGGCGCCTAGCTAGCACCGATCGGGCCGGCGCGGAACGCACAGTGCCGGGAAACCTGAGGATAAGGGGTCAATGCGCCTCGTCCCAGTTGCCGGCCGCGCGGGCCTCGACTGCGAGCGGCACGGAGATCGCGACCGCCGGCATCGGCGCCTCCTCCATCACCTTGCGGACCACAGGGATGGTCTTGTCGACCTCGGCGTCGGCGACCTCGAACACCAGCTCGTCGTGGACCTGGAGCAGCATGCGGGCGGAGAGCTCGTGCTTCGCGAACGCGTCCTCCATGCGGATCATGGCGCGGCGGATGATGTCGGCGGCCGAGCCCTGCAGCCGCGCGTTGATCGCGGCGCGCTCATTGAATGCGCGGATCGAGCCGTTGGAGGCACGGATGTCCGGATAGTGGCACTTGCGCCCGAACAGAGTCAGCACGTAGGTGTTCTCTTTCGCGTACTTCTTGGTTTCCTCGATGTAGTCGCGGATGCCGGGGAATCGCTCGAAATATTTCTTGATGTAGGCGCCGGCCTCCTCGCGGGCGATGCCGAGCTGATTGGCGAGGCCGAAGGCGGAGATGCCGTAGATGATGCCGAAGTTGATCGCCTTGGCGCGGCGGCGCACCTCGCCCGGCATATCCTTGACCGGAACCCCGAACATCTCCGAAGCCGTCATGGCGTGAATATCGAGGCCCTCGCGGAACGCCCGTTGCAGCGTCTCGATCCCGGCGATCTCGGCCAACAGCCGCAGCTCGATCTGCGAGTAGTCGGCGGAGACGAGCTTGGTGCCGGGCGCCGCCACGAAAGCGCGGCGGATCTTGCGGCCGTCCTCGGTGCGGACCGGGATGTTCTGCAGGTTCGGATCGGACGAGGACAGCCGCCCCGTCGTTGTCGACGCCAGAGCGTAATTGGTGTGAACGCGATGCGTCGACGGATTGACGAAGCCCGGCAGGGCGTCGGTGTAGGTCGACTTGAGCTTGGAGACCTGTCGCCAGTCGAGAATTTTCTGCGGCAGCGGATGCAGCCCCTGCTCGGCCAGATCCTCCAGCGCGCGCGCACCGGTCGCCCATTGGCCGGTCTTGGTCTTGGCGCCGCCCGGCAGCTTGAGCTTGCCGAACAGGATGTCGCCGAGCTGCTTGGGGCTGCCGGGATTGACGGTCTCTCCGGCCAGCTCGTTGATCTCGGCTTCGAGGCCGGCGGCCTCCTGGGCGAAATCGCCGGAGAGCCTGGAGAGCACATCGCGGTCGATCGAAATGCCGCGCTGCTCCATGCGCGCCAGCACCGCGACCAGCGGACGCTCAAGCGTCTCGTAGACGGTCCGCACGCGCTCCGCCGCGAGCCGTGGCTTGAGCGCGAGCCACAGCCGCAGCACTATGTCGGCGCGCTCGGCCCCGTATTCGGTCGCCCGCTCGATCCCGAGCGCGTCGAAGGTGATCCTCGCCTTGCCGGCCTTGAGAAGCGCCTGGATGTCCATGGCGGAATGCGTGAACATGCTGGCGGCGAGCGCCTCGAGCCGATGGTTCTGCCGGCCGGCATCGAGCGCGTAGGACATCAACATGATGTCGTCATGGGCAGCCATCTCGATCCCGCGCAGCGCCAACATCTGCCAGGCGGATTTGAGATCGTGGCCGATCTTCAGGACGGCCGGATCGGCGAGCAGCGGCTTCAATACGTCGAGAGCCGCGGCCTCGGGAATCTGGTCCGGCGCCACATCGCCGCGAAACAGGCTGTCGCCGCCCTCGCCGCCCTGGCGGTGGCCGAGCGGCACGTAGGCGGCCTCGTTCGGCGCGAGCGCGAGCGAGATGCCGCAAATCTCGGCGCGCATCGGATCGGTGCCTGCCGCGCTCACGTCGATCGCCACGACACCGAGCTCGCGCGCCCGCGCGACCCACGCCGCGAGGCGCTGCGCGTCGCGGATGGTCTCGTACTTGCTGCGGTCGAACTTGGCGTTGCGCGCGGCCTCGGCGCGGGCCGCCGCCAGAATTTGCGGCGTGAGCTCCGGATAGTCCGGCGCCTCTCCCTTGCTCCTGCGAAGCTCGCCCGGCTGCGATGGCCGGCCGAGCGGCAGCTCCGGAGAGGCCGGACCGCGCGTCTCTCGCGCGGGCTCGCCGGCGGATTCGCGCGCCGCCGGCGCGCTCGCGCGGGCGCCCGCGAACGCCGCTTCAGGCTCGATCTCGGCTGCGTCCATGCTCGAGAACTCCGCGACCCGGCGGGTGAGCGAGTTGAACTCCATCGCCTTGAGGAAGGCGAGCAGCCGCTTGTAGTCGGGCTCATGCACCGCGAGATCGCCGATCGGCACCTCGACGTTGACATGACTGTCGAGGGTGACGAGCCGGCGCGAGAGCCGCGCCTTCTCGGCGTTCTCGATCAGCGACTGCCGGCGCTTCTCCTGCTTGATCTCGCCGGCGCGCGCGAGCAGCGTCTCGAGGTCGCCGTATTCGCCGATGAGCTGCGCCGCGGTCTTCACGCCGATTCCCGGCACGCCCGGCACGTTGTCCGTGGAATCGCCGATCAAGGACTGGACGTCGATCACCTTCTCGGGCGGCACCCCGAACTTCTCCATGACCTCCGGGATGCCGATCTTGCGGTCCTTCATGGTGTCGTACATGACCACGCAGTCGTTCACGAGCTGCATCAGGTCCTTGTCGGACGACACGATGGTGGCGGTCGCGCCCGCCTCGCAGGCCTGCCGCACATAGGTCGCGATCAGGTCGTCCGCCTCGAAGCCGGCCTGCTCGAGGCAGGGCAGATCGAACGCGCGCACCGCCTCTCGAATGAAGCCGAACTGCGGGATCAGGTCGTCGGGCGGGTCCGGCCGATGCGCCTTGTAGTCGGGATACATCTCGGTGCGGAACGTGCGCTCGGACTTGTCGAACACCACCGCCAGATGGGTCGGCCGCTCCTCCGGCTTCATGTCACGCAGGAGCTTCCACAGCATGTTGCAGAAGCCCAGGACCGCGTTGAGCTGCAATCCGTCCGACTTGCGGGTGAGCGGCGGCAGTGCGTGGTAGGCGCGGAAGATGTAGGACGACCCGTCGACCAGAAAGACGTGGTCGCCCTTCTTGAGGCCGGGCTCGGCCTTCTTCGCCGGTTGAGGGTTCGCTTTGGCAGCCATGGCTGAGGTCATGTGGGGATCGCTCCCCGCATTATCATCCTCCGGCGGAGGGCGCTACCCTGCGCGCGCCTGGACGTCCTGCGGACGCGGTCAGACCGTGCGACGCCATACGAAGCCCTTGCGTCTCAATCTCGGTCGGACAGATTGGCGCGTCCCTATCATTCGCGAAGGCGGTGCGGCATGCCGGTGGCAACGACGAGGCTAACGGGCGATCAATGAAACCGTTCGACCCCCCACTTCCGATCGACGAGGCGCTGCCGGCGCTCACCGCCGCGCTCGATGCGCGTGACGCCGCCGTGCTGGTGGCCCCGCCGGGTGCGGGCAAGACCACGCGGGTGCCGCTGGTGCTGGCCGAGCAGCCGTGGGCGAAAGGACGCAAGATCCTGGTGCTGGAGCCGCGCCGGATCGCGGCGCGCGCGGCGGCCGACCGTATGGCGCGGACGCTCAAAGAAAACGCCGGCGAGACCGTCGGCTACCGGGTGCGGTTCGGGTCGAAGATCTCGCGTCGCACCCGCATCGAGGTGGTGACCGAGGGCGTTTTCACGCGGCTCGTGCTCGACGATCCGGCGCTCGAGGGCGTCGCGGCGGTGCTGTTCGACGAATTCCACGAGCGGTCGCTCGACGGCGACCTCGGGCTTGCGCTCGCGCGCGACGCCCAGCGTGGCCTGCGCGAGGATCTCAAGCTCCTGGTGATGTCGGCGACGATCGACGGTGCGCGCATCGCGCGCCAGCTCGGCGACGCGCCTGTGATCGCAAGTGAAGGCCGCGCCTTTCCGGTCGAGACGCGTTACCTCGGCCGCGATCCGACCGCTCCGATCGAGGCCCAGGCCACCGAGGCGGCGCTGCGGGCCCTGCGCGCCGAACAGGGCTCCGCCCTGCTGTTTCTGCCCGGGACGGCGGAGATCCGCCGCACCGAGACCCGCCTGAAGGACCGGCTCGACGACGCTGCAATCGACGTCGTCCCGCTCTATGGCGCGCTCGAGGCGGCCGCGCAGGATCGGGCTATCGCGCCATCGCCGCCGGGCCGGCGCAAGGTCGTGCTCGCAACCTCGATCGCGGAGACATCGCTCACCATCGATGGCGTACGCATCGTGATCGATTCCGGGCTGGCGCGCGTTCCGGTCTACGAGCCCGATGTGGGGCTGACCCGGCTCGAGACCGTGCGGGTTTCGCGGGCCGCCGCCGACCAGCGGCGCGGCCGCGCCGGCCGCACCGAGCCGGGCGTGTGCTACCGCCTGTGGGACGAGGGCGAGACCCGCGCGCTCGAGCCGTTCCTGCGGCCGGAAATCCTCTCGGCCGATCTCTCCTCGCTGGTGCTCGACCTGGCGCAATGGGGCGCCGATCCGGATCAGCTGACCTTCCTCGATCCGCCGCCGCGGCCGGCGCTCGCCGAGGCGAGGGCGTTGCTGCGCGAGCTCGGCGCGATCGATGCGGACGGCCGCATCACCGAGGCGGGCAAGGCGCTCAACCGCCTGCCGCTGCCGCCGCGGCTCGCCCGCATGGTGGTGGACGCGGCGCGCCAAGGCGCCGGGCGGCTCGCCGCCGAGATCGCGGCCGTCGTCACCGAGCGCGGGCTCGGCGGCAATGATATCGATCTCGGCCATCGACTCGAGACCCTGCGCCGCGAGCGCTCGCGC
>DASTZX010000411.1:0-6056 GCA_035764045.1 Xanthobacteraceae bacterium | reverse complement strand
CGACCGCGTCGAGCGCAAGCGCATCCTGCTCATCGCCATCGCGGCATGGACGGTTGCCATGGTGGTGAGCGGGACCGCGACGTCGTTCGTCTACTTGGTGACGACACGCTGCTTTCTCGGCGCGGTGACGGCCGCGGCCGCACCCACGGTCGCATCGTTGGTCGGCGATTTTTTTCCTGCACGCGTGCGTGCGCGCCTTTACGGAACCATTCTCGGCGGAGAGCTGGTCGGACTCGGCGTCGGGTTTTTCCTCGCTGGCGAGATCTCGAGCTTCGCGAGCTGGCGCTGGTCCCTTTGGGTGGTCGGAGCGTCGGGCGCTGCGGTGGCGTTCGTGATCTGGCGATATCTGCCCGAGCCGGCGCGCGGTGGACAAAGCTGGATCCGCCTCGGCGAGCAGGAGGTCCGTTCGCGCGACGACATCGAAAATGACGGTACGCGGGCGCGCGAAGCCGAAAAGGGATCGGAGCAATCCGGGGAGGCTGCGCGCATGCGGCGCAAGATCAGAGAGGCGCGAATCGAACCCTCCCGCGACCTTGTCCTGCACGACGATCCCAGACGCTGGAGTCTGTGGCGGACCGTCGGATACGTGCTGCGCATTCCGACATTCCGTTTGCTCGTCATCGCCTCGAGCCTCGGCTATTACTATTTCGCGGGCGTGCGCGCGTTCGGGATGATTTATCTAACTCAGCACTACGGCCTGTCGCGAAGCATCGCGAGCGCAGTCGCAATCGCCGTGGGAATCGGCGCGCTCGCAGGTCTTGCAGCCGGCGGCCGGCTGTCGAGCCGCCTTCTCGATCGCGGCTGGATTGCGGCGCGCATTGTCGTGCCTGGCGCAGCGCTGCTGCTTGCCGCCGTGTTCACGGCGCCTGCTGTCTGGACGCACAACCCCATTCCGGGCATCGCGCTGCTCACGATGGGCACCGCGGCGCTCGCGGCCGCCAATCCTCCGATCGATGCGGCCCGTCTCGACGTCATGCATCCGCGGCTGTGGGGGCGCGCCGAATCGGTCCGCATGGCACTGCGCGGCACACTGGAAGCGCTGGCGCCCCTGATCTTTGGATGGCTGTCCCTGGAGCTCGGGCCGGGTGATGCCGGCCTGCAATGGACATTCCTGATCATGCTGGTCGCGCTCGTCGCAGCCGGCCTCCTCGCGATTCCGGCACACCGGGTCTATCCGCAGGACGTGGCGACGGCCGATGCCTCGGTCCGGGCCGTTCCTGCGCGATGACCGAGCGCTGCAAATCCATCCTCGTGCTAATGTGGGATGCGGTACGGTGCCGAACGATCGATGGCGTGTCTCTCGCGGCGATCGATACTGCAACCCGACGTGAGGCCCCGATGCCCGACACGAAGCCCGCCAAGCCGGACTACCCGCCGATCCGCCGCATCGTCACCGGACACGAGGCCGGCGGGATCGCAAAGGTCCTGATCGATGCTCCGGCGACCAACTGGAAATCGGGATCGCCCGGAACGGTCTCGACCCTCGTCTGGTCAACCGACTCCACCCCGGCCGACATCGCCATCGGCGAGCCGATCGAGGATTGCGGCGCGCGCGTCCTGGGCACCGCGCCACCGGCGAAGGGGACGCGCTTCGCCGTGATCGACTTTCCGCCCGGCAACAGCGGCCGCATGCACCGCACCGAGACCATCGACTACGTGATCGTGATCTCGGGCGAGATCGACATGGACATGGACGACTCGACCGTCCACCTCAAGGCCGGCGACGTCATGGTCCAGCGCGGAACCAATCACGCCTGGGTCAACCGCGGCCGCGAGCGCGCACGCGTTGCCTTCGTCCTGATCGATGCATCGCCGCTCGGTATCGGGCACCCGGTCGTCGGCGGCGCGAGCCCGCGCTAACGCTTCAATTCGGCGTGATGCACGGGCCGCGCCATGAGTGGGAACGCCGGCGGCACGGCGGAATAGGAGCGAATCCGCGGGGTTCATCTCGTGGCGGGCGCTTACGACCGATGCGACCGGACCGACAGGCCCAGATTGCCTGTCATGGATCGGCCATCGCCATGCCCCAAATAGGCGATTGCCCTTCCCTGAGCGGAAGTTGTAATGAAGCAACAGCCCCCACACACGGTCGAGACAATCGCGCCGATGCCGCGCCTGCGAGCCGTTTCGGAGAATGCCGCCCAGTGGCTGCGCGGCGCCGGGGACGCTGGCCGGCTGACCGGCGTCGTGGGCGCGCTCGTCCTCGTGATCGCGGTCACGGTTGCGCTCGCAGCCATCAAGACCGCCTTGGTCGATGTGCCGCCGATCGTGATCACTTATTTGATCCCGGTGCTGATCGCGGCCATCCGCTGGGGATTCGTGCCGGCATTGACGGCAACGATCGGCGGCGCCGCCTGCGCCGCTTTTTTCTTCTACAAGCCCGTGCATACGTTCTATGTCGAGGATCCCGCCCGTCGTATGGGGCTCCTGATCTTCGCCCTCGTGGCGATCGTGGCGGCGCATCTCGCGGGGCGCATGCGCCGCGAATCGGAGATCGTGCGCAAGCGCGAGAAGGAGATCAGCGACCTCTACGCGTTCTCCCGCCGTCTCGCCGGCGGCCATTCGACCGCCGACATCTTCGACGCGATCCAGAAGCATCTGTCCACGGTCGTGGGCCGCAAGGTGGCGCTGTTCGAGCCGAGCGGTCCGGCAAACCGGCCGGCGCCGATCGGCGAGAGCGATGTGCCGCGAGACATCCGCGATGCGGTCTCGGCGGTGGTCGCCGGAAAGGCTGACGCCGCCGCCGGCATGACGGTGACCGACGATCAGGGCGACATCTGGCTGGTGCACGCGGTTTCCTCGAAGACACCGGACCTCGGCGTGGTGGCCATCGATCTCGGGAGTCAGACGCCCGAGTCCGAGAAGGAAATCCGCGCCCGCATCGAGGCGATTCTTCACGACGCCGCAGTGACGATCGAGCAGATCGGGTTGGCGCACGCGATCACCGAGGTGCGGATGCGGGCGGAGTCGGACCGCTTCCGCGACGCATTGATCGGCTCGGTGTCACACGAGTTGCGCACGCCGCTGGCGTCGATTCTGGGCGCCGCGACCGTCCTGTGCGACGCGCCGGCGATCGCTGCGGAAGCGCGGCTCGCCGCCCTCGCGAATGTGGTGCGCGAGGAATCGGAGCGTCTCAACAACGAGATCCAGAACCTGCTCGACGCCACCCGAATCAGCGGGGAAGCATTGCAGCCCAAGCTCGAATGGGCCGAGCTGTCCGACGTGGTCAATGCGGCCGTGGAGCACAGGCCGAACCGCTTCATCGCCCATTCGATCGAGGTCGATCTGCCGCCCGAGCTGCCGTTGATCCACGTCGACGCCGTGTTGATCGAGAAGGCGCTCGGACAGATTCTGGCCAACTCCGCCAAATACTCGCCGCCCGGCTCGACGATCCGGATCCGCGGATGGCGGGACGACCGCGTGGTGGCCATCGCGGTGAGCGACGAGGGAGCCGGGCTGTCGGCCGAAGACAGCACCCATCTGGGCGAGCGGTTCTTCCGTGGCCGCCGGCACATCAACACGACGCCGGGGTCGGGACTGGGTTTCTGGATTGCCAATGCATTCATCGCCGCCAATGGCGGGGCGATCGACGCCGCCAGCGCCGGCGAGGGCAAGGGGACGACGGTGACGATCCGTTTGCCGATCCCGGCAAACGTTGACCAGCTGGAGAGCATCGCCAGTGACTGAGGCCAGCCCCAACGTGCTCGTCGTCGACGACGAGGTGCAGATTCGCCGCTTCCTGCGCAGCGGCTTCGAGCTCGACGGCTATTCGGTCAGCGAAGCGGAGAGCGGACGCGATGCGATCCGCGCCGCGACCCTGCGGCCCACCGACCTGATCATCCTCGACCTCGCCCTGCCGGACGTCGATGGCTCGCAGGTTCTGGAGCGGATTCGGTCGTGGTCCAACGTGCCCATCATCATTCTCTCGGTCCGGTCGAGCGAGATGGAGAAGGTGCGCCTGTTCGAGATGGGCGCTGACGACTACGTCACCAAGCCGTTCGGGATGGCGGAGCTCCTGGCGCGATCAAAGGTCGTGCTCCGGCGCAAGGCGCGCGCCACGACCGGGGACAGTGTGATCAGGATCGGGCGCCTGAAGATCGATCTCGCCGCTCGCAACGTCTTTGTGGGTGACGAGCGTCTGACGCTCACGCCGAAGGAGTACCGGTTGCTGCAAATCCTCGCCCAGTATCCCGGCAACGTGGTCACGCACCAGGAGTTGTTGAAGGAGATCTGGGGCCTGCCGCACATCAACGATACGCATTACCTGCGCATCGTGGTGCGCAAGTTGCGGCAGAAGATCGAATCCGATCCCAACCACCCCACCATCCTGCTGACCGAGCTCGGTGTCGGCTATCGGCTGGCGCCGCCCAATGAGCCGGGCGACTCGTCGGCGCATTGAACCCCGCCGAGGGCGTCGCATTCATCACTGCCGACCCGGCAGATCGTGCCTGAAAACGACAAGGACCGGCATCGCTGCCGGTCCTTGATTTTAGGAAGACCCCCGGGGGGAAGCTGAAGATGGTGAAAAGCCTTCCCGCCGGGGGTCCGCTTCCTGCGTGATCAGGCGCTCACGGCAGGAAGTTTCGCTGGATCCGGAAGTAGACGCTCAGCACGTCCTGGTCGTCGATGACAGCGCCCGGAGGCTGCGCGCCCGCCGCCGCCGTGATCGTCCCGCCCTTGAACGCCGTGTTGAGGTGCGTCCACAGCACTTCGAGACCGATATCGAGATCCGGATGCGGGTTCCACTGCGTCCGCGTACCGACGACCCACCAGCTGTGGTCCGGGTTGCAGGTGCCGCCGGTCCCGGCGATTGTGACGTTGCTGATCCCAGTGACCGGGTTGCCCCCCGCACCGGTCGGGCAATAGAACGACTTGGCAGTATTGTCGAAGTCGGTCTCGATATAGCCGCCGTGCAGGGAGGTGCGCCACCTCGGATTCCAGAAATGCTGGTAGAACCCGTTGATGCCCCACGTGGTGGTCAGCTCGATACCCGACCCGTTGATGTACACGCCGTCGTTGCTGGCGGCGATGCCGGCGGTGTTGCCGTCGTACATCACCCACGGACCGGTCGCCCGGGTCACGTAGCCGGTGGCGCCGTTCGCGTAAGCCGCCTGCATGCCGAACTGGTCGCCCTTGAGGCCGAGCACGTTGTTCAACGTGAAGCCGCCGGTGACCGCCCAGCCTGTCGCAGTGCCCGGATGCCCGAGCGTGACGCAGTTGGCGCTCGTGCCGCAGGCGTCCACGCCGGGGCCGGTGTAGTAGCCGCCGCTCGCGTCGTGCAGAGCCGCCGCGACCTGCGCATAGCCCCAGGCCTGATCGATGCGCAACGCGCCGACCACGTCCGGATACTGCCAGCCGCGGTTGTCGTAGGTGACCGTACCGGTGGCGGGGTTAAAGGAGCCTGCAACGTTCAGGTCCTTCACCAAGTGACCACGGCTGCCAGCCGAGCCCGCGCTGTTGCCGTTGCTACCGGAGCCGCCATCCTCGAACGACAGGCTGGCCGTGACGCCATTCCCGAACTGCGCCGTGTAGGCGATGCCGTAGATGCCCGCCGCTCCGGTGTCGCCGGAGATGCGCGAGTTGGCATAGCTGTAAGGCGCAAACGAGTTGATGTCGAAGTACGACCTGATCTTGCCCGCCGTGAAGCCGGCGAACTGGATGAAGCCGCGATCGAAGAACGGCGAGTCGACCGCAGCCGAGTTGTTCGTCGTCAACTGCTGGCCGATTTCGAGGTACGACCGCAACGTGCCGTATTCGGTCTGCGTGCGCAGATCGACTGAGACCGCCGCGCGGACGCGCATCGCCAGGTTGCTGGTGTCGGTGCGGGTCTGCCGGCCCGCCGTCTCCGTCCCGGAATCGTTGGCGCCGAGCGGAATTCCGCCACCCTCCGCGTTGTAGCTCGTCTGGACGCGGACGTAAGAGCCGATCTTCAAGCACGTGTCCGTCCCCGGCACGTACCAGAAGCCTGCTCCATACAGGCTGCAGACCTTCACGTATTCGACCGGCTTGGCCTTTACGGGAAGATCGGCCGCCTGTGCCCCAGCCGCCGCGACAAG
>DASTZX010000410.1:0-37598 GCA_035764045.1 Xanthobacteraceae bacterium | reverse complement strand
GCGACTATCACGCATGCGCATAAACAAATCATGAACGGACCCTATCTGTTCGGCATGTGTTCTGCAAGCCTTTAATTCGGACGTCCGAGCTTTAGCGTTCGTCAGAACGCCAGCTTTACGATGGCGCAGCGGCTGCCGGCCGCCGCACGCGGGGCGTAAGGCTCTCTGATCACAAGGCAACCGGCTCTGGCGAGGGGCGCCAGCATGGAGCTGTCCTGGACCGGAAACGGCGTCGCCACGAGGGCGCCGTCGGGCCCCTGGGCGAGCTCGGCGCGCAGGTAATCGGCGCGCTCGTCGTTCGCCGGCAGGTCGCGGCCGAGCACTGCCGATTCGGTATCGGGGCCGAGATCGCCGCGGCCGGCGAGCCGGCGGAGCAGGGGCACGACAAAGAGCACCCCGCACACGAAGGATGACACGGGATTTCCGGGCAGGCCGAGCACCTGCATGGCGCCCAGCCGCCCATGCATCAGCGGCCGGCCCGGCCGCATGGCGACCTTCCAGAAGGAGAGCGCCAGGCCTTCGGCGGCAAGCGCCCGCTGCACCAGGTCGTGCTCGCCGACCGAGGCGCCGCCGGTCGTCACCAGCACGTCCGCCTCGCGCTCGCGCGCCCGGCGCACCGCCGCGATGGTCTCATCCAACCGGTCGGGCGCGATGCCGAGATCGATGACGCTCGCGCCCTCGCTCTCGACCTGCGCCCGCAGAGCAAAGCCGTTCGAGTAGACGATCTGGCCGTGCCCGGGCGTCTCGCCCGGCATCACCAGCTCGTCGCCGGTCGCAAGGAGCGCGACCCGCGGGCGGCGATGCACCGGGACGGTGGCATGGTTCATGGCGGCGGCAAGGGCGAGGTCGCGCGCGGTGAGCCGGCGGCCGCGCGCGAACAGCGTCTCGCCGGCCTTGAAGTCGAGCCCTTCCGGCCGGATGTGGCGGCCCTCGGTCGTCGTTTGCTGGACGACCACGATGTCGCCCTCGCGCGCGGTGTTCTCCTGGATGACGATCGTGTCTGCGCCGGGCGGCACCACGCCGCCGGTGAAGATGCGGGCGGCCTCGCCGCGGGCAACCGGGCGATCGAATGGATGGCCGGCCGCGACCTCGCCGATGAGCTTCAACCGGGCCGGGACGGCGGCGACGTCGGCGGCGCGCACCGCGTAGCCGTCCATGGCCGAGACGGCGGCCGGCGGCTGGGTGCGGCGGGCCGCAAGGTCGGCCGCGAGCACGCGGCCGTGAGCGGCGGCGAGGGCTGCGTCCTCGGCGGCGAGCGGGGCTGCATCCTTGAGCACGAGCGCTGTCGCATCCGCGACCGAGAGCAACGCCGCCACGGTCACTCCACCTTTTTTTTGCGCGTGATCTTATCCGAAAACCGGCTCCCACTTTTCGGGATCACGCGCGCTCTATACGTGCCGGACTTGCCGCCGCGCTTCTCGAGCAGATGGATGTCCTCGATGCGCATACCGCGCTCGACCGCCTTCACCATGTCATAGATCGTGAGGCAGGCGACCGAGACCGCGGTCAACGCTTCCATCTCGACGCCGGTCTGGCCGGTGACCTTGACGATGGCGCGGACGGTGAGGCCGGGCGGCTCCTGGTCGGGCGCGATCTCGACCTCGACCTTGGAGACGGGGAGGGGATGGCAGAGCGGGATCAGCTCATGGGTCTTCTTCGCCGCCATGATGCCGGCGATGCGCGCGGCGCCGAGCACGTCGCCCTTCTTGGCGTTGCCGGAGAGCACGAGGTCGAGCGTCGCCGCCGACATGACGACGCGGCCCTGCGCGATGGCGACGCGCTCGGTCGCGGCTTTTTGCGACACGTCCACCATGCGGGCCTCGCCCCCGGCGCCGATATGGGTGAGCTTGCCGGGACTCATCTCGGGCCTCTTTCACCTCTCCCCGCTTGCGAGGAGAGGTCGGAGGCGCGCGTCTCACGCGCGGCTCCGGGTGAGGGGGGCTCGCCGCGAGTCTGAGCGCCTGGTGGAGATGGGGAAGAAGGCGCTGCCGCATCGCCCGCCAGGAGCGCCCGCGTCGCGGCGGTGACGTCGTCCTGGCGCATCAGGCTCTCGCCGACCAGGAAGGTGGCCATGCCGACCTTGGCGAGGCGGGCGAGATCGGCGGGCGTGAAGATGCCGCTTTCGCCCACCAGCACGCGGTCGCGCGGAACGCGCGGCGCGAGCCGCTCGGACACCGCGAGGGTGGTCGCGAAGGTCTTGAGATCGCGATTGTTGATGCCGATCAGCCGGGTTCTGAGCGTGAGCGCGCGGTCGAGCTCCGCTTCATCGTGCACCTCGACCAGCACGTCCATGCCCCAGGCGAAGGCGGCGGCTTCGAGCTCGCGCGCCGCGGCATCGTCGATCCCCGCCATGATGATCAGGATGCAGTCGGCGCCGAGCGCGCGCGCCTCCGCCACCTGATAGGGCTCGTAGAGGAAATCCTTGCGCAGGACCGGCAGGTCGGCTGCGGCGCGCGCCGCCACCAGGTGCTCGGGACTGCCCTGGAACGAGGGCGCGTCGGTGAGCACCGAAAGGCAGGTCGCGCCGCCGGCCGCATAGGCGGCGGCGAGCCGCGACGGATCGAAATCGGCGCGGATCAGCCCGCGCGACGGGCTCGCCTTCTTGATCTCGGCGATCAGGGCCGCGCCGCCGGCGGCATGCCGGCGCTCGATCGCGGCGAGAAAGCCGCGCGGCGGTGGCGCGGCCTTGGCGAGCGCCTCGACGGTCGCGGGCGGACGGGCGCGCTTCGCCGCCGCGATCTCGGCGCGCTTGTAGGCCTCGATCCGGGTGAGGATGTCCGCCACGGTCAGCTGCCCGATACGACGATCAGGCGATCGAGACACGCCTCGGCTTCGCCCGAATCGAGGGACTTCTGCGCCAGCGCGACCCCGCCCTTGAGGTCGGTGGCCTTGCCGGCGACCACCAGGGCGGCCGCCGCATTGAGCACCGCGATGTCGCGGAACGGGCCGCGCTCGCCCTTGAGCACCGCCATCAGCGCCTTGGCATTCTGATCGGCATCGCCGCCGCGCAAGGCCTCGGCCTTGGCGCGCTTGAGGCCGACGTCCTCCGGCGCGATCTCGAAGGTCTTCACCGCGCCGTTCTCGAGCGAGGCGACGGCCGTGGTCCCGGAGGTGGTGATCTCATCGAGGCCGTCGGAGCCATGCACCACGAAGGCGCGCTCGGAGCCGAGGTTCTTGAGCACATGGGCGAGCGGCTCGACCCACTGCCGGGAGAACACGCCCACCATCTGGCGCCGGACGCCGGCCGGGTTGGACAGCGGCCCGAGCAGGTTGAAGATCGTGCGGGTGCCGAGCTCGAGGCGGGTCGGACCGACATGGCGCATCGCCGGATGATGCGCCGGCGCGAACATGAAGCCAATGCCGGCCTCGGCGATGCAGCGGCTGATATGCTCGGGCGGCACATCGATGCGCACGCCGAGCGCAGTGAGCACGTCCGCGGCGCCGGAGCGCGAGGAGAGCGCGCGGTTGCCGTGCTTCGCCACCGGCACGCCGGCGCCGGCGACGATGAAGGCGGCGCAGGTGGAGATGTTGTAGGAGCCCGACGCATCGCCGCCGGTGCCGACCACGTCGATCGCGTCCGGCGGTGCCGTCACGGGCAGCATCTTCGAGCGCATGGCCGCGACCGCGCCGGTGATCTCGTCGATGGTCTCGCCGCGCACCCGCAGCGCCATCAGGAGGCCGCCCATCTGCGAGGGCGTGGCCTCGCCCGACATCATCGCGTCGAAGGCGGTGGCCGCCTGCTCGCGGGTCAGCGTCGCGCCCGTGGCGGCCTGTCCGATCAGTGCCTTGAGGTCCATGCGCGCGCCCTTCAGCCGACCGAGCGCCGCTGGGCGCGGGCCGGCATCGGGCGGGGCGCGGTCCTGGCCGCGCCGGCCGTCGGCGCGCAGCGTCCGCGCGCCACGTTCCAGTCATCCGCGAGGGTGAGGAAGTTCTTGAGCATCAGGTGGCCGTGCTCCGAGGCGATGCTTTCGGGATGGAACTGGACGCCGTGCACCGGCAACGTCTCGTGCGCGAGCGCCATCACCAGGCGGTCGGAAGTCTCGGCGGTCACGGACAAGGCGGGCGGCAGGGTGGCGCGCTCGACCACCAGGGAGTGATAGCGCGTCGCCTTGAACGGCGCGTTGATGCCGTGAAACAGGCCGCGGCCGCAATGCGTCACCTCGGAGAGCTTGCCATGCACCGGGAGGGGCGCGCGCACGATCTTGCCGCCGAACGCCTGGCCGATCGCCTGGTGGCCGAGGCAGACGCCGAGCATCGGGATGGTTTCGGCGGCGCGCGCGATCAGCGCGAGGCAGACGCCGGCATCGTCCGGCGTGCAGGGGCCGGGCGAGAGCACGATCGCATCGGGATCGGCCGCCATCACCGCATCGACCGAGATCTTGTCGTTGCGATGGACGCTCACCTCCGCGCCCAGCCCGCCGAAATAGTGGACCAGATTGAAGGTGAAGCTGTCGTAATTGTCGATCAGGACGATCATGCGGGCCATCGCCGGAACGTGCGTTGGGTCAAGGTCTTAGACCCGGCTATGAGGGGGGTCAAGGCGACCCTCGCGGGCATTGTCATTGCGAGCGGCCCGCCTATGCTCGCGCGCGAGGAGACAACCATGAACGCCATCAGGCTTTTGTCGCGCTGGCCGGCGGCGCTAACCATCTTCGCGGTTTTGCTCGCAGCCGGAGCGCTTCCCGCCCGCGCCGAGAGCGACTTGGCAAGCGACTTGGCGCGCGCCTACCGCATCATTGCCGGCAAGCAGTTCGTGGACCTGACCGAGAGCTTCGGTCCCGACACGCCGGTCTGGTCGGGCTTCGGCCAGGCGAAGATGACGCCCATGGCCGATCCGAAGACGCATGAACCCTACACCATCGCCAAGGACGGCTTTCGCGCCACCTATTACGAGATGGTCGGGCAGTACGGCACCCATGTCGATCCGCCGGCGCATTTCGCCGAGAACGGGGCGACCATGGACGAGATCCCGTTGAAGCAGATGATCCTGCCGCTGGTCGTGCTCGACGACACGCCGTTTCTTGCCAAGGATCCGAACCACGCCTTCTCGGTCGCCGATCTCCGGGCGTGGGAGAAACGCCACGGGCGGGTGCCGAAGGGCTCGTTCGTGGCGCTGCGCACCGACATGTCGAAGGACTGGGAGCGCGATCCCGAGCGCTTCAAGCGCAGCCCGTTTCCGGCGTGGGCGTTCGAGACCATCAGGTTCCTCTACGAGCAGCGCGGCGTCACCGCGACCGGCCATGAGGCGATGGACACCGACACGACCGACAAGATGGATTCGGAGACCTACATCCTGCAGCACGGCCATTATCAGATCGAGGTCATGGCGAACCTCGACAAGGTGCCGCCGACCGGCGCGCTGATCGTGGTGACGTGGCCGAAGGTGAAGAAGGGGCTCGGATTCCCGGCGCGCGCGTTTGCGATCTTGCCGTGAGGTTCAAACGTGACTTGTCGCCGGCATCGAGCCCGAGGCTCTGCTGCTCTTCAACGTACATGAGCGCTCTCGCTGCCGCTCTCAAGGAGGCGCGATGAGGCCCGATAGTCATTGGTGAAGGTTGAAGATGTGCACCTTGGTGAGCCAGGATCCGTCCGGCTGGTGCTCGAAGATGCGGACGGTGTTGCCTGACACATCCGTCGGCTCGCCCCGTCCGTTCAGGATCTTCAGAGTCCAGCGCGCGACCTGATAGGCAAGCTGGCCGTCCTGGTGGACGCCGACGATCTCGAACGTATGGTTCTTCCTGTTCCTCGGGGCGAGTCGGTCTTGCCAGAAGCGTGTGATCGCGTCACGCCCATTGACGGGAGGCTGACCGGGCGGCAACACGATCGCATCCTCAGTGTACATTGCCGCAAAAGCCATAGGCGTATTGGTGTTGTATGCCGCGAGCCAGCGCGCGTTGTCTGCCTCCATGATGGCTCGCAAATCTTCAGCTCTCGCTGATCCGATGGCGGCCGCAACAGCGAGAGCGAGGAGGTACAGCGCAAATTTCAAGGGCATGGCCGAACTCCAAAGAGCCTGCGACAAAGCTGTAGGCGCGCCTCGCCGGTGATGCTCCAAAGCCCCACCAGCACTCTCAAATTCCACCCCTCGGTCGGACGAAACATTGGATCGTGCCCGCCATGAGGAAGACGTATCCTTCGCCGTTCGGCGCAAAGCCGTCGACGATCTTCTCGGAAGGAATTCGCACCCAATTGTCGTTGACCCACGCGTACCACGCGTCTTCGGGGTAGCGCGCGCCGTCGGCCTTCTCGAGCTTGAATTTCGTTTGTACCGCGTCGGCGACGTCGCAGCAGTACCGCGATTTCTCGTCCCAATGCGGATTCTTCCAGCCATCCGGCCGTTTGAGCGCTTTGAACCACTGGCTCAGCGAGCTGTCCGGCCAATCGCCCCGCGAAAGGCCCGGCTTAACTGCAGTCAATGCGAATGCGCTCGCCGATAAGGTGATGAGAAATGCGCTCTGGATTCGCATTTGGATGCTCCTCTTGCCCGTTCTCCTCCTCGGGACCGCTGAGGCATTGCGCAGCGTCGAGAGCCATTGGATGTCGGTAGAGCCAGGATAGCGACGTCCTCACACGCGGGGCATCCCGCGAACATGGAAATCCATCGCGCGAACGCGGGAAGCGCCCTTGCGTGCGCGGTACGCAATCGAAGCGAGGGTGATCAGGAAATCGGCAGCCGCAAATTGAGAGTGGTGCCCGCGGTTGACGGCTCGATGTCCAGCCGCCCGCCAAGGATTTTCGCACGATGCCGCATGCTGGCGAGGCCACGGCCGGTGCGTTCGCCGGAGAATCCTTTGCCATTGTCGCGGACCTGGATGTAGACGTGCTTCCCGTCTTGGTCCAATCCGGTCTCGACCTCGATGGTCGTCGCGCGGGCATGCTTCACGATGTTGGTGAACGCCTCCTGCAGAATACGAAGAATGTGCAGGACGTTCTGCGGCGTCAGGCAGGCGAGTTCTGGGACCTGCTTCACCTTCCACTCCAGATCGATGCCCTGCTTGCGCAGGCGCTCGTCCAGCCGGTAGCGCAGGTTTCCCATCATGGGTAGAAGATCGTTCTCGGTCGGCTCGAGCGAGTCGATGGTGAGCCGAAGGTCGTCGAGGCATTCGCGCAGGGCGACAACGACTTCCGCGCCCGCGCCTTCGCTGTGCTCGGCCAGGCTCAACGCTGAGATCAGGTGCGCGCCGATGCCATCGTGCATATCGCGCATGAGGCGGCTGCGCTCCTCGACCACGGCCTGCTGGCGTTCCATCGCCTGCATGCGCTCGTAGCTGCGCGCAAGCTCGGCGTGCTTTTGGGCGACGCGCTCTTCCAGTTCGGCATTGAGCCTTTCCGATTCGTTGAGCGATCTTACGAAGCGGTCGATGAGCATCCAGCCGATCATCACGAACATCGGCACGTAGGCATAAGGTTGATAGCGCGGCAGTTCGATCGGATAGGCCAGCAGGCGCTCGTTGGCGGAGATGACGAGCTTGAAGGATCCGGCGATGGCGAGGCCCAGCGTCTCCCATGTCCTTCGCTTCCACGCGATGGTCCAGAAGATCGCGACATAGACAGCGGTCAACACGAACGTCATGAGCCACCATTGCTGGGGGACCCACCCGCCGATGCCGACGAAGGAGGCATAGTCGATGACGGGAGAAACGATCAGATACGCCCACAGCCAAAGTTCCCAACGCGGCTTGCGCCATCCGCCGTAGCGCAGGGCGAAAAGGCACATGAAGACGATGTAGGCCTCCAATCCGCTCCACACCACCAATCCCCAATAGGGCAACGGGATGAACGGGGCGGTGACCACGTATCTGCCGGCAATGAATATGGCGAACGTGAGGGCCGTTAGTCCGGCATAGCCGTACATGGTCTCGTGGCGCCGGCGCAGCCACAGCAAAAGGATGAAGATACCGAACCCGGCGGAGCCGATGACGACCATCCGCGGGCCGGTGACCGTGAGAAAAACGCGATGGTCGTACGCAGCATGTACCAGCGGTTCGGGCCCAATCGTCACGCCGGAAACAGCACCACGGGTACCCGGCTTTACCCAAACACGGAGATGAATCGTGTTTGACCCCGCGTGCACGAGGTCGCGGCGAATCGAGAATAGCCGAGGCGGAAATCCAAGCAGGACCGGCGGAGCACCCTGGGCAAACGGCTGGGAGCTTTGTGCCGTGCGCGAGATCAGCTCGAAATCCCCGGTCTGACCGACGTAGGCGCCGTTCACGTACAGCGCCCCGAAGGTCTCCAGCAAAGGCACACAGGCCGCGTAGAGCTGATCGGGGTCGCGCGGCAGCTCGAATTGGAGGCGATACCAGCCGTAACCGTGCGCGCCGGGATGCGACACCAGCCAATTGTCCGGCAGGCTCTGCGGGATCCAGGCAGCCTCATCCGGCGGCGGCTCGGACGCATCGCTCAGAACGAAATCAGCCCGATCAAGCTGCAGCACGAGCGCATCGGTTTCCGCGACGCACTGAGGCGGAGCGAGAACCATCGCGAGAGCAAGAATGTAGAGCCGCAACACGGCCGGCGGATGCCGAAGCGTTGGCAGGTCGCTCGTGGGTCTAGATGAGCCCCATCTTCCCAGCTTCATACACCGCCTCCCCGCGGGAATGCACGGCGAGCTTCTGATAGATCTTCTTCACGTGAGCGATGACGGTGTGCGGCGACACGCCGGCCAATTTGGCGATCTCACCGAAGCTGAAGCCCTTGGCAACGAGACCCAGAATCTCCGTTTCGCGCGGCGAGAGCGGTGTGCCCTGGCCCGGTGTCGACGGCGTAATGGCTGCAGGCTTCAGCCGCTTGAGCAACTGCCGGGCGATCACCGGGCTGATCGGGGAGCCGCCGGCGCGCAGTTGCTTGATCAGCTGGACGACTTCCTGCGGGAGGCTGTCCTTGAGGATATAGCCGGTCGCGCCTGCCTCGATGCTGGCAAGAACGTGATCCTCATCACCGAACACGGTGATGACCATGATGTCGGTGTGCGGGCAGCGATGCGCCGTCTCACGGATGAGGTCGATCCCACTGCCGTCGGGGAGCTCCAGGTCTGTCAACAATACGTCGGGAGCGGCTTTGCTCATCGATTGCCGGGCTGATGCGAGATCGGCGACCGCGGCGAACAGCTCCAGCTCGGCGTCGGAGCCCACGATCCCGCAAAAACGCGTCAGAAACGCCGGGTCATCCTCGACCACCATTACTGTCGTCATGACGCCCTCCCGGGCCAGCGACCGCCACCTGCCAGGATATCGGATAACGTGCCGTAGAGCATACCGCGAACATGGGATGCCCCCCAATCCGATGACTCGTCGACCTCGCCCTCGGCGCTTGGTAGCGCAATGTTTCCGTCCCGAATAACATGACTTGATAATTTGACTTGGAGATCCAGGCGGGAGACGGATCAAGATGGAGTTTCGACACATGGTATGTGCCGTCGCGGCTGCCGCCGCTCTCGGCGGTTCGCCGATGGCGATCGCACAGGATGCGTTTCCGCGCGGCCAGCCCGGCGATTTGGGCATGTCGGCCGAGCGGCTCGCCCTGATCCGCCGCAGCGTCGAGGCGGAAATCGCGGCCGGACAGATGCCGGGCGCGGTTCTGGCGATCGCGCGGCACGGGAAGCTCGTCTATTTCGAAGCGTTCGGTTATCGCGACAAGGCCGCCGGCGTGCCGATGACGACCGACAGCATCTTCCGCGTCGCCTCGATGACGAAACCGATGGTCGCGGTCGGCGCGCTGCAACTGGTCGAGCAGGGCCGGCTGCTGATCGACGACCCGCTGGCGAAATATTTCCCGAAATTCGCCGACATGCAGGTCGCGGTCATGGATGCGACGACGGAGACGATCGTCGACAAGGTCGCAGCCGCGCGCAAGATCACGATCCAGGATCTGCTGCGGCACACCTCGGGCCTGATCTACGGCGGGCGCGGCTCGACGGCCGTGCACAAGCTCTACCCGGCGGGCAGCACGCAAGCCGCAACCGAAATGACCGGGGCGGAGTTTCTCGACCGCCTGAGCTCGTTGCCGCTGCTCTGGCAGCCGGGGATGGTGTGGGATTACGGCTTCGGTCTCGACATCGCCGGGCTCGTCATCGAGAAGATCAGCGGCGAGCCGCTCGGCCGCTATCTCGACAACGAGCTGTGGAGGCCGCTCGGGATGGTCGATACGGGCTTTGCAGTGCCTGCCGACAAGATGAGCCGCGTCGCCAAACCGCTCGCGCGCGATCCGATCAGCGGACAGCCGCAGGATGCTGCCGAGAAACCGCTCAAGTTCGAATGCGGCGGCGGTTGCGCGGTCTCCACCGCGATGGACTATCTGCGGTTTGCCTCGATGCTGCTCAACAAGGGCCGGTATGGCAACCGTATCCTCGGACGCAAGACGGTCGAATACATGCTGGCCAACCAGCTCGGGCCGGAGGTGAAGAACCTCATCGGCAATGCGGACCCGACGCGCGCGGACTACGGTTTCGGTCTCGGGCTCGCGGTCCGCACCACGCCCGGGGTCGTGCGCCTGCTCGGGTCGGTCGGCGACTTCTCATGGCCTGGCGCGACCGGGACCAACTGGTGGGCGGACCCGAAGGAGGATCTGGTCGTGGTCTGGATGGCGGCGACGCCGGGACCGATGCGCTGGAAGTATCGCGAGATGATCAATGCGCTCGTCTACCAGGCGATCGCGGATTGAGGGCGCGGTGCGGGAAAATCACGGGTGAGCAGTCGCGGATTGAGCCTCCGGGGGCTCAATCCGGGCAACGACATCACGCCCTGTGGATCGGATCGATCCACGCGACGGCTTCAGGCTTTTCCGCCGGCTCGATGTCGAGATTGACCACCACCGCCTCGTTGTCGCTGCGCACCAGCACGCATTCGAGCGGCTCGTCCGGGCTCGCATTGATCTCCTGATGCGGCACGTAAGGCGGCACGAAGATGAAATCGCCGGCTTTCGCCTCGGCGACGAACTCGAGCCGCTCGCCCCAGCGCATGCGCGCCTTGCCGCGCACCACATAGATGACGCTTTCGAGCGCGCCGTGGTGATGCGCCCCGGTCTTCGCATTGGGCTTGATCGCCACGGTGCCGGCCCAGATCTTCTGGGCGCCGACACGGGCGAAATTGATCGCCGCCTTGCGGTCCATGCCGGGCGTCTGCGGCGTGTTGCCGTCGAGCGAGCCGGCGGGGATCACCCGCACGCCGTCGTGCTTCCATTTGTGCTCATGGTCGGCGCTCATGCGGCCCTCGTGGGTTGTTCGCGGCGCGACTATACCGCGTTTTGCGCTGCGCCGCCGAGAGGGTGAGCAGGAGCGCAGGCCCGGACTTGCGTCCGTGCGGAACACCGGGCGCCGGACCGCGGCTACTGCCCGCGCTTGCCGGCGCTGGCGAAGCGGCGCGCCTCCTCGGCGGCGCGGAACAGCGCCTTCGCCTTGTTGATGCACTCCTGCTGCTCGGCGTCGGGATTGGAATCCGCCACCACCCCGGCGCCGGCCTGAACATACATGCGGCCGTCCTTGACCAGCGCGGTGCGCAGCACGATGCAGGAATCCATGTCGCCGGCGGCGGAGAAATAGCCGACGCAGCCGGCATAGAGGCCGCGCTTCTCCTTCTCCAGCTCGTCGATGATCTCCATCGCACGCACCTTCGGCGCGCCCGACACGGTGCCGGCCGGGAACCCGGCCGCGAGCGCGTCGAGGGCGTCGTGCTTCGGATCGAGCCGGCCTTCGACATTGGACACGATGTGCATCACGTGGCTGTAGCGCTCGACGAAGAACTGGTCGGTGACCGTCACCGTGCCGATCTCGGCCACGCGGCCGACGTCGTTGCGGCCGAGGTCGAGCAGCATGAGATGCTCGGCGCATTCCTTGGGATCGGCCAGGAGCTCCTCCTCGAGCGCCTTGTCCTCGTGCGGCGTCGCGCCGCGCGGGCGCGTGCCGGCGATCGGCCGGATCGTCACCACGTCGCCGCGCGCGCGCACCAGGATCTCCGGGCTCGAGCCGACGACGGAGAAATCCCCGTAGTCGAGGAAGAACAGGAACGGCGCCGGGTTGATGCGGCGGATCGCCCGATAGAGCGCAAACGCCGGCAGCGCGAACGGCGCCTCGAAGCGCTGCGAGAGCACGACCTGAAAGATATCGCCGGCCGCGATGTACTCCTTGGCCTTGAGCACCATGCGCTTGAACTCGGCCGGGCTGGTGTTCGACGCCGCCTCGACCGCGATCGGCCCGGCGACGCCGTCGGCCGCTTCCTTGTCGAGCGCGCGGTCGAGGTCGTCGACCACCGCGCCGAGGCGCTCGGTCGCCCGCGCAAGCGCGGTCTTGGGCGCGACCGACGGCTCGGGCCGCACCGGCGTGACGACGGTGATCGTGTCCTTGACGGAGTCGAAGATGATGACGACGGTCGGCCGCACCAGGATGGCGTCCGGTATGCCGATCGGATCGGGGTTGGGCTCGCCGATGTCCTCGATCAGCCGCACCGTGTCGTAGCCGAGATAGCCGAAAATGCCGGCCGCCATGGGCGGCAGGCCGTCCGGGATCTCGATGCGGCTTTCGGCGATGAAGGTGCGCAGCGCCGCGAGCGGAGCCTCGGTGCAGGGCGTGAAGATGTCGGCATTGGCGCGGGCGTTGCGGTTGATCTCGGCCTTGTCGCCGTTCGCCCGCCAGACCACGTCGGGATCGAGACCGATCACCGAATAGCGGCCGCGCGTCGCCCCGCCCTCGACCGACTCGAGGAGAAAGCTCAGGCGGCGGCGGCTCGCCACCTTGAGAAACGCCGAGACCGGCGTCTCGAGATCGGCGACGAGCGTGGTCCAGACCAGCTGCGCGCGCCCGGCCGCATAGGTGTCCGCAAAGACCGCGGGCGCGGGCTCGATCTGCATCTTCAGCTCTTATGAGCTTCGCAGCATGATCCGATCATCATGCTCTATTGCGGCGACGTGTTGCCGACGGCCTCGTCGAGCGCCTTCTGGTCGACCGAGACGCCGATATCGGTTTCGATCTTCGTGATGTACTGGGCGTAGAGATCTTCGGCCACGCCGGTACGCAGCGCGTCGGAGATCTGCTTGGCCTCGGCGCTCGCGGGATCGAACTTCGGAAGCTTCACGTCGGTGACGACGAAAACGATGCGCTCGGTCGGCTCCTTGCCTTGCGCGCTCGCGGCGGCGCCCTTGGGCGTGCGGAAGAGCGCCGTCATGGCATCGGCCGGGAAGCCCTCCGGCTTGTCGCTGCGCTTGACCGATCCGGTCTGCGCGACCTTGAGCTGGTCGGGCGCCGCGATATCGGCGAGCTTGGCGCCGCCCTTGACCTTGTCCACCATCGCGTTCGCCTTGGCGGTGAGCCGGGCGGCGACCTCGTCGTCGCGCCAGCGCGCCACCACCTGATCCTTCACCTCGTCGAGCGGGCGCTCGCGCGATGGGGTGACGGAGACGAGCTCGTACCACACGAGGCCGCCGTCCCGGCTGCGCAGCGGCTCATTCTCGACGCCGACGTCGGCGGAGAAGATGCCGTTGAGCACGTCGACGCCGGCCGGCAGATCCACCTGCTTGCCCTGCGGATCGCGGCCCGAGCGATCGACCGCCTCGATGTTGCGGACCGGGATGTCGAGCTTCTTGGCGATGTCGGCCAGCGGCTCGCCGCCCCCGAGCTCCTCATCGACCTTGTCGCGCAGCTTGCGGATCTGCTCGGACGCGCGCTGCAGCGCCAGGTTCTTCTTGATCTCGGGCTCGACCTCCGCGAACGGCTTGCTGCTGCCGGGCTCGATCTTGACGACGCGCACGATCACGCTGCCGAAGGGGTTCTCGATCGCACCGCTCGTCTCGCCCTGCTTGAGGGAGAAGGCGGCGTCGGCGACCTTCCCGTCGGCGATCGCGGATTTGGGGATCAGGCCGAGATCGATGTCCTTGTCGGTGAGATTGCGTTCCTTGACCAGATCGTCGAACGACAGCCCGCCCTTGAGGCGCTCCGCCGCCTTCTGGGCGTCGTCCTTGTTGTCGAACACGATCTGCTGGACCTGCCGCCGCTCGGGGGTGGAGTAGCGCGCGGCGTTCTGGTCATAGAAGGCCTTGGCGTCGGCCTCGGAGATCTCGATGGTGCGCGCGATGTCCTCGGGCAGCAGTGAGAGCACGGTCGCCTTGCGATACTCCGGCGCGCGAAACAGGACCTTGCGCTCATCGAAATACTTGGCGAGCACGTCGGCGGCCGGGGGCGGGATGTCGCCGGCCTGGGCGCGGGTCAGCACCACGAAATCGGCGTCGCGCTGCTCGTTCTGAAAGCGGTTGACCGCCTCCACCGCCGCCTTGGGCGGCTGGACCTCGCTGCCGACGGTCGTGGTGATCTGCCGGCGCACGAGCTCGCGGCGCTGCTCGGCCACGTAGCTCTGCTCGCTGTAGCCGAGCTGCTGGATGGTCTCCTGGAACAGGGCGCTGTCGAAGGCGCCGCCCGGCACGCGGAAGCTCGGATCGTTGGTGATGCGCTGCACGACCTCGGCGTCGGTCAGGCCGAGCCGCATGTCCTTCGCGGCCTGGTCGAGAGTGGCCTCCTGCATCCACTGGGCGAGCACCTGGCGGTCGAAGCCGAGCGCGCGCGCCTGCTCGGGGGTGACCGGACGGCGCAGCTGCCGCGAGACCAGCTGCAGCTTGTTGTTGTAGAGCTGGCGGAACTGGTCGATGGAAATCTTGGAATCGCCGACCGTCGCCAAGGCGCTGCGGGTGAAGTTGCGGAAGATGTCGCCGATGCCCCAGAAGCCGAAGGCGATCACCAGGGCGCCGACGGAGATCGCCATGATCGTCTTGCCGACCGGACCGGAGGAAGCCGTACGTAGACCTCGAAGCATGAGCCAATCAGTTTTCGAGTGGATGGGTGCGATCGCCGACAGCCGGGCGGGGTCGCGGATGAGCACATCATAGGGATCGCAGCGCGCAACCGCAACATGTTGAACTCTCGGAGGGAAATGTGTCGCGCGCCCCCTTCCGCGGCGGCAAGGCGTCTGCTAACGGCTGCGGGGGGTGGCAATCATGATGGCAGTGGCACGGCGCCCGCTGGTGGTGGGCAATTGGAAGATGAACGGGCTCGCCGCGTCGATGGCGGAGCTCGAGGCGATGATCGCCGGCGCGCCGGCGCGGGCGGCCGGCGCCGACCTCCTGGTGTGTCCGCCGGCGACCCTGGTGGCGCGCTTCGCGGCGCGTGCGGCCGGCAGCCCGATAGCGATCGGCGGCCAGGATTGCCATGACAAGCCGGCCGGCGCCTACACGGGCGACATCTCGGCTGAAATGCTCCAGGACGCGGGTGCGCAGGCGGTAATCGTCGGCCACTCCGAGCGGCGCATCTATCACAAGGAAACCGATGCCGATGTGCGCGCCAAGGTCCTGGCGGCGTGGCGGGCGCGGCTGACGGCCATCGCCTGCATCGGCGAGACGATCGAGGAGCGGCGGGCCGGCAAGACGCTCGACGTCGTCGGCGGGCAGCTCGCGGGCTCGCTGCCCGACGGGGCGGCGGCTGCCACCCTGGTGGTCGCCTACGAGCCGGTATGGGCGATCGGCAGCGGGCTCACCCCGACCACGCGGGACGTGACCGAGGTGCACGGGTTCATCCAGGCGCGCCTCGTCGAGCGCTTCGGGGCGGACGGGCGGGGCATCCGCGTGCTCTACGGCGGGTCGGTCAAACCGGCGAATGCGAAGGAACTCCTGTCGGCCGCCGATGTGGACGGCGCGCTGGTCGGCGGCGCGAGCCTCAAGGCGGACGACTTCCTGGCGATCGCGAGCGCCTATCAGTAGGCTGGTGAATGGCGAATAGGGAGTAGCGAATAGGCGTTGATGACATTCGCCATTCGCTACTCGCAGTTCGCGCTCAGTTCAGTTTCGGGGGACTCGATGCGAATTTGCAGGTTCGACGACGATCGGCTCGGGGTCGTGATCGGCGACAAGGTGCACGACGTGAGCGCCGCCCAGGCGGAGATCCGCGCCGCCGCCCGCTACGACATGCGCGGCGACGCCGTGATCGCGGCGCTGCCGGCGTGGCGGGCGCGCCTGGAAAAGATGGCGGCGGCAGCGCCGGGCAAGCCGCTCGCCGCGGTGAAGCTGCTGGCGCCGGTGGCGCGGCCGAGCAAGCTCATGGCGGCGCCGACCAACTACCGCAAGCACATCGAGGAGATGAGCAAGGTCGCGGAAGTCCATTCCGGGGGCGTGCGGCGCTTCTCCGCCGATATCGGCGAGGCGGGCATCTTCCTCAAGGCCAATTCCTCGCTGGTCGGCCCGTCGGAAGGCGTGCCGGTCCGTTTTCCCGAGCGCCGGAACGATCATGAGATCGAGCTGGTGCTGATCATCGGCAAGGAAGGCAGCCGCATCCCGCGCGAGCGGGCGCTGGATTATGTCGCGGGCTACAGCCTCGGCCTCGACATGACGGTGCGCGGGCCGCAGGACCGCAGCTTCCGCAAGTCGTGCGACGGCTATTCGGTGCTCGGGCCCTGGATCGCCACTGCCGACGAGATCGCCGATCCCGACAAGGTGCCGCTGTCGCTCACGGTCAATGGCGAGACCCGGCAGGACACCGACACCAGCTACCTGATCTACGACATCCGCCGGCTGATCGAGTTCGCCTCGGAGTACTACACGCTCTATCCGGGCGACGTGTACTATACGGGCACGCCGGAAGGCGTCGGCCCGGTGAAGCCGGGCGACCGGTTGAGCGGGCGCTCGGTGCCGGCACTGGGCGAGCTGGTGGTCGAGGTGCAGGGGTAGGCGGTAGGGTGGGCAAAGCGAAGCGTGCCCACCGTCTGCGCCGCGAGAAAACGAGTGTCCCGCGTGGGCACGGCGCGTTCCGCGCCTTTGCCCACCCTACGCTCCGACACTAGAGGCCACCCATGATCAACGTCCGCCGCCTTGGCCATGCGAGCTTCTCGACGCCGGATCTCGAGCGGCAGGTCGAGTATTACGCGAACGTACTCGGCCTGCAGATCATCGCGCGCGACAAGGACCGGGCGTTCCTCGCCTGCCGCACCGGCCTCGAGGCGATCGCGCTCGAGCGCGGGACCGAGGTGGCGCTCAG
Organism: Xanthobacteraceae bacterium; assembly: GCA_035764045.1. Classification (GTDB taxonomy): domain Bacteria; phylum Pseudomonadota; class Alphaproteobacteria; order Rhizobiales; family Xanthobacteraceae; genus JAVDCA01. The sequence goes on along the minus strand of DASTZX010000410.1, from coordinate 20,593 downwards.
GCGCCTCGCGTTCCAGGTCGCACCGGGCAGCGATCTCAATGCGCTCGCCCGTACGCTCGGCGATCTCGGCATCAAGAGCGAGCGGCGCAGCGGCATCTCGCCCGGCGTCGCCGATGCGCTCACGTTCGTGGACGTGAAGGGGACAACAATCGAGCTGTTCGTTGAGTACAGCTTCGCGCCGGACGACGGCGTGCAGGCGGTGATCACGCCGCTCAAGCTCGGGCACGTCGCCTACCGGGTGACCGACGTGCAGCAGGTCACGACATTCTATACCGACGTGCTCGGCTTCCGCGTCTCGGACTGGCGCGACACGACGTTCTCGTTCCTGCGCTGCAACATCGACCACCACACGGTCAACTTCGTGGTCGATCCGGTGCCGCAGCTCCATCACATCGCGTTCGAGGTGAAGGACTGGCCGGAGATCCACCGCGCCAGCGATTTCCTGGCGAAGAACGGCATCCGCCTGGTGTGGGGGCCGGCGCGCCACATCATCGGCCACAACATCGCGGCCTATCACCGCAACGCCGACAATGTGCGGGTCGAGCTGTTCTGCGAGATGGACCAGATGCGCGACGAGGAGCTCGGCTATTTCGACCCGCGGCCCTGGCACCAGGACCGGCCGCAGCGGCCGAAAGTCTGGCCGAAGGGCACGCTGCGCAACTACTGGGGCTTTGCCTCGGAGGGCACGTTCCCGGGCTATCCGTGAAGCCGGCCGGTTGCCGACCGGCGCGGCTCACCAGCGGAAGAACGGGAAGCTGGAGTATCCGTAGCCATACGAGGGCGAGCGTCCATAGTAATAGCGGTCGCGGCGCGCATAGCTGTAGTCGGTCGACGGGGTGTGCTTGCGCATGGCGAGACCGCCCTGCGGCTCCTTGCTCAGCACGGCGACGAACTCGGTGCCCTTGCCGGTTTCGCCGCTCAGGCCCTCGTCGGTGATGATGATGGACGATCGCGGCGCGGCGGTCGGCGCGATCTTGTCCAGCACCTCCTGCGGAATGGTGATGCGGTCGAGGGCGCTTGTTGCGCTGCCTGCGTCATCGAGCGTCACGACGCTCCAGCGCAGGTTTGCGCCGCTCCGGGCGGTGGCGGTGAAGATATGCGTGCCGATCGGACGGTCGGCGTCGCGGATGGTGATCGGGCTCTCGAGGATCGGCTCGAAACCGCGCCGCACATAGAGCTTCTGCGATTTGCGGCTGATGAAGACCGAGACCGGCTCGAGCTCGTGCGCCGCCTCGCGCGACGCTTTGACGGCTTCGGCGCGCGCGCTCTCGGCGGCGACCGCCGCCTCGCGCGCCGGCCCGAGCGCATCCTGCTTCGGCTGCAGCTCGGCCTTGGCGGCATCGAGCTTGGTCTGCAGCTCGGCGACCTGTGCGGCCGCCTTCTGCTTTGCGTCCTCGGCCTTCGCTTTCGCCTCGTCGGAGGCGACCGCGCTGAGCGCGCCCTCGGCGGCCGCGAGCTGCGCGTCGGCGCGTGACTTGAGGTTCTCCAGCGCGCGCACCGGCATGGCGGCGCGCGCCGTCTCGCGCTGCGCGCTCGCAGCCGCGATCCTGGCCGCGTCCGCCTTGCGCGTCGCGTCGGCTGCCGCCGCCGCAAGGGCCTGCGCATGGGCGCCTGCGTCCGGCGTGGGCTCGAACAGCGCCGGGTGGGAGATCTCGACCGGCGCAGCTTCATCCGGCGCGATGATCACGCGCATGCCGAGCGAGGTGAGCTCGAACAGATGCTCGGCAAATCCGTACGGCAGGCGGATGCAGCCGTGCGACGCCGGATGTCCGGGAACCACGCCGCCATGCAATGCGATGCCGGACCAGGTGATGCGCTGCATGTGGGGCATGTAGGCATCGTCGTAGAGGTTGGAGTAGTGGTCCCTCTGCTTCTGGATGATGCTGAAGACGCCGGCGGGCGTCTCACGCCCCCGCTGGCCGGTGGAGACCGGCGAGCGCAGCATCCAGCCGTCTGCGTCGTAGACCGTGATGTGCTGATGCTTGAGCGAGATGATGGCCATGACCGGCGCGCCCGCGGCGCGCGGCGCTTCCGCCTCCGCGGCCGCGCGTCCATGGTGGCTCGCGGCGCTGGCCGGATGCGGCGCCGCAAGCAGGGCGACAAGCGCGCCCGTCGCGGCGAAGATCAAGTGTGCGGACCGCCGCGCCTCAGCGGGCCGGGCCTTCTCCAAAACACATCTCATGCCCGTCCCATCCGAATGCGTGAGCCAATCTGCATCCACGTGAATCATAACGCCTTTGCGGCCAAAATGTCACCACGAGCGGGCCTCCCATTTTGGCACTTCAGGCCCAGCGTTAACGCCCGAGCCGCCGTCAGGATGCAAAAGCCCAGACGGCCGCGGCCTGAAATTCCTCGCCAGCATCCTCCCTTACCGTCTCCCTTGCCGCCGTGACGTATTGGCAGCCGCGGGCGACCGGCACCGCATGGCTGCCGAGCCGGGTCAGGCGTTCGGCCGGCAGGTCCGCCCGGCCGGGATCGCCGATCAGGACACGGCATCCGGCCGCATGGCAGCGCGCCAGAAAGGCGAGGGCGCGTGGGGCGAGCGCGTGGTCGTAGAAGGCGTCTCCGGCCAGCACCACGTCCACGGTGGAGGGATCGAAGGCGCTCTCCTCGGTCAAAAGGTCGTCCGCCCGCACCGCGACGGCGGCCCCGTTGGCCTCGGCATTGAGCGTGATCGCGACCGCGGCCAGCGGATCGATGTCGTTGGCGATCGCCTGGCGCGCGCCGCACTTCGCCGCCGCAATGGCGAGCAGGCCGGACCCTGCCGCAAGGTCGAGCACCCGTCGCCCGCAGACGAGGCCGGGATGATCGAAGAGATGGCGGGCGAGCGCGAGCCCGCCCGGCCAGGCGAGCGCCCAGAACGGCGGTCCGCCGTTGAGCCCGGCGCCGCGCTCGATGCGCTCCCACAACGGCACCGGATCGGGCGCGAGCCGCAGGGTGATTTCCGCAACGTAAGCAGGCGACGTCGGCCGAGTCTCGCTCTCAACGAACTCCACCATGCGGCGGAGCCAGGGCGCGAGCGCGTCGGCCGTCTGCGACCCGTGCGCCTCGTCCGGCATGCGATGGATTTTGACCCCTAGGTCAGGATCGGCAGCTTCATCAGGGCGAGCGACGCGCGCCCGCTCGGGCCGTAGGGGTTGCCGAAGGATTCTCCCATTTCGAAATGGTTGTAGTCGGGCGCGGCGATGAGCTCCACGTCCTTGCCGGCCGCCTTGGCGGCGGCAGCGAAGTCGCGCGACTGGCGCTGGAACTCGGGGGTTTCGTTGGTGCCGTAGGTCAGGACCACCGGGGCGCGCAGCAGATTGAGGTGGCGCTGCGAGCTCATGGCCTCCTCCATCTCGTCGGTGAACTTGATGAAGGCGCTGCGCTTGGAAATCCGTACCGCCTTGAGGTCGAACATGCCGCTCGAGCAGACGCCGCCCTTCACGATATCGGCCGGCACGCCGAAGTCCTTCTCCCAATCGGTGACGAGGGCGACCCCGGTCAGATGTGCGCCCGACGAGCGTCCGCCGATATAGAGCCGGTCGGGGTCGCCGCCGAAGCTGGCCGCATTCTTGTGGACCCAGGCGATGGCGCGGCGCACCTGCGCCGCCATCACGCGCAGATCGCCGCCTGCGGCCTTGATGTCGATGAAATCGAGGGTGACGAAGGTCGCGCCGGCGTTGACGAACATCTCGGCCGCGAACGCATTGTTGCGCGCAGATCCGCCGAGCCAGGAGCCGCCGTGAATGAACACGAAGATGGGCGCATTCGGCTTGCGCGCCTTGTAGACGTCGAGCTTCTCGACCTCGCTCGGCCCGTAGGACAGGCGCAGCGGCTCGCCCAGACGGGCGCGCGCAGCCTGGCTCACGCTCGCCTCGCGCTTGCTGATCTGAAAGCCCATGGGGGCGTAGAAGCGCTGGTCATAGGCCGCGTCGATCTCGATCTGGTCCATGTCCATCCACACCGCCGGCCCTTTTTGGTGCGGCGCCGGGCCGAGCTGGCAGGGAACGGGATCCGGCGTCTGCGCCTGCGCGCGGGTTGCGGCGGTCGTGCCGGCGGCCCCGGCCAGAAGCCCGGCAACGAAGCCGCGGCGGTGAAGCGGGTGCAGAATGGATCGCATCGTCTCCCCCCTTTGCAGCGCAACGGGCTGCTCGTGTTCTTCGCCATAATCGATCATCATAGAGGAAGCGCAACCCGGGTACATCAGGATGAGACCGAGCATGACACTCGCAGCACGGATCGCGGCGGCCCTGGTCGCCTTGGCGGCCTTGCAGCCGAACGGCGGGAACGCCGCCGATGCCTATCCGTCACGGACGATCAAGGTGGTGGTGCCTTTCGCGGCGGGCGGTGCCACCGACCTCATCACGCGCGTGGTGGCACAGTCGCTGACCGAGAGCCTCGGCGTCAGCGTGATCGTGGAGAACCGCCCCGGGGGCGGCGGCACGCTGGCGAGCCGGATGGTCGCGGCGGCCGAGCCGGATGGCTACACGCTGCTGACCGCGACCAACGGGCCGTTCGCGATCGGTCCGGCGATCTACCAGAACGTCGGGTACGACCCGATCAAGAGCTTTGCGCCGATTGCCTACCTTGCGGGCGCGCCGGACCTGCTGGTCGCGCGCGGCGATCTGCCGGTGAACTCGCTGTCCAGCCTCTTTGCGTATGCGAAAGCGCATCCCGGCGTGCTCAATTACGGCGCTGGCGCCGGGACGCCAGCCAACCTGATCATCGAATGGCTCAAGGCGAAAACCGGATCGGACATCGTCTATATTCCGCACAAGGGCGGCGCGCCCGCGACCACCGACCTGCTCGGAGGCCAGACGCAGGTCGGCATCGAGATCCTCGCGCCGCTGCTGCCGTACGTGCGCGACGGCAAGCTCAAGCCGCTGGCGGTGACCGGCGCCCGGCGCAGCCCCGAGCTGCCGGACGTGCCGACCCTGATCGAGAGCGGGTTTCCGGGCGCCGCCTTCATCGCCGCCTTCGGCATCGTCGCCCCGGCCGGCACATCCCCGGCGATCGTCGCCAAGCTCAATCGCGCCATCAACGACAGCCTGGGCTCCGACACCATGAAAGCGACGCTGGCGAAGATCGGCTTCCAGTCGAACATCGGCACGCCGGAGGATCTCGCTGCCTTCATCGTCGACGAGATGGCGCGCTGGGGCGAGGTGGCGAAGGTCACCGGCGTGAAGATCGAGTAAGGGGCGCGGCCCCGTGGACCTCATCCTGCGCAATGCCCGTCTGGCGTCCGATCCCGGCCGGCTGACCGATATCGGGATCGAGCGCGGCAGGATCGTCGCGCTGGCGCCGCAGCTTGCGGCGGACGGGGAGGAGCTCGACGTCGCGGGCCGGCTGGTCTCGCCCGGCTTCGTCGAGACGCATCTGCATCTCGACAAGGCGTGCATCCTCGAGCGCTGCCGGGCGGCGCCCGGCGATCTCGGCGCGGCGATCCGCGAGGTGACGAGCCTCAAGGCCGGCTTCACCGCGCAAGACGTCTACGAGCGCGCGCGACGGACGCTCGAACGCTGCATCCTCAACGGCACCACCCATGTCCGGGCCCACCTCGAGGTCGACCCGGGCATCGGCATGCGCGGGCTCGAGGGCGTGCTGCCGCTGGTGCGCGACTATGCGTGGGCGGTCGACCTCGAGATCTGCATCTTTCCCCAGGAGGGCATGCTCAACAATCCGGGCACCGAGGCGCTGATGATCGCCGGCCTCAAGGGCGGCGGCACGGTGGTCGGCGCATGCCCCTATACCGACACGGATCCGCATGGACAGATCGACCGCGTCTTCGCGCTCGCGCGCGAATTCGGCGTCGACGTCGACATGCACCTCGATTTCGACCTCGATCCGGCCGAGATGGACCTAACCTATGTGTGCCGGCGCGCCGAAGAGCTCGGCTATGGCGGCCGTGTCGCCGCCGGCCATGTCACCAAGCTCTCGGTGCTGGAGCGGGGGGCACTCTCGGCCGCGGCGGCGCGCCTGCGCTCGGCCGGCGTGGCGCTCACGGTGCTGCCCTCGACCGATCTCTTCCTGATGGGGCGCGACGGACCGCATCGCGGCGCGCGCGGCGTGACGCCGGCCCATCGCCTGCTGGAGGACGGCGTCAACTGCTCGCTCGCCACCAACAATGTGCTCAATCCGTTCACGCCGTTCGGCGACGGCTCGCTGGTGCGCATGGCCAATCTCTACGCCAATGTCTGCCGGGCGGCCTCGGCGGACGAGCTCGGCGAATGCTTCGCCATGATCACGACCCGGGCGGCACGGCTGATGAACCTGCGCGGCTACGGGCTGGCGGCCGGCAACGACGCCGATCTGGTGGTGCTCGACTGCGCGAGCCCGGAGGCGGCGGTGCGCGAGCTCGCGCCGGTTCTCTACGCCTTCAAGCGCGGGCGCCGGACCGTGACCCGACCGCCGGCGGAGCTGCACCGGCCGCGGCCTAGGTAGTCCGCAATGGCCATCCGGGCCCCGCGGCCAACTGACCGTATCGGCGGGCTCCGTACTCGGGTAAGCTGCTCCCGACATCTGCCGCATCGGAAGTCACTGGACATGCGTTTCTGGCTGATCCAGGCCTTCAATGGCATTTCGTACGGTGCCCTCCTGTTTCTGGTGGGCAGCGGGCTGTCGCTCATTTTCGGCGTGATGCGGATCGTCAATCTCGCGCACGGCTCGTATTTCCTCCTCGGCGGCTACGTGGCGCTGTCGGTGATCTGGACCACCGGCTCCTGGGTGCTGGCCATTCCGGTCGCCGCGGTCTCGATCGCGATCCTGGGGCTGATCATGGAGCGGGTCTTCCTGCGGCCCCTGGGCTTCGAGCCGCTGCGCCAGGTGCTGCTGACCGTCGGCTTCGCCTTCCTGTTTCAGCAGGCGGCGCTCGACATCTGGACCGGCAACAATTTCGATATCGACCCGCCGGCGTTTCTCGCCAAGAGCGTGGTCATCGGCGGGCTCTTCCTGCCGCTCTATCGCATCTTCATGATCGTCACGGCCGCGGTGATCGGCCTCGCGCTGTGGCTGGCGATGGAAAAGACCCGCATGGGCGCCATGGTGCGCGCGACCGTCGACGACGCGCAGATGGCGCGCGGCGTCGGCATCGACACCTCGCGCATCTCCATGTTCATCTTCGCGCTCGGCGCGTTCCTGGCGGCGCTCGGCGGGGTGATCGGCGGCGCCTTCCTCGGCGTCTATCCCGGCCTGGACTTCGAGATCCTGCCGCTCGCCTTCGCGGTGGTCATCATCGGCGGCATGGGGAGCTTGGGCGGAGCGGCGATCGGCGCGCTGCTGGTCGGGCTTGCCGACAATTTCGGCAAGGCGCTGTTTCCCGAGATCTCCTATTTCACGCTGTACGCACCGATGGCGCTGATCCTCGCGATCAAGCCCACCGGGCTCTTCGGGCGGGAGTGAGCGCACCTCGATGACGAGCCGGCTCAAAGTCTGGGCGGTGATCGCGGCGATCGCGGCGCTCGCGATCGTCGTGCCGTTCACAAGCTCGTTCGTGATCCTGCTCGCGACGCGCGCGCTGGCGTTCTCGATCCTGGTGATGAGCCTCGACATTCTGCTCGGCTTCACCGGCCTCGCCTCGCTCGGCCAGGCCGCCTATCTCGGGATCGGCGCCTACATGACGGCGATCCTGGCAACGAAATACCAGTTCGGGCTTGGGTTCGATTTCTGGCTCGTCGTCGTTTTCGGCATGCTGCTCGGCGCGGCGCTCGCCGCCGTGTTCGGCCTGCTCGCGATCCGCGCCAGCGGCGTCTACTTCCTGATGATCACGCTCGCGCTCGGCCAATGCGTCTGGGGCCTGGCCTATCGGTGGAATTCGCTCACCGGCGGCGACAACGGCATCAATCTCGGCGTCCGCCCGCGGTTCGGCATCGACCTGTCGAACGAGGTCACCTTCTTCTACCTGGTGCTGGCGATCTTCGCGCTGTCGCTGCTCGCGATGTACGTCCTGGTGCGCTCGCCGTTCGGATCGAGCCTCAAGGGGATCCGCGAACGCGAGCTGCGGATGAAGATCCTCGGCTACAATACGTGGTTGCACAAATACATCGCCTTCGTCATCGCGGGCGCCTTCGGGGGGCTGTCCGGCGTGCTGTGGGCGCATACGGCCGGCATCGTCAGCCCCGACAACGTGGTGCTGACGACGTCGGTGGATGCGCTGCTGATGGCGGTGCTCGGCGGCGCCGGCACGCTGGTCGGCGGCGTGATCGGCGCCTTCATCGTCGTCGCGATTCGCGAATACCTCAGCACGCTGGTGCCGTGGTGGCAGTACGTGCTGGGCGGCGTCTACGTGCTGACGATCTTCTATCTGCCGAGCGGGTTGATGGGGCTTCCGCAACGCATCGGGCGGCGGAGCGACGTCGCCAAGCGGCAGGACGCGGAGACGATCGTGCCGGCGGCATCGTAATCGGAGGCAACGAAGAACAGAGCGGCAAGTCGGTGACAAGGAGACAGGACATGACAGGTGCATTGCTACGCAGGTTCAGTCCGATTCTGCTGGGCGCTGTCGCGCTCACCGCGAGCCCGTCCGCGCCCGCCGGCGCGGACGAGTTGCGCATCGGCTTTCTCGCCCCAACGACCGGCATTTTCGCCGCCGTCGGCAAGGACATGGTCGACGGTTTCCAGATGTATCTCGACCAGGTCAAGAACAAGCTGGGCGGCGCGCAGGTGAAATTCATCGTCGAGGACGAGCAGGGCAAGCCCGATGTCGCCGTCACCAAGGCCCGCAAGCTGGTCTTGCAGGACAAGGTGCACATGCTCGTCGGCGGACTGCTGGCCTCGACCGGCTACGCGCTCGCCCCGGTGAGCACCAGCGAGAAGACGCTCTACATCTCCCCGGTCGCGGCGGCGGACGATCTCACCCAGCGCCAGCTCGACAAGTATCCGTATTTCATCCGCACCGGCTGGACGAGCTCGCAGCCGAGCCATCCGTTCGGCCAGTGGGCGTGCGATCAGGGCTACAAGAAGATCGCCGTGATCGCCGCCGACTACGCCTTCGGCTACGAGGTGGTCGGCGGGTTCCAGAAGGCATTCGAAGATTGCGGCGGCAAGATCATACAGAAGATCTGGCCGCCGATCGGCACCAAGGATTTCGGACCCTATATCCCGACGCTGAAGACGGACGCGGATGCGATCTTCACGTTGATGGTGGGGCCGATGTCGCTGCAGCTGCCCAAGCAGCTCGCCGCCTCCGGCAACACCAAGCCGGTGATCGGCGGCGGCACGAGCTATGACGAGTTCGTGCTGCCCTCGATGGGCGACGAGGTGATCGGCCACGTGTCGTCGCTGATGTACAGCGCGGCGCTCGACACGCCGAAGAATGCGGCCTTCGTGAAGGCCTACCGCGCCAAGTACAACAAGGTCCCGTCGTATTACTCGGAGACCGACTATACGACCGGGCAGTGGATCGACGAGGCGATGAAGAAGGCCGGCGGCAAGTGGCCGGGGCCGGAGCAGTTCATCAAGCTCATGGCAGGCATCAAGCTCGACGCCGTGCGTGGTCCGGTGAGCCTCGACGACATGCGCAACCCGATCCAGAACATCTACATCAAGAAGGTCGAGAAGAAGAAGATGTTCGGCTACGACAAGGCCGAGCTGTGGAACACGGTCATCAAGACCTATCCGAACGTCGGCCAGTTCTGGAAGTACGACAAGGCCGCCTTCCTCAAGCAGCCGGTCTACAGCCGCGACTTCCCGCCCTGTAAGTTCTGCGAGTAGTCGATCGCCGCAGCGACCGGGGTCGTGCGCGGCCCCGGCGCCTTCCTCACAGCATGGACGCGCGCGTGAACCAGCAGATCCACGAGAGCGGCGCCAAGCCCGTTCTCGAGCTCGTCGGCCTTTGCCGGAGTTTCGGCGGGCTGCACGCCGTGCGCGGGGTCAACCTCACGATCCTGCCCGGCGACCGCAAGGCGATCATCGGCCCGAACGGCGCCGGCAAGACGACGCTGTTCAACGTCATCACCGGAATCCTGCCGGCGAGCGCCGGCAAGGTCCTGCTGTTCGGCCGCGACGTCACCCAATGGCCGAGCCATCGGCGGGTGGCGCTCGGCATGGCGCGCACGTTCCAGATCACCAGCCTGTTTCCGCGGCTCACCGTGCTCGACAACGTGCTGCTCGGGATCAAAGGCGTGCGGCGATCGAAGTTCGTCGCCTGGCGCTTCATGTCGTCATATCGCGACGTGTACGAGAAGGCCGAGCGGCTGCTCGAGCAGGCGGCGTTCCAGGATCGCCGCCACGTCGAGGTGCGCCACCTCTCGCATGGCGAGCAGCGGCAGCTGGAGATCGTCCTCGGGCTCGCCAGCGACCCGAAGATCCTGCTGCTCGACGAGCCGGCCGCCGGACTCTCGTCCGGCGAGTCGCAGGACATGGCGAAATTCCTCATGCGGCTCGACCGCACTCTCGCGATCCTGCTGATCGAGCACGACATGGACGTTGTGTTCGGCGTCACCGACCAGATCTCGGTGCTGCACTTCGGCGAGATCCTCGAGACCGGGCGGCCCGAGCACATCCGCAGCAGCAGCCGGGTGCAGGAAATCTACCTGGGGACGGGCTGAAGGGACCGAGGCGGCGCCATGGCGATCTTGGAGGTCCAGGACATCCACACCTATTACGGCGACGCCTATGTGCTGCAGGGCCTTTCGCTCACCCTCGAGCCGGGGCAGATCCTCGGGCTGCTCGGCCGCAACGGCGTCGGCAAGACCACGCTGGTGAACTCGATCGTCGGCTTCGTGCCGCCGCGCCGCGGGCGGGTCGTGTTCAAGGGCGCCGAGATCACGCAAATCGCCTCGTTCGACACGGTGCGCAGCGGCATGGGGCTGGTGCCGCAGGGCCGGCGCGTGTTTCCGACCCTGAGCGTGGAGGAGAACCTCGTGGTCGCCGAGCGCAGCCAGGATCGCCATGGCTGGACCATCGAGCGCGTCTACCGGCTCTTTCCGCGCCTGCGCGAGCGGCGCCGCCAGCGCGCGCGCACCCTCTCGGGCGGCGAGCAGCAGATGCTCGCCATCGGCCGTGCGCTGATGACCAATCCGGACTGCCTGATCATGGACGAGCCCTCCGAGGGCCTGGCGCCGATCATCATCCAGGGCGTGTGGGAGGCGATCGGCAAGCTGCGGCAGGAGGGCCTCTCCATTCTTCTCGTCGAGCAGAACGCCGCGCTCGCGCTCAAGCTCGTCGACTACGTGCACGTGATGAGCAAGGGCCGGGTGGTCTACTCGGCGCCGCCGGCGGAGCTCTGGGCGAACGACGCGATCAAGTCGCGGTACCTGGGGATTTGAAGACACGCCTGCGTCGTCATGCCCGCGCTTGTCGCGGGCATCCACGTCTTGCCGCGATTCGACAAGGAAGACGTGGATGGCCGGGACATAGGCAGGCGAAGCGACGCCGTTCTTCGAACGGCTATGCCCGGCCATGACGAAATGTACACTACGTCCGCACGCGTCCGCCGTCCACGTTGAGCGTCTGACCGGTCATGAACGCTGCGTCGTCGCTGGTGAGGAATGACATGGCGCCGACGAGGTCTTCGGGCACTTCCGGGCGCCGGATCGCCTGGAAGGTCGCGATCTGGGCGAACTCCTCATCCATGCTGGCGAGGCCGGGGCGCGGCTTGCGCGCCACCGTGCCCGGAGTGCGCGTCAGGCCCGGCGAGATGGCATTGACGGTGATGCCGTGCGGCCCGAGCTCGGAGGCGAGCGCACGGGTGAAGCCGACGATGCCGCCCTTGCTCGACACGTAGTGCACGAAGCCGGTGACCACCGAGCCGAGCGTGCTCGACGCCATGTTGACGATGCGGCCCCATTGGCGGCGCTTCATCCCGGGCACGAAGGCGGACGAGCACAAAAAGACGCTGTCCAGATTGACGGACAGGATGCGCCGCCACTCCGCGAACGTCATCGTGTCGAAGTCCTGCTGGGGAAAGATGCCGGCGCAGTTGATGAGGATGTCGCAGCGGCCAAAGCGATCCTCGACCGTTTTCGCCATGGCGGCGACCTGCTCGGGCGAGGAGACGTCGCATGTGCAGGCGAGCGCGTCGCGCCCGGCAGCGCTCACGAGCCTTGCGGTCTGCTCGGCCGGTGCGAGATCGGCGATCGCAACATGGGCGCCGTCCTCGGCGAGCCGTTTGGCGAAAGCCTGGCCGATGCCGTTCGCGCCGCCGGTGATGACGGCGACCTTGTCGTGGTGCCCCTTGCCCATGTGCTCGCCCTCCGATGGCCCGGCGAAGGATATCCTCCCATTTCGCTTCCGCCTATGCGCTCCGCGCTTCGGCGGACTCGCAAAGCGAGCGAAGGCGCGGTCGCTCCATCGGGCTACGCGCTGCGCTCAACCCGGGCTCACCGAAAACCGGTGGCCACTTTTCCGCAAAATGCTCTACAGTCGCCCGAACACGCACAGCGCGGGCCTCAATCCGCGCAGCTCGGGAGGATGCCATGGCGGACGAGACACTGCCGCGCCGACGATTCCTGCTCGGCGCCGGGCTTGCCGGCGCAACCGTCGCCGCCGGGCTGGGATCGCCGGCCCCTGCCGACGCCCAGACTGCGGTCGCCGCGCCCGCGCCCCAGCCGGCTCCCAGCAGCGAGCCGGAGACCTATCTCACCCTGACCGCGACCGAGGTCGCGTTCCTGTCGGCCATGGCCGACACCATCATTCCGGCCGACGAGCTCTCGCCGTCGGGCACCGACTGCGGGGTGGTCACCTACATCGACCGGCAGCTCGCGGGCGCCTACGGGGCGGGGGCAAAAATGTACCGCGCCGGTCCGTTCCGGCGCGGCAAGCCCGAGCAGGGCTATCAGCTTGCGCTCACGCCGCGCGAATATTTCGCCGCCGGCATCGTGGCCGCCAACGAATGGTCGGGCAAGACCTACGGCAAGGCGTTCGATCAGCTCTCGCCCGCAGACCGCGCCGCTGCGCTCAAGCAAATGGAGGACGGAAAGGCCAAGTTCGAGCACTTCTCGGCGACGGCGTTCGCCAACCGGGTGCTCGCGGTCGTGATGGAAGGCTTCTTCTCCGACCCGATGTATGGCGGCAACCGCAACAAGGTGGCTTGGCAGATGCTCGGCTACCCGGGCCTGCCGGCGACCTATGCCGACAAGGTCGATCAGTATCGGAACAAGCGCTACGTCGCGCCGCCGCGCTCGATCGCGGACTTTTCGTGAGGGGAGGGACGGATGGCAACGAAGCTCAAGGAAGTCGATGCCGTCATGATCGGCATGGGGTGGACGGGCGCCGTCATGGCGCGCGAGCTCACCAAGGCCGGGCTCACGGTGGTCGGGCTCGAGCGCGGGCCGGATCGCCAGCCGCGCGAGGATTTCATCCTTCCCGGCATTCGCGACGAGCTGCGCTACGCGGGCCGCCTCGAGCTGATGCAGGACAATTCGATCGATACGATCACATTCCGCAACGAGCCCGAGGAGATGGCGCTTCCGGTCCGGCGCTGGGGAGCGTTTCTGCCCGGGGAGGGCGTGGGCGGCAGCGGCATCCACTGGGGCGGCCTGCACTGGCGCTTCCTGCCGGCGGATTTCCGCATCCGCAGCACGATCGGCGAGAAGTACGGCGCGAAGTCGATCCCCGACGACATGACGATCCAGGACTGGCCGGTGAGCTATGACGAGATCGAGCCGTTCTACGACCGTTTCGACAAGCTGTGCGGCGTTTCCGGTCAGGCCGGCAATCTGCGCGGCAAGATCATGCCGGGCGGCAACCCTTTCGAAGGGCCGCGCAGCAGCGATTATCCCAACAAGCCGATCAAGTCCTCGGCCCCGGGACTGATCTTCGCCGATGCGGCGAAGAGCCTCGGATACCATCCGTTCCCGCTGCCGGTGTCGATCTCGAGCGCGCCCTATGTGAACACGGAGGGCGCTCACATCGGGCGATGCGAATACTGCGGCTTCTGCAACCGTATTGCGTGCGAGACCAATGCGAAGGCGTCGGCCAACACGACGGTGATGCCGGCGTTGCGGACGGAATCGAAATTCGAGCTGCGCACGCGCGCCTTCGTCAGTCGGATCGTCTATGACAAGGCGGCCCGGAAGGCGACGGGCGTCGTCTATACCGACATGCGCACGGGCGAGGAGTTCGAGCAGCCGGCGAATATCGTCGTGCTGTCGTCCTACGTGTTCGGCAATACCCATCAGCTGCTGCTGGCCGGGATCGGCGAGCCCTATGACCCGACGACCCGAAAAGGCGTCGTGGGCAAGAACTATGCGTATCAGTTCGAAGCAGGCGCAGCGGCCTTTTTCGAGGACAAGGAGTGGAACCCGTTCATCGGAAGTGCCGGGATGAACGTGTGCATCGACGACTTCAACGGCGAGAACTTCGACCACGCCGGTCTCGGCTTCTTCGGCGGCGGTTATTTCTCGTGCGGGTCGGCCGCCGCGCCGCCTATGGCGGGCCGCGCCGTGCCGCACGGCACTCCGCGCTGGGGCTCGGAATGGAAGCGCGCGACCGTCAAGTGGTATCACCACTTCGCCCGCTTCAACACGCAGGGCTCGGTCTATTCCAATGCGAAGAACTTCATGGACCTCGACCCGACCTACAAGGATGCGCTCGGGCGGCCGCTGATCCGGCTTACCTACAACGGCACCGAGAACGACCACAAGATGTCGCGCTACCTGCTGACCAAGCTCGAGGGAATCATCAAGGCGATGAACCCGACGCACTACGAGATGCACAATCGGCCGAAGAACTTCACCATCGTGCCGTACCAGTCGACCCACAATACCGGCGGCACGATGATGGGCGCGGATCCGAAATCGAGCGTCGTGAACCGCTACCTGCAGGCCTGGGACGCGCACAATCTGTTCGTGCTCGGGGCCTCGGTGTTCCCGCAGCAGCACGGCTACAACCCGACCGGAACAGTCGGCGCGCTCGCCTACTGGGCGGCCAACGCCATCACGACGCAGTACCTCAAGAACCCCGGAGCGCTGGTTCACGCATGATCCTGACCGCAGCCATGAGGCTCATCCGCAAGCCATCTTTCGTCCTCGTTGCCGCTGCGGCCGCGCTCGGTGCCGGGCCCGCTGCGGCGGCCGATGTCGCGCACGGCCAGGAGGTCTTTCGCGCCTGCGCGGCCTGCCACACGGAGAAGCCCGACGCCCTCGGCCCAAGCCTCAAGGGCGTGGTGGGGCGCCATTCGGCCTCGCTCAGCGATTTCCGCTATTCGGGGCCGATGCGACGCGCCAATCTGGTGTGGGACGAGGGGAACCTGCGCCAGTTCATTGCCGATCCCCAGGCCAAGGTGGCGGGAAACCGCATGCCGTTCGGCGGGGTGCCCGACGCCAAGGATGTCGACGACGTCGTCGCCTACCTGGCGACCCTGAAATGACACCGAAAGGTCATTGAGCCGAGGGCGTCGCGGCTGCCGGGCGCCGCAGCGCGACCGGGCGCGTCCGGCCAGGGGCGAGCCAGGGTGGCAATGTATCGCGGGATCGTGTAGACACCCGCCGGCACCCCATATGAAAGATGCTCGGACCGGTCCCGGCGGCCGGTGCCTGGGGTTTGAACGGACGGATGCAATGCACACGGTCTTGATCGTGATCCATCTGATGCTGGTCCTCGCCATGATCGGGGTGATCATGCTGCAGAAGTCGGAGGGCGGCGGCCTCGGCATCGGCTCGACCGGCGGCTTCATGACCAGCCGCGGCACCGCCAACGTGCTCACCCGCGCGACCGCCATCCTGGCGGCCGGGTTCTTCATCACCAGCCTGGTGCTGTCGATCATCGCCGGGCATGGCCGTGCGCCGACCTCGATCATCCAGGCGCCCGCACCGGGCGGGAGCAGTGGAGGGGGCGGCGTGCTCGACCAGCTGCGCGGCGGCGCGCCGCAGCAGCAGCCGAATGCCCCGGCCGCACCCGCCGCTCCGTCGGGCCCCGAGGTGCCGCAGTCCAAGTAACGCGGCTTCCCCAAGCAGACCAAAACACCACGGCCGGGCGCGAGCCCGGCCAAGCAGACCAAAAAACAACGGCCGGGCGCGAGCCCGGCCGTGTGCGTCTGGTTTTGCCTAGCGTGGACGGCGGCGCGCGGCCGCCGCCGTCACTCCGCGGCGAGCGGTTGCTCGACCTCGCCGCCGGAGGTCTTCTTGCCGCCTTTGAACAGCCGGAAGTAGAGCTGTCCGAGGATCAGGATGGCGCACAGCGCGATGAACACCGCGCTGATCGGCCGCTCGAGGAACACCAGGATGTCGCCGCGCGAGATCAACATGGCGCGGCGGAAGTTCTCCTCGAACCGCGGCCCGAGCACGAAGCCGAGCAGGATCGGCGCGGGATGGAAGCCGAGCCGCAACAGGACATAACCGAGTATGCCGATGACGAGGACCTCACCGACCTGGAACATGTCGTTGTTGGCCGCGTACACGCCGATGCACACGAAGAACATCGCGCTCGGATAGAGGAACCTGTACGGAATGGTCAGCATCTTCACCCAGATGCCGATCAGCGGGACGTTGAGCAGCACGAGCAGGATGTTGCCGACCCAGAAGCTCGCGACCAGGCCCCAGAAGATGTCAGGGTGCTGGCTGATGAGCTGCGGTCCCGGCACGATGCCCTGGATCATCAGCGCGCCGAGCAGCAGCGCCATGACGGCGTCGCCCGGAATGCCGAGGCTCATGGTCGGGATGAAGTCGCCCTGGACCGAGGAGTGGGTCGAGGTCTCGGGGCAGACGACGCCTTCGATCATGCCGGTGCCGAACTTCTCCGGCGTGCGCGAGACCTTCTTCTCGGTCGCGTAGGCGACGAACGACGCGATGGTCGGACCGGTGCCCGGAATGAGCGCGCACAGGCTGCCGACGATCGTGCCGCGCAGCATCGGGAAGATCGACCGCCTGATGTCCTCGCGGCTGGGCCGCATGTCACGCAGACGGACATTGGTGTACTTGGTGTTGATCTCCGCCTGCTGATTGACGCTGTTCATGAACTCGGCCATGCCGAACAGGCCGAGGGCGAGCGCGACCAGCTCCACGCCGTCATCGAGCTCGGTCAGCCCGAAGGTGAAGCGTTCGGCGCCGGTCTCGATGTCCGAGCCGATGATGCCGATCATCAGACCCAGCACGGTCATCGCCACGCCCTTGAGCGGCGAGCCGCGCGCCAGCGTCGAGCCGGCCAAGAGGCCGAGCAACATCAGCGAGCAGATTTCCGCCGGGCCGAACTGCAACGCGACCCGCACGAGGACCGGCGACAGGAACACCATCTCGGTGATGCCCCACGAGGCGCCGACGAAGGAGGCAAACACAGTGACGCCGAGCGCTACGCCGCCGCGTCCCTGTTTGGTCATTGGGTATCCGTCTAGACATGTCACCGCGTGTGGCGGGTGACATGGCAGATTGAGGAGGATCGAGCAGATCGCCCCGCCGTACTGCGCCCCGTACATCACGCCGGCGAGCATCAGGATGGCGCCGACCGGCTTGATCCCGAAGGTGAGCGGCAGAAGGATCGATATGGTGGCGAGCGGGCCCATGCCCGGCAGCACGCCGACCATGTTGCCGATCAGCACGCCGAGGAAGCACCACATCAAGTTTTGCGGCTCGAGCGCGACCCCGAAGCCGTACCACAGATCCGTGAGGGCGGTCGTAATCACAGGATGCTCCATCCGAAGAATTTCAAAACGGGCATCGGAATTTGCAGCACGAAGTGGAAGAGCAGGACGCCAAAGACCATGATGAGCAACGCCAGAAGGATTGAGCCCATCCACGTCGCCTTCTTGTCACCGAGCGCGGCGACGAAGACGCAGGCGAAGGTGGCGGGTGCGAGCCCGCCATAAGAGCCGAAGATGATGAATGCCACCGGGCTCGCCAAGATGCAGGCCCAGGCGAACCATTGCGGCTCCGGCGGAAGGATGTCCTCATCCTCTCCTTCCGGAACGGTCGTCGCGCTGGCCGCGATCGTCACACCGAGAAAGATCAGCACCACGCCGAGCGCGGTGGGCAGAAAGCCGGGGCCCATGTGCATCAAGGTCCCGAGCTGATAGGTCGGACCCTTGAGGGACATGATCAGTCCGAACAGGATCATCAGCCCGCCCGCGTAGAAATCACGCTTGCGTACGAGGACCCGCAGCGCATGGCCGGGCCCGTGAGACAAACTCAATGCTTCCTCCTGCCGCAACTGAGGGGGCCGATGGGGTCTGTGCCCATCGTGCCGACATCACCCAACCCAATCGCAAATTGATAAGGGAGTTGGCAATGGATTGGTAGGGGGTATTGGTATTTGATGCGGGAGATTTGCGCCCCGCGGCGCGGTGCCGCGGCTGAGAGCGGACGTGTGCACCGCGCGTGCAACACGCACGGTGCCGCAACGCACATGAGGCCGGCGGTTCGGGGAAAACATCGGCAAATTGCGCGACATAGGCCGGCTTCGGCCGCTCGGCCTGCCGCGCCGCCTACCGCGCCGCCGCAGCGAGCGTTCGATCCAACCTCTTAAAGTTTTGGATTTGCGGCATAATTCGGCGGCCGCCCGCACCCGGCTGGGGCCTGCAAAGAATCTTTGCATCTGCCCCTCGTCGAATCGACTTCGGGGCGCTAAATGTCGAGTCCCATGGCGCGGTATATCTTCATCACCGGCGGCGTGGTCTCCTCCCTCGGCAAGGGTCTCGCATCGGCAGCGCTCGGCGCGCTGCTGCAAGCGCGCGGTTACAAGGTGCGGCTGCGCAAGCTCGACCCGTACCTCAATGTCGATCCCGGGACCATGTCGCCTTACCAGCACGGCGAGGTGTTCGTCACCGACGACGGCGCAGAGACCGACCTCGACCTCGGGCATTACGAGCGCTTCACCGGCCGGCCGGCCAGCCGGCAGGACAACATCACCACCGGCCGCATCTACCAGGAAATCCTCGCCAAGGAGCGGCGCGGCGACTACCTCGGCGCCACCATCCAGGTGATCCCGCACGTCACCAACGCCATCAAGGATTTCGTGCGCGACGGCAACGACGGCGTCGATTTCGTGCTCGTCGAGATCGGCGGCACGGTGGGCGACATCGAGGGCCTGCCGTTCTTCGAGGCCATCCGTCAGCTGGGCAACGAGCTGCCACGCCGTCACGCGATCTACATCCACCTGACATTGCTGCCCTTCATTCCCTCCGCCGGTGAGCTCAAGACCAAGCCGACCCAGCACTCGGTCAAGGAGCTGCGCTCGATCGGCATCCAGCCCGACATCCTGCTGTGCCGTACCGACCGGCCGATCCCGCCGGAGGAGCGCCGCAAGCTCGGCCTGTTCTGCAACGTGCGCGAAAGCGCCGTCATCGAAGCGCGCGACGTCGACAACATCTACGCCGTTCCCGAGGCCTATCACGCGGCGGGCCTCGACACCGAGGTGCTCGCGGCCTTCGGCATCGAGCCGACGCGGGCGCCCTCGCTCGAGAGTTGGGCGGAGATCAACGGGCGCGTCCGCAATCCGGAAGGCGATGTCACCATCGCGATCATCGGCAAGTACACCGGCCTCAAGGACGCCTACAAATCGCTGATCGAGGCGCTCTCGCACGGCGGCATCGCCAACAAGATCAAGGTGAAGCTGGACTGGATCGAGAGCGAGGTGTTCGAGCGCGAGGACCCCGCGCCGTTCCTCGAGCACGTCAACGGCATTCTCGTGCCGGGCGGATTCGGGCAGCGCGGCGCCGAGGGAAAGATCCGCGCCGCCCAGTTCGCGCGCGAGCGCAAGGTGCCCTATTTCGGCATCTGCTTCGGGATGCAGATGGCCGTGGTCGAGGCGGCGCGCAATCTGTGCGGCATCGCCGACGCCAATTCCACCGAGTTCGGGCCGACGCCGGACCCGGTGGTCGGACTGATGACCGAATGGCTCAAGGGCAACGAGCTGCAGAAGCGCGGCGCGGGCAGCGATCTCGGCGGGACCATGCGGCTCGGCGCCTATCCGGCGCTGCTCCAGCGCGGCAGCCGGGCGGCGCAGATCTACGGCTCGACCGAAATCTCGGAGCGTCACCGTCATCGCTACGAGGTCAACACCAACTACAAGGGGCGGCTCGAGCAGCGCGGCATGCGCTTTTCCGGCATGTCACCCGACGGGGTGCTGCCGGAGATCATCGAATACGACGACCACCCGTGGTTCGTCGGCGTCCAATTCCATCCCGAGCTCAAGTCGCGCCCGTTCGAGCCGCATCCGCTGTTCGCCTCGTTCATCGAGGCCGCGGTCGAGCAGAGCCGGCTGGTGTAGGTGCTCTGGCACGCCAAATTTAGTGCCGAACGCTTCGGCGTCATCATCCGCGCAAGCGGATGATCCAGTGATCCCCGAAACGCTTGTGGTTACTGGATGCCCCGCATTCGTGGGGACGGAGGAGGGTGACGAGAAGGCCGAACGTCCTCCGCATGCAGAAACGCCCGGCGCAGGCTGCGCCAGGCGTTTGTAGGTCACGTCTGCGATCTGCCCCGCCCCGCAAGCGGGGAGGGGAAGAAGCTCAGTGCGCGAGCGGATCGGGGCGCACCTGGATGTGCACGGCGCGCGGGCGGCTGCCCATGCCGTTCTCCGCCAGCCACGGCGTGCGGTCGCCGTTGGTGCTCCACAGGCCGCGGCCCTTCCAGCCGCCGTTCGGGTCGTCGATACGCGCGTCGAGCCCCTTGGCGTAGAAGCCCATCGGATAGGGGATGCGCAGCGAGACCATCTTGCCGTTCTGCAGCGCGACGAAGCCGTC
>DASTZX010000409.1:0-3147 GCA_035764045.1 Xanthobacteraceae bacterium | reverse complement strand
GGGGCTCGCGGTCACGCGCCACGGCTATGCGCGTCCGACGCGGGTCCTGCCGGTGATCGAGGCCGGCCATCCGGTGCCGGATCAGGCGAGCGTCGATTCCGCCACGCGCGCGCTTGCACTCGCCGACGCTGCGCGCGAGGGCGACCTGGTGCTGGTGCTGGTCTCGGGCGGCGCCTCCGCGAATTGGATCGCGCCGGCCCCCGGCCTCGCGCTCGCGGAAAAGCAGGCGATCACGCGCGCGCTGCTCAAGTCCGGCGCCGCGATCGGCGAGATGAACACCGTGCGCAAGCATCTCTCGCGCATCAAGGGCGGCCGGCTCACCGCGCACGCCCATCCGGCGCGGGTGGTGACGCTCGCGATCTCCGACGTGCCGGGCGACGATCCGGCCGTGATCGGCTCAGGCCCGACGGTGCCGGACCCGACGACACTCGCCGACGCGCGCGCGATCGTCGCGCGCCGCGGCCTCGATCTTCCGCCTGCGGCCGTGCGCGCGCTCGACGATCCGGCCAACGAGAGTCCCAAGCCGGGGGATCCGGTCTTCGCCGGCAGCGAATTCCACCTCGTGGCGCGCCCCGCGGACGCGTTTCGCGCGGTCGAGCGCAAGGTCGCGGCCGCCGGATGGGAGCCGGTCTTTCTCGGCGATCGCGTCGAGGGCGAAGCGCGCGACGTCGCCGCCGCGCATGCGCAACTCGCCCGCGACCTGCAGGCGCAGGGCCGCCGCGCCGTGATCCTGTCGGGCGGCGAGCTCACCGTCACGCTGAAGGGCCGCGGGCGCGGCGGGCCGAACCAGGAATATGCGCTCGCGCTCGCGGCCGCGCTCGCCGGCGCTCCCGCCATCGCGGCCCTCGCCGGCGACACCGACGGCACCGATGGCGGCGCCGGCAGCGCGGACGATCCGGCCGGCGCCCTGATCGACGAGACCACGCTGATCCGGGCGCGCAGCCGCGGCCTCGATCCTGCCGCCTTTCTTGCCGACAACGATTCGACCGGCTTTTTCGGCCATCTCGGCGATCTGCTGACGCCCGGGCCGACTGCCACCAACATCAATGATTTCCGCGCCATTCTCGTCGACAGACCGTGATCCGCCATTGCATCCGCCGGGCATGAGCCGAGGACACACCATCGCGACGTGGCGACGCGCCGCGCGCCGCGCCTTCGTCCTCGCGACCTGTGCGGCCGCGCCCGTGCTGCCGGCCACGCCGGCCAGCGCCGATTTCCGCGTGTGCAACAACACGGGCAGCCGGGTCGGCGTCGCGATCGGCTACAAGGACAAGGACGGCTGGGCGACCGAAGGCTGGTGGAACCTGGCCGGACGCAGCGGCTGCGAGGTGCTGCTGCGCGGTGCGCTGTCCTCGCGCTATTACTACATCTACGCCGTCGACTACGATCATGGCGGCGAATGGTCGGGCCAGGCCTTCATGTGCACGCGCGACAAGGAGTTCATGATCCGCGAGATTCGCGACTGCCTCGCACACGGCTATGATCGCACCGGCTTCTTCGAGGTCGACACCGGCGATCAGGCCGACTGGACCGTGCAGCTCACCGAGTCGAGCGAGACCAGATCGGGCACCTCGCAGCCGCCGGCGCCCGGGCGCCAGGCTCCGGCGCAGCAATTCGCCCCGTTGCAGCAGATGAGCCCCCGATGAGACGGCAGCGCCGCACCAAGATCCTTGCAACGCTCGGTCCGACGTCGTCAGAGCCGGCACAGATCGAGCGGCTGTTTGCGGCGGGCGCGGACGTCTTTCGCATCAACATGAGCCACACGCCGCCGGACCGCATGCGCACCTTGGTGCGCGCGATCCGCGAGGTGGAGAAGAATCACGGCCGCCCGATCGGAATACTCGTCGACCTGCAGGGGCCGAAGTTGCGCGTCGGCGCCTTCTCCTCCGACGCGGTGATGCTCGCGGCGGGCGCAACCTTCACGCTCGATTCCGATCCGGCGCCGGGCGACGCGAGCCGCGTGCACCTGCCGCATCCGGAGATCCTCGCCGCGCTCGAGCCCGGCCACACGCTGTTGCTCGACGACGGCAAGATCAGGCTGACCGCAGTCGAGGCCTCGCCCGAGCGGGCCGTCACCCGCGTCGAGGTCGGCGGACGGCTCTCGGCACGCAAGGGCGTGAGCCTGCCCGACACCACGATCCCGGCCACGGCGCTCACCCCGAAGGACCGCACCGACCTCGAAGCCGCGCTTGACGCCGGCGTCGACTGGATCGCGCTCTCCTTCATTCAGCGGCCGGAGGACATCGCCGAGGCCAAGAAGATCACGCGCGGGCGCGCTGCCGTCATGTCGAAGATCGAGAAGCCGCAGGCCGTGCAGCGGCTCGGCGACATCATGGACATCACCGACGCCCTGATGGTCGCGCGCGGCGATCTCGGCGTCGAGATGCCGCTCGAGAAGGTGCCCGGCGTGCAGAAGCAGATCACGCGCGCCGCGCGGGCCGCCGGCAAGCCGGTGGTGGTCGCGACCCAGATGCTGGAGTCGATGATCGCGAGCCCGGTGCCGACGCGCGCCGAGGTCTCCGACGTCGCGACTGCGATCTTCGAAGGCGCCGACGCCGTGATGCTGTCGGCCGAATCGGCCTCCGGCCAGTATCCGGTGGAAGCGGTCACCACCATGAACCGCATCGCCGAGGAGGTCGAGCGCGACCCGACCTACCGGTCGATCATCCACGCCCAGCGCACCGAGCCGGAGGCAACCGGCGCCGATGCGATCGCGGCCGCCTCGCGCCAGATCGCAGAGACGCTCGACCTCTCGGCCGTCGTCTGCTGGACCTCCTCGGGCGCGACCGCGCTGCGGGTTGCGCGCGAGCGCCCAGGCCCGGCGATCGTCGCGATCTCGCCCAATGTGGCGACCGGCCGCCGCCTCGCCGCGGTCTGGGGCGTGCATTGCGTCGTCGCCGAGGACGCGCACGACCAGGACGACATGGTGGACCGCGCCTGCCGCATGGCCTTCCGCGAGGGTTTTGCCCGGGCGGGCGAGCGCGTCATCATCGTCGCCGGCGTGCCGCTCGGGACGCCCGGCGCCACCAACATGCTGCGCATCGCCTATGTGGGGCAGGAGCAGGTCGGCGAATAGACGCTGCTGTCCACCGCCAATCGCTCGATTTCAGCTGCAATCGCTTCCGCCGCCGCATGCGGAATCATGTG